>JAQYTJ010000058.1 GCA_028724885.1 Bacteroidales bacterium | reverse complement strand
ATTTCAAGTATATGTTTAATATGAAATATTAAAAGAAATATGGATACAATAATTGAAAAGAAAAAAGGCTGGCGATTGGCATTCACTCGCAAAGCGCTCCCTTTCTGGATAGGAGCAATCGTCCTCATATTCATAATTTATCTCATTGCCTCTCCTAGCAGGAAGACCTTCAGGGCAGACAAGAACACCCTCACCATCGGGGATGTCAAGAGCGGTGAGTTCAATGACTATATACGCGTGAGTGGGCAGGTGCAGCCTATGGTCACCATTCAGCTGAGTCCTCGCGAAGGCGGCACGGTGGAGAAGATAATCCTTGAGGAAGGAGCTATGGTGAAGGCTGGGGATCCTATCCTCGAGCTTAGCAACGATGACCTTGACCTTCAGATACTGAATTCTGAGGCCGAACTGGCAGAGAAAGAGAATATTCTGCGAAACACCATGATTCAGATGCAACAGCAGAAACTTTCCTTGCGGCAGGATGAAGCTACCCTTGAAATCGAGGTTCAGCGCAACAAGAGGGCTTACGAGCAGCAGAAGTCCCTTTACGCAGAAAAATTAATCGCTAAGGAAGAATATCTCAAAGCGAAGGAGGACTACGAGCTTTCGCAGAAGAAATACAAGCTGGTGCTGGACCGTGCCGTTCAGGACAGTCTCTATAGGGGTGTAGAAATCGCTCAGATGCAAGACAATTTAAGCAATATGCGCAAGAATATGGCGCTGATTCGTGGGAGAAAGGCGAACCTGACCATAAAGTCTCCGATCGACGGCGAGCTTGGCCTTCTTGATGCGGTTTTAGGGCAATCTATTCCTGCAGGCACTAGGATTGGCCAGATTAATTCTGTGGGAAGCTATAAGATTGAAGCTCAGATTGATGAACACTATATTGACAGGGTCGTGCCTGGGCTGGAGGCGGAATTCGAGAGGCAGGGCGAAAAATTTTCTGCTCAGGTACGTAAAGTTTACCCTGAGGTGAGGGATGGTAAGTTCCAAGCCGACTTTAAGTTCACGGAAACGCAGCCAGAGAACATACGCACTGGCCAGACATATTACTTGAATCTTCAGCTTGGCCAGCCTGAATCGGCCATTCTCATCCCCCGTGGTGCCTTCTATCAAAAGACCGGTGGAAAATGGATCTATGTCCTGACAAAAGATGGCAGCAAGGCTGTGAAAAGGAATATTCGGATAGGCAGGCAGAACCCTCAATATTATGAGGTGCTGGAAGGTCTTGAGCCAGGGGAGAAGGTAATTACATCTTCATACGACAATTTCGGGGAAAGCGATGTTCTAGTGTTCTGATAAATTAATTAAATTTGCTCAAGATGAAGAAAGGGCGCATACTGGTAGTAGATGACAACAAGGGGATAAGGGCGGCTTTGGAGCTGCTCCTGCCCCCTTATTTTGCTGGAGTTGAGCTTATTCCTTCTCCGGCCACTTTGGCTTCAATGCTTGAAAGCTTCCGTCCTGATGTCGTGCTGCTGGACATGAACTTTAATTCCAGCGCCAACAATGGCAACGAGGGGCTGTATTGGACCAAGGAGATTAAGCATATATTTCCTCGAACCGAGATTGTCCTTTTCACGGCATATGCCGACATAGCTCTGGCCGTAGAAGGAATGCGCAGAGGGGCTTTTGACTTCATAACCAAGCCTTGGGACAACGAGAAACTTATTTCCACCCTGTCTGCGGCGAGGGACAAGGCGATTAAGGCTAATTCCAAAGCGGAGCCGCAGCTTGATGCTACCGTGATGTATTGGGGCGACAGCGACAAGATGGCAGTCATACGTCACAGTCTTGCTAAGATAGCTCCTACCGATGCTTCTGTTTTGATTACTGGAGAGAACGGTACCGGAAAAGACTTGCTAGCAAGGGCGGTGCATGACAAGAGCCTGCGGAAAGGCCGTCCTTTCGTAGCAGTGGACGCTGGGGCTATTCCTGAGACCCTTTTCGAGAGCGAGCTTTTCGGGCACGTGAAGGGTGCGTTCACGGATGCGCACGCAGACCATGTAGGGTATTTCCAGCAGGCAGAAGGGGGAACCCTTTTTCTGGATGAGGTTGGGAATATTCCTTTGCATCTCCAGGCAAAACTTTTACGGGTGCTTCAGAATAGGTGCGTTACTAGGATAGGGGACTCCAAGGCCATCCCGATTGACATCAGGCTAATCTGCGCTACGAACACGAATCTTGAAAAAAGCGTCGCAGATGGACGTTTTAGGGAGGATTTATATTATCGCATCAACACAGTGCATTTCGAACTTCCTCCGCTTCGAGAGCGCAGGAATGATATTATCCCACTTGCTGAGAGTTTCATAGCCGCATTCAATGAAAAATACCATCGCTCGGTGGGCGGAATTTCTGTTGAGGCGGGTGCCGAACTGAAAGAATATTCATGGAGTGGGAATATCAGGGAGCTGCGCAATGCAGTGGAGAAGGCTGTGATTCTCGCGGAAGGAAAGCAGCTGGAGCCAAAGGATTTCGAACTTAAAGAACATGTTTCCGTTGCTGCTTCTGAAACGCTGGAAGAGGCGGAAGAAAAGGTCATCAGGGATGCGATGGAGCGGTATGCTGGCAACCTTACGAAGGTGGCTCAGGCTCTCAGCATCAGCAGACCGACGCTTTACAAGAAGCTTAACAAATATAATATCTGATGCATGACTGGCTGATCATAGTCGTGGCTGCTGCCGTGGTTGTCTTGGCCATGGTGGTAACTACATTCGTGGTTCGCAGGAATGACAAGAAGAAAGTGGATTTCATGCTGGATGCCATAGAGGATGGCGAATTGAATTTCCGTTTTTCTGAATCAAGCAGGCTGAATCGCTCGCTTAACAGGTTACGCTGGATTTTCGAGCGTCAGCGTCAGCGCAACGAGCAGGAATCGTGGACGAAGCTGATACGAGTCCTCACCCATGAGATTATGAACACTGTCTCGCCAATTGCCTCGCTGAGCGATGCCTTGTCGAAGTATGCCGACCTGCCGCCTCAGGAGCAGGAAATGGATGTCAAAAAGGGGTTGGAGACCATCTCGGCCTCGTCTCGTGACCTTATCAAATTCGTTGAAACTTACAGGGAGCTGAGCGGAGTCTCTCGTCCTCTTCGCAAGGCGGTGATGCTGGACGATCTCATGAACAAGGTTATCAGGCTGACCGATAAGCAATGCAAGGATGCTGGTACCGAGTGCACTTACGAGGCCTTGACAAAGGACATCATGCTCTATATTGACGAGAGCCAGATTTCCAGGGTATTCATAAATTTAATTAAGAATGCCGTTCAGGCTGGCTCCAAGCACGTGGACATCCGCACTTACATCGACAATGCTGGGGAGACCCATGTCCGCGTCTCGGATGACGGCGCTCCAATTCCGCCCGATGTGCAGGAGCAAATTTTCGTGCCTTTTTTCACCACGAAATCCAATGGCAGCGGCATAGGCCTCAGTATCTCCCTCCAGATAATGAACAGGCATGGCGGCACCATCTCTCTCATCGCCTCAAGTCCATCCAGCACGACCTTCGAGCTGCTGTTCAGGTGATTTCCGTAGCTGCCCACACTGCGATACGTCTTCACCATCCACATGACTTTTTAAGAAATAGTCATTCTTGAACGCCCCACCCCTTCATCCTATTTGGCTAGCTGCAAGCCGAACCAGACAGCCAAGATGCCAAAGATGACGCTAACACCTATGTACAAACCCGAAAGAAGCAGGTCTCCGGCTTTCATCATGGCGAAGGATTCATTGGCGAATGTGCTGAATGTGGTGAACCCTCCACAGAAGCCGGATATTAGCAGCAGCTTGAATTCCTGCGGCATGAAATTTCTGTCCATGATGCCAACCAAGAAGCCAACGAGCAAGCATCCAAGTAGGTTGACGGCCAATGTCGCAATAGGAAAAGCAGTAATATCAACCACTCTCGTAACCAGATAACGGCATGCTGAGCCTACTGCACCGCCCAGAGCTACCAATAAAATATTTTTAACCATGATTCGTCGCCACATCCTGATACATTTCATCTTTTATCAGGACTGTTGTTTAGCAAATTGCTGAATACAAAAATACGTTAAATATGAAAAAAACGATGTCTGCAGATTAAACTTTGCATTAAATTTAAAATCAAAAATATGGTCTTGGCATGGACCTAAGCCCATTCGTGGCTTGAATATGCTCCAATGAATCATTAAAAGGAGTTACTCATGAATATTATGGAAAGCAGACTCCTCAATATTCTGCCACTATTAGCTTGTAGCCGGTGCTGCGGACATTGACGATGCGTATGCTTGGGTCTTTGGAGAGGCTGCGGCGGAGGCGGGTGATGAATACCTGAAGACTGCGGGCGTTGAAAAAATCGTCGTCGCCCCATAGATCCAGGAGTAGGTTCTGCATGGGGACGATTGCTCCTTTTGCGCGGCATAGGTGGCGGAGGATTTCGGTTTCTCGGTGGGAGATGCTGATGGTTATTCCATCGGGGAGATATTCAAGGGCCTGGGTGATAGGTAAGAAGCGATAATCTCCTATCTGGTACTCGCTCTGTTCCGTTTCCTGCTGTTCCGTCATGTAGGCTTTTCCCATAAGAGCCTTTATGCGGACGATGAGTTCCTGGATGGCAAATGGCTTTTTGAGGTAATCATTGGCTCCCAGCTCAAAGCCAGTGACGACATCGTCTGGGTTAGATTTTGCCGTGAGGAAGAGAACAGGGGTGTGGTCATCGGTTTTGCGGATGCGACGCACCATTTCGAATCCGTCCAGCCGAGGCATCATGACATCGGCGATGAGGACATCTGGATGGACTTCAAAGAAGCGTTTGAGCCCTTCAATGCCGTCGTAGGCGGTCTCGACTGTGAAGCCCTTGCCTCGGAGGGTCTCGCTTACGATTTGGACCAAGGTCTTTTCGTCTTCAACAAGCAGTATTTTTATCGTTGACATATATTCTTCGCTTCGTTCAGAATTACAATTAAATATTCATAATGACAGGATTAGCAGGGAGCCTGAGGAATGAATATCCGAAATTCGCTGCCTTTGCCGAGAGTGCTGGAGACGCTGATGGTTCCGCCGTGCTTTTCAACCATGGTCTTGGCGTAGTAGAGACCCAGGCCATAACCTTTGACATCGTGGATGTTGCCAGTGGGGATGCGGTAGAATTTGTCGAATATGTGCTTCTGTTTGTCAGGAACTATCCCTATGCCGTTGTCTTTGACGCTTATTTCAACGCCGCCAGAAGTCGTCTTTGCCCTTATTACGATTTTGATGGCATTTCCGGAATATTTGATGGCATTGTCGATGAGGTTGCTAATGACGTTCCCGAAATGAAAGCGGTCTACGTGAATGACCAGAGCGTTTTCTGACTCAATATGGATCTCGCAATGTTTTTCCGTTGAAAGGCGGTGATGGTCTGCCAAGTTTTGCAGCAGAGGTTTGAGCTTGATGTCTTCTTTCTTGAGTTCGAAGGTTTTCCGGCTTTCCATGCTCGTTGAAAGGATTTGCTCGATCATTATTTCCAGTTTCTTTAGCTGGCTCTGACTGATTTCCAGATATTCACGCCTCTTTTCTGAGTCGTTTCCTGCATCGAAGTTCAGGAGAGCGTCATTGGCGGCATACGCCACTGCCACAGGTGTCTTGAGCTCATGGGTGATGTTGTTGGTGAAGTCGCTCTTCATTTCCTCCAGGCTCTTTTGTTTGAGCATGGCATGGATGAGAAACCAGAAGGAAAAGGCGAGCATGAGGAACAGAATCAGCGATGCTGCGATTACCCCGGACATTTCCCTGAATACAATGCCGGTAAGGGGCTCAATCGTGAGCTCGTATTTGTCAGCGAGCGTTTTTCCGTAGACGTAGTCGTAATTCTTAGCTCTGCCGGACGGCTCATAGCCGGAGGTTGAAATAGTTGCGACCATCGTGCTGTCGGTGAGCATCTGCAGGCGGTGCGGTACGTTCAGCCTGTAGTCGTCGAGCATCATTGAAAGCAATGAGTCCAGCTTATGGAAATTCACTTCGGCAATGACATCCACTCCTGCATGCATTCCTCGCTGGTAGTAGTCGGTAGATTCTTGAGAATCGCTAATGGCGTAAGCGTACTGCGTCTGCTCGTTGTCACTGCCGAGATTCCGGTCAACTTGAACGGTCGTGACTAACACGGATTTGGAGCCATTCTCATTAATTACGATTGGGTTTGTGTTGACAGAAACCAGTGAGGATACACTGTCTTGGGAGTATCCGGTGTTCAACTCTATCGCCCCGTGGCGGCCGCTTGCGCTGACATTGCGCAGTCGTTCCATCATTTCGGCATAATCGGCTTTCTGGAGGGCGAGGTTTATCCCGGATTCCTTCGATTTGATGGAGGAACGGTATAGGCCGGACAGCCAATAAATCTGGTAGCCGAAGAGAGCTGCCAGAGATAGTATCAGCAATATGACGATGCGTCTGGACGGAAATTTCATAGCGCAAAGTTAGCGGAATTTGCAGAATCACAGAGAGTTTTAACACTATTTAACACTTCTTAACCGTACGTTAACACAGTTTGTCCGAGATTCATGGCAATTTAGCGGCGTGAAATAATGGCCGGAAAGGACGGCCTAATTTTTATCGACATGAAGAGAATTTTATTGCTGGTGGGTATCGCCATCTCTGCTGCCCGGGTGGTGGCACAGAATCCGGATTCATTGTCTGTCGCCGCAGCTGACAGTCTGTTTTTGAAATTGTCGGAAGCCACGGTCGTGGGTGAAATCCCTGTTGTCAAGATGGATAAAGGCGCTTTGGTGTATGATGTGCCACGAATTTTGGAGAAGACTCCGGCAGACAATGCCTTCGAGGCCATCGGAAAGCTTCCAGGCGTGACGCCTCAGGGGGACGGCTTTGTCGTAGCGGGAAGAAGAGCCACCGTTGTCATCGATGGCAAAGTTTCCACCCTTTCAGCCGATCAGGTGAACGCTCTGCTGAAATCAACGCCGGTAAGCCGGATTACCAAGGCGGAGGTCATCCCCAATGCTACGGCGAAGTACCAAGTGCGAGGCGCACTCATCAACATTGTCCTGAACCACGATTCCGAAGACCGAGGTAAGCTGCAGGGAGAGATCTATGGGCAGTATGTTAATCAATATAACGGCAGCGGCCAAGGGCGTGGCTCCCTGCAATATGCCAAGGGCAAGTTCTCTACGGACTTGACATACACCTATGAATATGAGCAGACGCATAATGATAATACGATGAAGGCACGGCATCGGCTAAGCGATGGCAGCGTTCACGATATTGATGTGGAGAAGTTAGTGGATGCCTGGGACCGGAATCACCAGGTGCGTTGGGGCGCTGATTATTTCTTCAGCGAGAAGCACAGGGCAAGCCTAGTGTATAATAGCAGCGTTAGCGAGAGAGGAACGGATATCAGTACGACTGGAACACAGGTTTCGACGGCCAGGTTAGGTGAAGACAATCATCTGCACAATTTCCGTGCAGACTATAAGGCTCCTTTCGGGCTCTCGCTTGGCGCAGAATACACGCATTACAATGCGCCATCCGACCAGCTGCTCAAAAGCACATTCGAGGGAGTGGACAGCCATTACCGTACAGAAGACCGCCAGACGATCAACCGATGGAAGGTGTTTGCGGCTCAGGAGCATAGCCTCGAAAACGGCTGGGAATTGAACTACGGAGCGAATCTGGAATGGGCGAAGGACAAGAGTTTCCAGTGGTACTATGATCCTGCTACGGGCGGCAAGATAAACGTCGGAGGGGACGACGGATTCAGCTCGAAACTGAATGAGCAATCGCAAAATGTTTATGCTGGATTCAGCAAGTCATTCTCGGAAAAATGGATGATGGACGGTTCTCTGGCTGTGGAGCATTTCAAGAATGCAGCGTGGGATAATTGGTCGGTGTATCCGACGCTGAATGTCACTTGGCTCCCTACTGCAGGGCACATCGTCCAGCTGGGGCTGTCTTCGGACAAAGGGTATCCGGATTACTGGTCTCTGCAGAGCACGACGACCCATTCCGATGCCTATACTGAAATCGTGGGCAACCCTACACTGCGGCCAAGCAAGGAATATCAGGCCGCTCTTTCCTACATCTTGAAAAGCAAATATGTGTTCACTGCATATTTCAGTCACATTAAGGACTATTTCATCCAGCTGCTGTATCAGAATCCGGACCGTCTGGTGCAGACGTACCGCACTTTGAACGAGGACTTCATGCAACAGGGTGGCATCCAGGCCTCGATACCTTTCAATGTAGGTGAGTGGTGGACTGGCCGCACGACGCTTATCGGCACTTGGCAGAGAGAAAAGGACAGTGACTTCTATGACATTCCTTTCGACAGAGACATCGTCTTTGGGATGGCGGTGATGAACAATACCTTCACCCTGTCCAAGAAGCACAGTCTCAAGCTGCTGGTGAACGGATTTATCCGTTCCAAAGGAATCCAAGGCAATTATGACCTGCCTGCTTCCGGGAATCTTGATGTCAAGCTGCGCTGGGGGTTCGCAGGAGGCAGGGGACTCATCAATATATTCTGCAACGATATCTTCCATACGAGGATGATTTCTCCAGTCATCGACTACGGCGGACAGTACGTGAAGTTGGGATATAAGTGCTATCGTCAGGCGGGAGTGTCATTGACCTGGAAATTCGGAGGATATACCGAGAAGAAGCGTGAAGGATTGGACACAGGAAGATTCAGGTAAGTTGTAAACAAAGTTTACGCATTTTGTAAAATATCTTTACGGCTATTCTATGTCTTTTGAAATGCAACGTGTTGATTGATAGCCATATGCTATAATTGGTACATCGATTGTACCTGCGGAAGGCGAAAAAATACAGATTCACGATGAAGTCTTTTCTAAGATTCCTTTCTCGCAATAAGGCTTACGCCATTATCGAAGCTATTGGGCTGGTAGTGAGCCTTGCCTTCGTAGTGATTTTCGGTTCATACGCTTACCAGCAATATTCCATCAATACGGAAAATCCAGACAGAGAAAACATCTACGCCTTCGGCATGCCGGATTGCATTGGCCTTACCTACGGTTTTCCAGATGCCCTCAAGTCTAGGGTGCCGGAAGTGGTGAGGGTCACCAGCATAATTCCGCAGACGAGACGTTTCCGCATCGGAGAGTCTGCCGTGAATGCCGAAGTGATGGGTACTGACAAGGCTTTCTTCGACATCTTCCCTTACTATGGTTTCGTGTCAGGCTCGCCTTCATCGCTGGATGCCAAGGACAACATCTTGATAAGCGAGACCTTCGCCGCAAAACATTCCCTGAAAGTCGGCGACCAGCTTTCCATCGGTGGCAATGAGCTTATGATTTCCGGCATAGTCAAGGATTTCAAGGCTACGCTCATCTCATATTGCGACATAATTGCAAGCAACAAGAGCAATTTGTACAGCAAGCTTGCTGCCTATGACAATTTTGGGAATGTCATCACTTTTGCGCAAGTGGCACCGGGGACGGACCGCCAGGTGCTCTATGACAAGGCTGAGGCTGTGTGCAAAGACGTGTATGAATATTACGGGAAGGGCTTCTTTGAGAAGCTGAAGATATGGAGGGTTGACGAGATATATTTCTCTAAAGACTGGGGAAATGTCAACAAGGGAGACCTCGGCACCCTGAGGCTTCTATCTTTGGCTGGGCTTCTCCTTCTTCTTTGCGCCATATTCAATTACATAAACCTCAATTTCGCGCTGGTGGGGAAAAGGGCGAAGGAGATGGCCACTCGTAGGCTCGTGGGAGAGCAGCAATCAGGCGTAATCTGGAGATATATTGCTGAATCGGTCATGTTCACTGCGGTCTGCTTTGTCTTCGCGCTGCTTATGGCAGTAGCTCTGGCTCCGACGATGAACAATCTGCTTGGCAACCCCGTGGCGCCCATCACGATTGAATTCAAGCCTGCCTACATCGCAGGGTTTGTCCTGCTGACCCTCCTTACCGGCACCCTGTCAGGCCTGCTTCCTGCTCTCTTTGCCAGCCGCTTCCGTCCGATAGACATCGTGCGCGGCTCGTTCAGGACAAGCAACAAGATGGTATTCAGCAAGATATTCATAGTCCTGCAATGTGCCTTCTCAGTGTTCCTCATCTCCATGGCTCTGGTCATGGAGGCTCAATACGGCAAGTCATTGAAGCGACCGAAGAATTACGATTCGGCTGAGAAAATTTACATGTACACGTTCGGGAGCAAGGAGCCAGACATGTCCTTGGCAGATATCCTTAGGGAGCTTCCTTGCGTGGAGTGCATCGGGTTCTCGCAAGGCTGTCCTGCCTTCTTCGCCAATGGGCAGTATTCGACCACATTGGATGGCAAGGACATACTATACCGTATCTGCTGGGTTGACAGCACTGCGTTCTCGATGCTGAATTTCAGGCAGGAAAAGAACTTCGGAGCTCCGATGTACAATTCCGTATGGTTTTCCCAGACGGCGTTCCGCGCCACCGGCCTGGATGACAGCCATCTGCAAATCGACACCCTGAGTCAGCGAGCCATTGGTTGCGAGCAGCTTGCAGGGGTGTTCAAAGATATCCCGTTGTCAATCGCCAACGAAGGGGAAAGGATGAACATCATCGTGAGCGTGATACGCGACAGCGACATGTGGTGGCCAGGGCTGCTCATCGAGACCAAAGGCGATCACGGCGAAGCGATGAATGCCATCAGGCAAGCGTTCGAAAAATGGAACGATACCGGCATGGAGGAAATCTACACCCTTTCCTATCTTGACGATGCCTACAAGGATGCTCTCAAACCTGCCCTGGATAACATGAGGCTGCTGGAGATGTTCATGCTCATCTCGATAATGATTTCCCTGCTTGGACTCATAGCTATGAGCGGATATTTCGCCGATGAGAGGGCGCACGACATTGCCATACGAAAGGTGTTCGGCGGAACAGTGGAAAGAGAACTTGCTAAGAATGTGACGGACTATATGATAATGGTGCTGATTGCATGCGTGATCGGGGTTCCTGTGGCCGTCTGGGCTTCGCGAAAGTACCTTGAATCCTTTATTGACCGGATTTCCGGCTATGCGTGGATCTTCGTCGTGGCTGTAGCCATATCCCTTGCCATCTCATTCCTGTCCGTCTTCTGGCAGACCCTCTCCGCAGCCAGGACCAACCCAGCCGACGAACTTAGATAGTCAATCCTTAACAACTGCCTATTGCGCAGTTTGTAATTTATATTGAGGATCTCCGAAGAGGATTTGCAACAAGACAAATAAAGTCTTTGCGCTCTTCTTTGCAAGGTCCTTCATCATTTTCTTCAGATTCCAGCCAG
>JAQYTJ010000057.1 GCA_028724885.1 Bacteroidales bacterium | reverse complement strand
TTCCGCCGAACCCGTGGCCTTGAAACGATGTCGTATTTTTTAACAATTACTGGCAAGTGGCGACGCATAGTAGCCGTTTGTTCCGAACCCGTGACACATCCGGGGAGGCGTTCATCCAAAGGCTCTCACGTATTCATGATTTTGTTATTAAACACAGGGTTTTGCACCTGCCCCCAAAATATCACATTATTTAGTTTCGCAATGAAAAATATTATCTTTGCAAGCAATCAATATTGGAATATGCCTTCATGAATAATTGGATTCTTGCTACTCGTCCTTGGTCATTTCCGGCCTCTTTCGTTCCGGCTCTGATAGCCTTCGCCTACGCCTTCTGGTCTGTCAGGTCTGGCATCACCGACCCTGGCGGAATGGGCTGCCACGCACCATTGTCTGCCTGGAGCGTTCCTTCCTGGCTATTGGGAATATTCGCCGTCTGTGGGGCTGTAATATTCCAGATTGCGGGGAATCTGATCAGCGATTACTACGATTTCAATCATGGGGTCGATCGCGCTGGCACTTTCGGCTCCAGCCGCATGCTCGTGAATGGGGTTTTCACGCCTCGCCAGATACTGAATTTCGGGCTAATGGCACTAGCAATCGGCATATTCATAGGCATGCTGATATTCCTCTTCGCAGGGCCACATATTCTTTGGATAGGGTCGCTCGGAGTGATCGGCACCTACTTCTATTATATTCTTAAATATCATGCCTTAGGGGACTTATGCATATTCATAATATTCGGCATTCTGGTTCCCCTCGGCGTGACTTACAGCTTGCTGTCGACTCTGGACTGGCATATTCTTGCTGTCACTGCGCCGATAGGGCTGCTAATCGTGAATATCCTGCATGCGAACAACACCAGAGACATATGCGACGACGGAAAGGCCTCCATCACGACTCAGGCGATGCTGCTAGGGCTGAAATGCAGCAAATATAAATATGCCGTTTACACGATCTTGGCATATGCTGGAATTCTAGCATGCTGCATCCTTGGAATACTGCCTTGGACCTGTGTCGCCGTGGTTCTCACCGCTCAGACCGCCGTCCGGAACATAAGGTGCATGTTTTCGGCTCACTCGACCGACCACCCCGAAGCCATCAAATCCCTAGATTCAATGACTGCCCAACTCGTCATCGACTTCGGACTCATCCAAGTCCTCGCCATCGCTGCCAGCATCATCACCCGCACCCCCTGAACAACCTACCCGTCATTCCGAGCGTCCCACCACGCCATTCCGAGCGTCCCACCACGTCATTCCGAGCGTCCCACCACGTCATTCCGAGCGTCCCACCACGTCATCCTGAGCGTCCCACCACGCCATTCCGAGCGTCCCACCACGCCATTCCGAGCGTCCCACCACGTCATCCCGAGCGTCCCACCACGTCATCCTGAGCGTCCCACCACGTCATCCTGAACTTGATTCAGGATCTAGGCCTTCGATAATATAGATCCTGACTTTCGTCAGGATGACGGGACCGTTGGGACATCCCTAACGGTCTTAAGTAAGCGTCTCCGGACTCCCATATTCAAAAAGAGGCAGCCCTTAATGGACTACCTCTTTCAAGTAGCGGGGAAAGGACTCGAACCTCTGACCTCCGGGTTATGGGCCCGACGAGCTACCAACTGCTCTACCCCGCGGTATTATTTAGGACTACAAAGATACGGATTTTTTTTTATTATCCAAATTTTATTTTCTCCGAACCTCAAACACATTCCTCTCGTCATGGGGCTGACGTAAAACAGCCTCTAACACATTCCTCATGCCAAAGGACTGATGTAATACAAAAAAGCTGTAACAGGCTAAGCCTTCAAGAAGGCCTCGATTCCTTCCACGTCGTCTTTTGAGAAGGTTTGCTGGATGCCAGTAAACATATTCTTGATGTTCACTTGACCTGCAGAAGCCTCATTCTCTCCATTTATCGAGATAAAGGGTATCGACTTGCGCTCGGCATAGTCGAACTGCTTCTTCAGCTTGGAGGCATCAGGATAGACATCGACCCCAATGGACCTATCCCTCAGTGCCTTGGCAATCGGGAATATGTACTTCAGCGAGGCCGCATCCATATTCGCAAACAACAGGGTCGTGGAAGAATCCAGCCCTTTCGGGAATTTGTCTAGTCCAGTCATCACGTCATAGATTCTGTCGGCCCCGAAAGAAATCCCGACTCCGGACATGTCCGGAAGTCCGAATATTCCTGTAAGATTATCGTAGCGTCCTCCGCCGCAGATGCTCCCTATCTGGAAGTCAAGTGCTTTTACCTCGAAAATTGCGCCAGTGTAATAGTTCAGGCCGCGGGCCAGAGAGAGGTCCATCTCGACACGACTCTGAACCCCAGCTGCACCGATGAGCCCGAAGAGTTCCTCAAGCTCATCCAAGCCTCTGAGCCCAGTCTCAGACACAATGCCTGAAGCCGAACCTCCGTTCATCAGGACTCGCATGGCAGCGAGTTTCTCAGGAGAGGTTCCGGACAGCGTCAGAATCTGCTCTATCACTGCCACGGCCCCATCTGTAAGCCCTTTCTCGCGCATTTCTTCCTCCACGCTTTCCATGCCAATCTTGTCCAGCTTGTCAATTGCGACGGTGATGTCCACGACCTTATCCGGGAAACCGCAGATTTCAGCGAACCCCGTCAGTACCTTCCGATTGTTAATCTTTATGAAAACATTTACGTCCAGCAGGCTGAAAACCTTATCAACTATCTGAACTAATTCAAGCTCATTTACTTGCGACTTGGAACCAATCACGTCCACGTCACACTGGTAGAACTCACGATAGCGTCCTTTCTGCGGCCTGTCCGCCCTCCACACAGGCTGCAGCTGGAACCTTTTGAATGGAAAAGAAATCTCGCTCTGGTGCTGCACCACATAACGAGCGAAAGGCACCGTGAGGTCATATCGCAGCCCTTTCTCGCACACTGCCTTGGAAAGCGCGGAGCTATTCACAGAACCCGAAGCCGTATCAATATATTCATTGAAATTGATTCCGCCGAAGGCATCCCCACTATTCAGCACCCTGAAAAGCAGTTTGTCGCCCTCGTCCCCATACTTCCCCAGCAAAGTGGAGAGGTTCTCTATCGCAGGGGTCTCTATCTGGGAATATCCGAAAGTCTTGAAGACGCTTTTGATTATATCGAAGATATAGTTGCGGCGGGTCATCTCTGCCTGGCCGAAATCACGCGTCCCCTTTGGTATTGAAGGTTTTTGTGACATTTTCATTACTTTTAATGCAAAGTTAGCAAAATTGCTTACATTTGTATCAATCAGACTACCAGAGTTATGAATATGAAAGATTTTATCAAATGGGTCCTCGCAGTCTTGCTGGGTCTCTTCGTGTGGGGCATAATTAAAGTCATACTGTTCTTCATGGTTTTCGGATCCATGGCGGCCTCTCTCCAGACCATGTCTGCGCAGCAAGCCACCATGCTGCCGAAGGAAGGGGTTCTGCTTATGGATATGTCTAAATTCCAGCTTACGGACAGCGAAAACGAGAGCCTCAGCTTACCTCTCCAGAGCCAGGAAGTACAGAACGTAAGTCTGCGAAAAGCCATAAAGGCATTGAACACTGCATCTGAGGATCCCGGCATAAAATATCTTCTGATGAAAGTCGACGGAATGTCTTCCAGCATAGCCAACATAGAAGAACTCAGGAAAGCACTCACAGACTTCCGCTCAGGAGGTAAGTCTATAATGGCCTATGGTGTGAATTTCACGTCCGGCTCATATTACTTGGCATCGGTAGCCGATAAAATCTACACCACGAGCCATCATGGTGGGAACGTATTCATGCTGGGCGTGAGCAGCCAGATGATTTTTCTGAAAGACCTTCTGGACAAATTGGGAATCAACGTGCAGCTGATTCGCCACGGAAAATACAAGAGTGCCGGAGAGATGTACGTCAAGAATGCCCCAAGCCCTGAGAACGAGTACCAGAATCAAGAAATGATTTCCTCAATCTGGGAGACCATCGGAACCGAGACCGCAGAGGCTAGAGGCATCTCGCTCGATTCTCTCAATTTCTTCATCAACAATCTTTCGCTGGTGACTCCAGAAGACATGGTGAAGCATAATCTCGTCGACGGCACTCTGTCCATCGAAGATTACAAAAACAAGATCGCCGATCTCGCCGAGAAAGAGTCCTACAAGGATGTCAACCTGATTCCTTTCGAGAATTACACTGCAGCCAAAATTACAAACAATTCCAGCGCTAAGCGAAAAATAGCTATAGTCTACGCCCAAGGCAATATAGTGGAAGGCAACGATCCGAACAATATCTCAGGAGATAGGTTCGCCTCCATGCTCTCAAAAGTAAGAGCCGACTCTACGGTGAAGGCCGTGGTCTTCAGGGTGAATTCTCCAGGAGGGACAGTGCTCTCCGCAAACAAAATCAAAGAAGAGGTGGATGCCCTTAGGGACTACAAGCCTGTCATTGCATCATACGGGTCTTATGCGGCTTCAGGCGGCTACTGGATTTCCAACAGCTGCGACAGGATATTCTCTGACGCAACAACCCTGACTGGTTCCATCGGAGTTTTCGCAGCCCTACCTGATTTGAGCAAAGCCTTAAAAGACATAGCTCACGTGAATTTAGTGAGCGTGAAATCCCACGAGCATTCCGACGCACTTTCATTCACTCGCCCTCTCGACGAGGCCGAGCATGCTTACATGCAGAGAAGCATCGAGGACATTTACGAACTGTTCGTAAACACCGTGGCGGAAGGTAGGGGAATGAAGCCTGCCGCAGTGGACAGCATAGCTCAAGGCCGCGTATGGACCGGAGCAGATGCCATAGAAATCGGACTGGTTGATGAAATAGGGGGGCTTTATGATGCTCTTGAATATGCTGCATCTGCTGCAGGGGATGATGACCTGGACTCTTGGAGCATCGTTACCTACCCTTCACCTAAATCTAAAATAGAACAAATCATGGATCAGCTTGGGCTAGGTCAGGACAGCGGAGAAGAAGCCGCAATAGCCATGTTCAAAGGCACGATGTTCGAGAACGAAGCCAGGAATATATGGCATTGGGGTCGCTCTTGGATGAAAGGCCCCACCGAGCAGCCAATCATGTTCGCAAGGATGCCTTACGTCATGAACATCCGCTAACGATCCTTGCTAATCATCGAAAAACCAGGATCTGCGCATGCAAATCCTGGCTTTTATTTTCGTATTATTTGAATTTCCCCGTCCAGCCCCACTTTGATGATCTGGGAGGAAAGCCCGGTGGCTCCTGCCTCCAATGACGGATCGACGATGTAATCAACGGCATCTTTTATAGCTGAGGGAATATCTGAATATGTCTTTGGCGTGGGCTCGCCAGAGATGTTGGCGGAAGTGGAGACAATTGGTCTGCCAAGCTTGAAAGTGACCTGCCGGCAAAAATCCATCATCGGAATGCGGATTCCAACCGTTCCGTCTTCAGCCACCGCATTGCATGCTAGATGGAATCTGTCCGCCTTCTGAGACTCTTCCTCGGCAAACCTTGGATAAGTGATGGCACCAGGGTAGATGATTGTCATGGGCTTATCGTTCACATCCACGAGATGAATAGCCATCTGAGGGACCACATTGATGTATTTTGCGACCATGTCCAAGTCGCAGGCTAGCAGGACTAGGGCCTTACTGTCCGAGCGATGCTTGATATCGTAAATTTTCGCCACGGCACCAGGATTAGTCGCATCGCAGCCAAGCCCCCAAACTGTGTCTGTAGGGTAAAGAATTGTGCCGCCGTCTTTCAGCACAGCGACTGTCTCTTTCAATATCTCAGCAATGTCTTTTTTCATATACTCTTAAATTTTCTCAAAGATATGAAAAAATACTTTCGTGAGAACATTAAGGCATTGAATGTTGCAATTTCCATTGGGATTCGGTATATTCGTATTCTTGGAATGAGCACTTCCGATAATATCATCCAAGATGCGTACATGAGCATTCCGGCTCGTGGCGAGGGGCTGTTCAAAGACAATGGCAGCCGGTTTATTTCATTTGCTTATCCAGTCGAAAGCGAGGCAGAGGTCAAGGACATCGTGAGCAGCCTAAAAAAGGAATATCACGATGCCAGGCATCATTGCTATGCTTACAGGCTTGGATACAAGGGCGACAAGTTCCGCACTAACGATGATGGGGAGCCATCTTCGTCGGCTGGCCGGCCAATTCTAGGGCAGATTGATTCAAGGGGACTGAGTGACGTGCTGGTCGCCGTAGTAAGGTATTTCGGGGGCATAAAGCTGGGCATTCCAGGACTCATAAGAGCTTACAAGACAGCTGCTGCCGAGGCTCTGGACAATGCCGGCGTTGTGGAGAAAGTTGAGGGGAAATGGTTCAAGCTGTCTTTCGAATATGCCCAGATGAATGCTGTGATGGAAGTGATTAAGAATATGGGGCTGACTCAGCGTGGGCAGAACTTCGGAAACGCATGCTCCATGGAGGCAAGGGTGAGGCTCTCCGTTGAAAATGATTTTATCATGCGATTGTCCAAGATAGAGGGCTGCACTGTTGAGGCAACATGACATAGGGAAAGCCGATGGCTGGACTAACGAACTTTAATATATTAATGAATATGCCAAAGAATCTTATTTCAATCAGGGACTTCTCCAAGGATGAGATGCTCCACGTTCTGGACATTGCTCGCGAATTCGAGGCCGACAGAGAACAGAACTTCTTGGCCGGCAAGGTGATAGCCTGCCTATTTTTCGAACCTTCAACCAGGACGAGGCTCTCATTCGAGGCCGCTGTAAACCGTCTTGGGGCAAGAGTAATCGGTTTCCCGGATAACAGGAATACGTCCCAGACCAAGGGCGAGACGCTTGAAGACACCATCAAGATAGTCTCCAACTACGTGGACATGATAGTGATGCGCCATCCTCAAGCAGGAGCCGCCGACGTGGCTGCCAGCGTGGCATCTGTGCCAGTGATCAACGCAGGCGACGGAGCAAACCAGCATCCAACCCAGACGCTTCTGGATCTATATTCCATTCAGAAGACCCAGGGATGCTTGGACGACCTGGTCATAGATATGGTGGGAGACCTGAAATACGGACGCACGGTGCATTCGCTGACTGAGGCGCTAAGCTTGTTCAAGACAAAGTTCGTCTACACTGCTCCAGATGAGCTGAAAATGCCTCAAAAATATCTCGACTTGCTCGACTCCAAGCATATTCCTTATGTGCAGACTGACAATATAGAATATGCCTTGAATGCCTGCGACATCCTATACATGACCAGGGTTCAGCAGGAAAGATTCTCCGACATGTATGAATATAACAAAGTGAAGGACGTGTACAGGCTTAGCGCCTCGATGCTCGGCGGAGTCAAAAAAAATATGAGGATTCTGCATCCGCTTCCTAGAGTGAACGAGATCGCGACAGACGTGGATTCTACCCCATACGCCTACTATTTCCAGCAGGCCGGAAACGGCATGTACGTGCGTATGGCAATCATTTCCTACCTATTAGGATACAGATAAATTAATATATTCCCGAACTTAGTTGGAAATCACTTTTAATTTATTTATATTTACCTCGGTTTTTGTTTTGATTTAAAACCTCATTATTTAATAATACTTAAATATTTTCTAAAATATGGCAAAAGTTCACGTATTCAATGCAGGCCCATGCCTGCTTCCTGAGATCGCTTTTGAAAAATCAATAGAAGCAATCCGGGATTTCAAAGGTACAGGTGTTTCCGTACTGAGCATATCTCACAGGACAAAAGAGTGGGAAGAAACCATGGAAGAGACCAGAGCTCTCTGGAAGGAGCTTCTGCGTATTCCCGACACACATGAAGTTGTATTCCTTGGCGGTGGCGCTTCCCTGCAGTTCCTTTATGTAGCCATGAACTATCTGGAACATAAGGCTGCATATCTGGAAACTGGCGTATGGGCAAAGAAAGCCCTGAAAGAGGCAGCCGGCATCGGCAATGCTTATGCCATTGCCAGCTCAGCCGATAAGAATTACACCTATATTCCTAAGGGATACGAAATTCCTCATGACTTGGATTACCTGCACATCACGACAAACAACACCATCTACGGAACAGAAATCAAGGAAGATTACGACTGCCCGGTGCCTCTTATCGCAGACATGTCATCTGACATCATGAGCCGCCCGGTTGACGTAAGCAAGTATCAGCTCATCTACGGTGGAGCCCAGAAAAATGTGGGTCCTGCCGGCGTAATATTCGCTATCATCCGCAAAGACTCCCTAGGAAAGGTGACAAGGTATATTCCTACGATGCTTGACTACCGCACACATATAGATAAAGGATCCATGTTCAACACACCTCCGGTATTCGCCATCTACGTCATGAACGAGACTCTTAAGTGGATAAAGAGCATGGGCGGAGTTGAGGCCATGCGCAAACGTGACGAAGAGAAAGCGGCCCTGCTATACAGCGAAATCGACCGCAACTCGTTATTCGTAGGAACGGCAGCAAAGGAAGACCGATCCATAATGAACGTATGTTTCGTGATGGCTCCTGGCCACGAGGCTCTGCAAGATGAATTCATGGCTTTTGCCAAAGGCCAGGGCATGATTGGCATCAAGGGTCACCGCAGCGTGGGAGGCTTCAGGGCATCTCTGTACAATGCCTGCGAGCTTTCCGACGTTCAGGCTCTGGTGGACTGCATGAAAGAATTCGAAAATCTTAAGAAATAAACGCCATGAAAGTATTAGTCGCAACACAGAAACCTTTTTCCGCCACAGCGGTGGCTGGAATCGAAGAAATAGTAAAAAACGCAGGCTACGAGTTCGCAAAGCTTGAGAAATATGCTGATGCATCTGAACTGGTCGCTGCCGTCGCTGATGCCGATGCCCTCATCGTCCGTTCCGACAAAGTGACGCCTGATGTGCTGGACGCTGCCAAGAACCTGAAAATCGTGGTTCGCGCAGGCGCAGGCTATGATAACATCGACCTTGCAGCAGCCACGGCTCACAATGTGGTCGTGATGAATACTCCAGGACAGAACTCCAACGCTGTCGCCGAACTCGCCATAGCCTTCATGATATTCATGAGCCGCAATCAGTTCACTCCTGCCACTGGCTCGGAAATTCAGGGCAAGAAGCTTGGCATCCAAGCTTTCGGCAACGTCGGAAGGCTGGTTGGCAAGAAGGCTGAGGTTCTCGGGATGCAGGTGATGGCAATTGATCCGTTCATTCCTGCGGAGAAGATTCGTGAGGCTGGGGCTGAGCCTGCCGACTCTCTGGAACACATGTATTCTTCTTGCAATTTCATTTCCATCCACATCCCTGCTACTCCACAGACCATAGGCTCAATAGGTTACGACCTCATCTCCAAGATGCCTAAGGGTGCCTGCCTAGTGAACACGGCACGCAAGGAGGTCATCGATGAGGCTGGACTGGAGAAGGCTCTCGCAGAGAGAGAGGATCTGAAATACATCACGGACGTGGCTCCTGACAATTACGCTGCCATGAAAGAGAAATTCGGGCTTCGCATATTCGCCACTACAAAGAAGATGGGGGCTCAGACCGCCGAGGCCAACATGAATGCCGGTATCGCCGCTGCCCGCCAGATTGTCGATTTCTTCAAGACTGGGAATGCTAGATTCCAAGTAAATAAATAGTAATAGCATCGGCTGCGCTAAAGCGCCTTAAAATCCTAGGATCCCCACCATGGCTGCGCCATGGTACACTTCTAATTGTGCCAAGGACCGACAGGGAGTTTAGGCGCCTTTAGCTTCACCGACAGAAAAATCATAAAACATGGTACGAGTAAAACCATTCGCGGCTATAAGGCCGCCTAAAGATATTGTGACAGAGGTTGCGGCTCCACCGTATGACGTGCTGAACTCTGAGGAGGCGAAGAGGATGGCAGGTGAAAAATCTCTTCTGCATATTACCAAGCCAGAGATTGACTTCAACCCTATTCTCGAAGACCACGACCCTAGAGTCTACGACGAGGCAGTGAAGAATTTCCAGGAGTGGCAGACGAAGGGATGGCTGCGGCATGATCCGAAAGAATGCTACTACGTCTATGCCCAGACGATGGGTGACAGAACGCAGTATGGTCTGGTTCTTTGTGCTCACACAGATGACTATGCCACAGGCAAGATCAAGAAGCACGAGCTTACTCGCAAGGACAAGGAAGATGACCGCATGATTCACGTTCGCATCCAGAACGCCAACATCGAGCCTGTGTTCTTTGCCTATAAGGACGACAAAGTGCTTGAGGACATTATTGCCGAAACCGTGAAGAAGGAGCCAGAATACGATTTCGTCGATGAGAACGACTTCGGACACAAGTTCTGGGTAATAGACGACGATGCCACGATTGCTCGCATCACCTCCGAGTTCGGTAATCACGTGGATGCTGTTTATGTAGCTGATGGCCACCACCGCACTGCCGCCGCCGCACGCGTGGGAGCCGAGAAGAGAGCTCAGAACCCTCACCATACCGGAAACGAGGAATATAATTACTTCATGGCGGTGTGCTTCCCTGAAAGCCAGCTGAAGATCCTGGACTACAACAGGGTCGTCAAAGATCTCAATGGGCGGACCAAGGAACAATTCCTGAATGCGCTAGAACTGGACTTCGAAGTAAAAGAAATGGGTGCTGAGATATATTACCCGGCACACCTTCACAACTTCTCGATGTACCTTGATGGTAAATGGTACTCGCTGGAGGCTTTGCCTGGCAGATACGATAACAACGATCCTATCGGGGTTCTGGATGTGACAATACTATCTCACCTCGTCCTGGACAAGGTTCTTGACATCAAAGATTTGCGTACTGATGACAGAATCGATTTCGTTGGCGGAATAAGAGGGCTGGGTGAATTGAAGTGCCGCGTTGACAGCGGAGAGATGATGGTGGCTTTCGCCCTCTACCCAGTTTCCATGCAACAGCTCATCAACATCGCAGACACCGGTAACATAATGCCGCCAAAGACGACATGGTTCGAACCGAAGCTCCGCTCCGGCCTAGCCATACACACGCTTGGATAAAATATTTATAGGAAAGTAACCTAATATGGAGCCGGCTAAAAAGTGATTTTTAGCCGGCTTTACGTTTCCGTGAATTGTGAACGTCAGCGACGAGCATCGCTAAATTGTTCCAAGGTACGATGGGAATAGTCTGAAACTTTCCAATTCTTTCCAATATTCAAAACATTGGAAAGAATTTTTTAAATAGTCAATCCTTAACAACTGCCTATTGCGCAGTTTGTAATTTATATTGAGGATCTCCGAAGAGGATTTGCAACAAGACAAATAAAGTCTTTGCGCTCTTCTTTGCAAGGTCCTTCATCATTTTCTTCAGATTCCAGCCAG
>JAQYTJ010000056.1 GCA_028724885.1 Bacteroidales bacterium | reverse complement strand
AATTAACGTAAAAATGCATATCTTTGCCAAAGCGTTCAGAACAGCTTCGCATACTCATGAAAAAGAAAATTTACATCGAAACATACGGGTGCCAGATGAATGTCGTGGATTCGGAGGTCATTTTCTCCATCCTCGGCAAGGAAGGATACGAAAGGACAGCGAATATGTCAGATGCCAACGTAATCCTAGCAAACACCTGCTCGGTAAGGGACAATGCGGAACAAAGAATATGGGGAAGGCTGGAGGTTTTTAACCAAGAGAAAGAGTCTCGCTCTGGAGTGGTCGTCGGCATCGTAGGGTGCATGGCGGAAAGATTGAAGGATAAGCTGATACAGACAGGGAAAGTGGACATAGTCGCTGGCCCGGATGCCTATAGGTCGCTGCCGGAAATGTTGCGAGAAGTGGCCCCAGAAAGACCTAAAATAAACGTGCTGCTCTCCCGAGAAGAAAACTATTCGGACATCATTCCTGTCCGGATGGACAAAAACGGGGTTTCAGCTTTCGTGACCATCATGCGCGGCTGCAACAATGTGTGCTCGTACTGCGTGGTTCCTTACACCCGCGGAGCCGAACGCAGCCGCGACCCAAAGACTATTCTGACTGAAGTCCGGGACGTGATTGAGAAAGGCTACAAAGAAGTTACGCTGCTTGGCCAGAACGTGGACTCGTATCACTGGAAGACCGATGCCGAAGACATTGACTTTCCAGACCTCCTGGAAATGGTCGCGAGGCTGAACCCCTCGCTCCGCGTGCGATTCGCGACAAACCATCCCAAGGACATCAGCGACAAACTGATAGAGGCCATGGCCCGGCAAAAGAATATTTGCCATCATATTCATTTGCCCGTGCAGTCGGGAAGCAACCGCCTGCTGGAGAAGATGAGGAGGCGCTACACCCACGAATGGTATCTGGAGAGGGTGCGCAAGATTCGGGAGGTGATGCCGGACTGCGGAATCACGACCGACGTGATCGCAGGCTTCTGCTCCGAGACAGATGAGGATCATCAGCTGACCCTTTCGATATTCCGCGAGGCTGGGTTCGATTACGCCTACATGTTTCAATATTCCGAACGCCCCGGCACGCTGGCGGCAAGGAATTATCCCGACGACGTGCCAGCCGATGTGAAAACCCGCAGGCTGAACGAGATAATCGCACTGCAAGGCCAGCTGAGCCTGGAAAGCAATCAGAGGGATGTGGGCAAAACGTTCGAAGTCCTCGTGGAGGGCCCTTCCAAGAGAAACCAGGAGGAGCTTTGCGGACGCACCGGTAGCGACAAAATGTGCGTTTTCCCAGGCAAAGGACACGTTGCGGGAGACTATGTAAGCGTTAAGGTCACTTCCTGCACGTCGGCGACTTTAATAGGGAAAATCGTATAACCAATGATACTGCGGACCATATTCACCATCCTGTATGTCTTGCTGATCATCACCACGGTGATCATGATAATCATAGACTCAGGAGATTCCGGAAAAAAATTCGCGTGGCTGCTAGTGATAGCCTTCCTGCCAGCCGTCGGGCTCATCCTGTACTACATGTTCGGAATCAATTACCGGCACCATTGGATATTCCAGCGCCGGCACCAACGATTCACGGATGCTTTCAACGAGGGGGCAACCGAGGAGATAAAGAACCTGTTATTCGGCCATGAGGCAGAGAAAATGCTGAGACCAGAATACATTGCCATGACCAGGCTCGTGGGACAGAACAGTTACCCTACCCTCACCGATGGCAACGACATAGAGATAATCTCATGGGGACACCGCAAGTTCGAGCTGCTTTGCGAAGACATAAAGAATGCGAAGGAGACCATCCACATGGAATATTTCCACTTCGGAAACGACGACAGCAGCAAATGCATAAAGGAGTTGCTCATGGCCAAGGCAAGAGAGGGGGTGAAGGTGAGATTCATCCATGAGAATATAGCTAACCTGCCAATCAGCTCGAAATACTATGAGAATATGCGTAAGGCGGGGGTGGAAGTAGTCAAATTCACGAATCCAAGGCAACATGTGCTCGATATGGCTACGAGGCTTAACTTCCGGGATCACCGCAAGATAGTGATCATTGATGGGCGGATAGGCTACACCGGTGGGATGAACATCAACAATCATTATTTCAAGGAATGGCGCGACACGCACATGAGGATCACGGGCAAGGCCGTGGCTACCTTGCAGTATTTGTTCCTGGATGCCTGGCTGACGGGTGGCGGCACCATCGACAAGCCGCTGATAGAATATTTTCCTCAGGCGCAGATGCAAGAAGGTTCTTCGAAGGGAATAGGTCCTGACTTTCGTCAGGATGACAACATGGAAACGTCTGACAACAGAGTAACGGCAGAGAATGCGGCTTCTGCCTTGCAGGATGTGCCTGGGCACATTGAAATCAATGCCGTCCACCCTGTTCTGAAGAACAAGCTGATGCAGATTGTGCCGGATGAGCCATCCAGGGTCTTCCCTATCTTGCAATTCAGCTACGAATGGTTCCTGCTGCACGCCAAGAAGTACATCTGGCTCCAGACACCTTACTTCGTGCCTACTGAGCCAGTGATGCACGCTTTGAAGGCGGCGGCCCTGTGCGGGGTGGATGTGCGCCTGATGCTGCCTAAAAGGGCAGACAATGTATTCATGCGCCCTGCCAACAAGGCATATTACTCGGAAGCCCTCGACGCAGGAGTCAAGATATTCCTAAAGAATCAATTCATACATGCCAAGACTTTCGTCTGCGATGACTACGTGACCAGCATCGGGACCGCCAACCTGGATTACCGCAGCTTCGACATTGACTATGAGGTAAATACCTACATCTACGACGAGGAGACAGCAATATATTACAAGAGAATATTCCAGAGCGATCTTGATGACTGCCGAGAGATCACGAAGGAGGAATGGGACAAGCGCCCATACTACAAGACCCTCATCGACAACATATTCCGCCTCTTTGCCCCACTCATGTAGCCATCGGCAAATGAAAAAGGGTTAGGGTAAAACCTACGTATCTCAGAAATAGTTGGGAACAGTCACTTACCCTACAATGCTCTCAGTTGAAGTCGCACATTCCCTACCCATAATTTAAAAACCAGGTCGGCAACACCCATGTGCAATTCCGCACGTATTTTTGTTGTCATCGTTGCCGACAAATATTAAAAGCTTGGACCCCCATGGGGAAAATGTCTAGGGTGATCAAAATTACTGAAGCAGAGCCTCTGGAATATATGACTGTGACAGAATAGCAGATTGTCAATAATTTCATGCAAGGTTTTATGCTCTTTGGATTTAGTTGGTAGTTTTTGGACATCCGAGACCCACGATATGAATTCATTGCTAAAGACCTCCGCCATAGTGGCCGCATTGATGGCCATGTTCTGCATCAATTCAGCTGCTCAGACTTCAATCCCCATCCGTGAATATTCCAATCGCTTCTTTTTCGAGATGGGATCGGCCTCAAATTTATTCGGGCTGGGCTATGAACGCCAGCTGATGAAGCATCAGAAACTTTTATTGAGGACCGGGGCTAGCTACTTTTCCTCAGGCTATATGTACTCTTTCTCATGGGGCTGTAATGATTCAGATTGCGAGGTCCATCTCAATGATTATTATCTCTCCGTACCTCTAGGCCTCACCTATCTGCTGCTGCCTGAACACAGGGCTCATGTTGAGCTGGGCCTCGGCGTAATCGGGTCCCTGCAATTCGTAGAAGAGCAAAACATGCAGGAAATCGTCACGTCGAGGAATGACGCCGCCATTTATCTTACAGACTATGCGGGCTGTGATCGAACATACAAGAATCTGGATAAAGTCAGGAATACGCTACTTAGGGGTTACGGTTACTTCAATGTCGGTTACCGCTTCGAAGCACACAATGGCTTCATGGTCAGGACGGGCTTCGCCCTGATTCACTATTTCGATCCTTGTTCAAGGTATTTCGGCTCATTGCTCGACTGCATTGGCATATATGACTTTAAGAATTTGCCGCACCGCTGTGAACCAGGCACTTACGACTTCACAGTCCAGCATCACAGAATGAATTCCCGCAACAATGAGTATTCCCAACTCAGCATATACTTCGGCATAGGCTTCGCCTTCTGATCTCGGACAAAGCCGCCTCCGTTGGTTGCCGATGCTGGCGATTCGAGCTTTCTGCACACCGTGAGACCTCGAACCACCGTGACAGTGTGCGATCCAGGCTTTCTGCACACCGTGAGGTCCCGAACCACCGTGACAGTGTGCGATCCTGGCTTTCTGAAAGGGGCTAAGGCGGAAGGTTAGGCATCGACTTTTAATACAGTAGCCCCTTGCAAATCGCTCGGGAGGCGAAGTGCATCTGAGCGGCCTGCGTTGGGGTTACTCTGACTTTTGGCTGCCAGTTGAAGCTGGCAAAAATTAGTCATCTTTCACTTCATCGCATCGTAAGCCATATCCACTCCCGAGTGACCTGCAGAGAGACGAAGTAACCGAGCCCCTCAATATAATCTCAGCAAACGGCTCGAATGGGTGCCCCATTGCGGAAAACAGGAGCGACAACGGCGGATGGAGTGGTTGCGGGGACTAAGGGAACTTCAGTTCGAATATAGTGCGAAGGGACGATCCTGTGGTGTCTGATGCATGGGTGGTATCTGATGCCAGAGGGCTGGCTGGGTCGAATGCCGGTTGGCGAGGCTGAGATGTGACAAGGGTTACAGTACCTCCGCTGAGCCGCATGATTTGCCGGGCGATTGGGAGCCCGATGCCGCTCCCGTTTTTCTTCGTCGTGAAGAATGGCATGAATATGTGCCTGGCCACATCTTCTGGAATCGGCTCGCCGTCATTGCCGATGTCCATCACCACGGCCTCTTGGGAATCGGAATATGCATGGAACCAGATGTTCATAGTCCCTGGAGCCTGAATGGCGTTCTTCAATATGTTCGTAACCACATGACCAATCAGGTCTTCATCCGCATAGACTATCAGATCTTCCGGCTGGATGTCAACGTGGAAAGCGATGCCGAAATCCTCTCCTGCAACGGAAGAATATGCCATCTGAGGCTGGCCGGTCTGAGATTCAATGCCCTGTCGCGCTATGGAAACCATTCTCTCAGCAAATTGCTTGACATAGAAAAGCGAAGGACGAGGCGTCGGAACATGCGTGAAATTCCTGTAGCTCTGGACGAATTTTATCAGTTCGGAGCCGGTTTTGCTTATGACGCTAAGCCCCTGCTCGATATCCTCCATATTCTCCCGCATAGCTCCGGAACGCACCTTCTTCAGAAGCGTTTCGCTTAGTGAAGTCACCGGAGTCATTGAATTCATTATCTCGTGCGCAAGGATGCGCGTTAGCCTCAGCCAAGATTCGATTTCATTCTCATCCAACTCACTATTGATATCGCTCACGGTCACGAGACGGTGCGTCTCTCCACGAAGCATGACATCGGTGGCTCTTAGAGCCAGATGCACATCCCCTCTCTCATTGCTGAACGTAACCAGGCGCTTTTCCCCTGGCCTGAGGTTCACGAAATCCTTCTCCAAATCTCCGCTAATCCTTCCCAGCTGCGACACATGGTTCAAAACCTCTAGCCCAAGCAGCCGCAGGGCAGCCGAATTACGCAGCAGGACGAACCCGTGCTCATCCAGCACAAGGATTCCCGTGTCAACGGAGTCAATGATGCATTCATAATATTTTTCTTTCTCCGCCTCGCTCAGCCTGGCATCCATGATCAGTTTCTTTATCCGATTCAAGGACGCATTAATCAGCCGATCTTCGCCAGAAACATTATTTACAGGAAAACAGAAGGCATAGTCAAGATTCTTGATGGAATCGAACATATAGCGGATCTTGCGCAGGCTTCGGTCATAGCGCCGCTTTTGCCTTACCGCCACCGCCGTCACGATGGCAAGAAGCGCTATGCAGACTATCAGGGCAGCCGTCATCATATTCCGTATTTCTTGATTTTGTTGTAAAGGGTCTGGCGAGTTATTCCAAGATGAGAAGCTACGGCTGAAAGATTGCCGCCATATTCCTTTATAGCCTTGCTTATGGCGGTTTTTTCCATATCATCCAAGGTCTTAGGCTCTCCTGAATCAAGGACCTCTTCCGGCAGACTGATGTCAGTCGCATCCAGGACGTCCCCGTCGCAGAGTATGACCGCCCTTTCGATGGCATGATCCAGCTCCCGGACATTGCCTGGCCACGGAGCCGATTGAAGCACCCTGATTGCAGCGGGAGTGAAAGACTCGACGGATTTCCCGTAGAGACGGGAATATACCTTCAATGAGTTTTCCGCCAGATCCGGAATATCCTCCCTGCGCTCCCGGAGCGGAGGGATGTGCAGATTGATCGTATTTATGCGGTAGAGCAGGTCTTCCCTGAACTCCCCTTCCCGGACCATTCCCTGGAGGTCCCTGTTGGTGGCGCAGACCAGCCTGACATCTATCGGGATGCACTTGCTGCCGCCTACCCTTAGGATTCTGCGCCTCTGGATGGCGGCGAGAAGCTTCGCCTGCTGCGAATATGATACATTGCCTATTTCGTCCAAAAAAAGGGTTCCTCCCTGTGCCATCTCGAAAAGCCCAGGCTTATCGTTCTTCGCATCCGTGAATGCCCCTTTCATGTAGCCGAACAGCTCGCTTTCGAACAAAGTTTCGGTGATGGCTCCAAGGTCAATAGGAATCATCGGCGCATTGCGACGAGCAGAATTCGCATGAATATAGTTCGCCAGGACCTCCTTCCCGGTGCCGTTCTCCCCCGTAATCAATATGTTGGCATCCGTTCCTGCCACCTTGTCGGCAATGGCCTTCACATCTCTCATCGCCATGCTGCGCCCCCATATCATCCTTGTCGTATTTCCTTGGACTCCACCAGCGGTCCCCCGTCCATCGCCTCCGGAAGCCTGCACGCCCATTGCCCTGTCTCGCACCTCGGTCATGGTGGCTACCATCTTCTCGTTATCGAAAGGCTTCACTATGAAATCCGCAGCTCCTTCTTTCAAGCCCCTCACGGCCAGATCTATGTCTGCATATGCGGTGAACAGCACTATGCTGGTTCCTGGCGAGAGCCTCCGGATTTCTCCAAGCCAGAAGAGACCCTCGTTGCCATTGTTGATGCCAGCCGAAAAGTTCATGTCCAGAAGGACTACCTGCGGCCTCTCCGTCCGCAGCTTATCGGGAATTTCAGCAGGATAGGCTGTGCAGACCACCTTCTCGAAATAATCTTCGAGAAGCATCTTCACCGTAGTCAAGACATGTCTGTTGTCATCGACGATGAGTACCGTTCCTTTTTGCAGCGCATTCACAGCCATAGCGTCTCCGTCATTGTCAAGACTCAAAATTCTCAGATATAAAATTATCTACATTCCGCCATTTTTCCAAAGAACCCACGGTTTTTCGGGACATTGGATCATGGGGTAGCAAATGGCGGGCGCAAGAGGCATTTCATCTGACGATCTGGCCGTCGAACAGACGGATCGTGCGGTGAGCGAAAGCTGCATCGCGCTCGCTATGCGTCACCATGACAATGGTCGTGCCCTCCTTGTTGAGTTCGGAGAGCAGAGACATTATTTCGGCTCCATTCTTCGAGTCAAGGTTTCCAGTAGGTTCGTCGGCCAGAATCAGCCCAGGGTTGTAGACGACAGCGCGGGCGATCGCCACCCTCTGTTGCTGCCCTCCTGAAAGCTGATGCGGGAAGTGTTCGGCCCTGTGATTGATTCCGATGCGAGCCATGATGTCCTCCACCATCCTCTTTCTCTCGGACGACTTTATGTCCATATAAGTCAGAGGCAGCTCGATGTTTTCCCTGACATTCAGCTCGTCAATCAGGTTAAAGCTTTGGAACACGAAGCCGATCCGTCCCTTGCGAACGTCCGCGCGTTCATTCTCTTTCAGATTCCCGACTTCCTGTCCGGAAAGCCAGTATCTCCCAGAAGTGGGATTGTCCAGCAAGCCCAATATATTCAGCAATGTAGATTTGCCGCAGCCAGACGGACCCATTATGGCGACAAAATCGCGGTCCGCCACCTTGAAAGAGACATCGTTCAACGCTATGGTCTCGACTTCCTCAGTACGGAAAGACTTGGAGAGGTTTTCTACTTTTATCATATTCTTAATACAAATTAAATATTCATAATCACAGGCACGTCATGCCAAGGCACGCTAATCATTCTTGTTTCAAATTGTCGATCGGATTCTCATTGGCTATGACATGGCTCTGGACGTAGACAGCCATGAGCGAGATGGCCATTGTCAGGACTCCGGCGAGCAGCAGGTAAGGCCAGAATGACACACGGTGCTGGTAATTCATAAGCCAGCTCCCCACCATTCGCCAGACGACCGGAACCGCGATCACGAATGCCACAAGCCCATAGACGGCGAACGTCTTCAGGAGCCTCAGATTAATCTGGGCGCTCTTAGACCCGAACACTTTACGTACGGCCATCTCTCGCCTTTTCTGCTGCATGAAATATGTGCTCATAGACATCAGTCCCAGGAAGGCAATCATCATGGCCACGAATGCAAATGCCGACATGAGCCTGGACATCCTGATCTGCCTGGAGTAATTAGCCCTGATTTCATCATGCATGTAAGGGTGTTCCATGTTCAGATCCTGATGGAAGATCTCCCTGTATAAGTTGCATACCTCGCGATAAGCATATGCCTCATCACCGGTCACTTTGACACTGAGAGTGGAATAATTCCGTGCATCATCGATGTATACCATGGCGCAGATTCCGTCGCTGATGTCTGCATCTAATTTGCGGAAATCCGGCATGCATCCGTTATACGTGGTTTTCCTATTGTCGAAGAAGTACCGCACATGCATCGTGTCAAGCTTCTCGCTCGGCCTCATGTCTTCGGTAGTCATGCCCATCTTGGCCAAGGTGCTCTCGGAAACGTAATATGCCGGGCTCAAGTCCGGATTGAACTCATGGATCATCTTGAAGCCGAAAAATTTCAGGTAATTCCTGTCGCCATGGAAAATCTGGAAAGACTGAACCTCGTTCCCGGGACCTTTGAATGTGACATTATTTCCGCCGTCCAACGGAGTGTCGGACGAGCGCGTCACGTCTGTCACGAAAGGCAGCTTCTTGACTTCCTCGCAGAACCGCTTGCCGTCGGGACCATATAAGGTACTGGCAGTTAAGGTCATTATATGGTCTGTCTCGTAACCTAGCGGAAGGTTCATCAGATGCCTGATCTGCGCTACCTGAGTGAACGCTTTCGTCATGAAGACAATGCAGATGAAAAGCTGTACCACTATGAATATCTTGCTGAGCACCATCTTGGACTGCCTCCTGAAAGTGCCTCTCACGACATCGATTGGATTCGGACGGGAAATGATTATCGCCGGAATTATGCCTGCCAGTATTCCTTCGACCAGAATCACGGCCAGAATGAAGCCTAAGAGCAGCGGATGTCCGAACATAGTGCCGGCATTCATAGCGGTGGAGAGCACCAATCCAGCCAAAGGCAGCAGGGCAGCAGCCACTATTACCGCCAGAACGCCCGCGACCGCGCTCATCGTCAGGCTTTCCATGATCAGGTTCCGCATGATTTCTTTGCGGCCTGCTCCGAAAAGCCTTCTCGTGGCCATCTCTTTGCTCCTGGAAACGGACAGGGCCACGGTAAGGTTGACGTAGTTCAGCATGGCGAAGAGCAGGATGACTAGGCACACCTTGACAAGCATGGAGATAAGGAGATTGTCACTGCCGCGGACCACGTCCAATATTTCGTTGAGATCATAGTCAGACATATATATCTTATCATATCGGACTGGCACCGTCATGGTCTTGAAATCCTCGCTGTCGTAATATGAATAGACGGAATTAATGTGCTTCGTCAGAGCTTCTTCCTTCCCTTCCAGCTTTGCGCCAGGCTTTGTCATTACGAAGAGGAAAGAACCGAACAGGTTCACGCCATATTCTTTTGCATATATCGCCATGTCGGCCACATTGTTGATATCATTGTGGCTGAAAGAGATGATCACGTCAGGCTGGAAGAAAAGGCTGGTTTTCCCGAAATCCCTGAACACGGCGCTTATTCTAAGCGGAATCCTGTTTTCAAGACTGATAGTCTGGCCTATCGGATTCTCTGTCCCAAATATCTTGTTGGCGAAGGTCCCGGAGATGGCGATTTCGTCAGGATTGTGGATGCAGGATGAAAGGCTACCCTCCTCCAGAGGGTAATCAAAGATGCTGAAGAAGGACGTGTCCACGAAAAAAGCTTTTGCCTCTGTGCCGTTTCCATTGTGGAAGAAGGTGTTCTTCTGGCCGTTGACGGCGCAGACAGCCTCTATCTCAGGAAAGTCCTTGACAAGACCTTTGAGATAGATCTGATGACCGGGCAGATAAACCTTATTCTTCTCGAACACCTTCGTAGCCAGGAGGTAGATGCGGTCTCTGTTTTTCTGGTCGTCACCTATGCTGTACGACTGAGTAAGGAATGTAGCAATCAATATTATGAATGCCAGGCTGAGAGACATCCCGAATATATTGACCGCAGCATAGCCTTTATTCCTCGAAAGGAAAGTTAAAAACGACCTTAGATTGAAATGCGATGACATATTATACCAATCAGTTTATTTTCAATATATTATAATTTCCAAAAGAATCGTATCCGTTCAGAATCACGCTCTCGCCCGGCTCAAGGCCTTCCAGCACCTCGTAATACCTGGCATTCTGGATGCCAATGCGTATCTTCCGCCGGTAAGCCTTTCTCCCTTCTTTGTCCAGCACAAAAATCCAATTTCCGTTAGTGACGCCGTAGAAGGTGCCTTTCGGGATGAAAATGCAAGTCTTAGGATCTCCGAGCTGCAAATCCAAGTGGAAGGTCTGGCCGGAACGGATATTCTCAGGGCGCTCTCCATCGAACACGAAATCCACCCTGAAACGCTGATCCTTGACTTCCGGATAGATTTTTTTCAAGGTCAGCTGATACTCCTTGTTGTTCGTCGAGGCTACGGCCTTCAGTCCGGTCGACACGCGGTCGAGGTAGTTCTGGTCTATCTGAGCCGTAATCTTGTAGTCGTTCAGGTCATTCACCTGGCCTATGGTCTGTCCTGCCGCCACGTTCTGCCCCAGCTCCACGTTCAGGTTCCCGAGTTCTCCGTTGATTGCGCTGCGCACACAGAGATTCTCCTTGCGCTGCCTCACCATGAGCACGTTCTGACGCATGTTCGCAAGATTGTCGTTCATCTGGTCAAGCTGCGCCTGGCGATATTTCTCGTCCTTCTCCATCCTGTCATTCAGAAGCTTCTGCTTGTCCACCGCCAGCTGCCAGTCTTCCTCGGCCTGCAGATACGTTTCCTTAGCTATCAGATTTTCCTCCCATAGAGCCTTTTGCTGTTCGTAGGCACGTTGTTTCCGCCGAACCTCCATATCCTGCTGGCGCTGCTCCGTCTTGTTGTCCAAAGCCTCTTGTTCCATGCTTATCTGCGTGTTTCTGAGCATGTTTTGCTTCTCGGCAAGTTCGCTTTCGGCATTCATGATTTCCAAGTCCAGATTGGAGTTGGAAAGCTGCACGATCACGTCGCCTTCTTTCACGTGAGCCCCCTCCTCAACCACCTTCTCTCTGACGATTCCTCCCTCCTCGGTGCTTATTTGCACGACCCTGATTGGAGCTGCCTGACCGTCTATGTAGATGTAATCATCGACTTTCCCTTCTTCGACGGTTGCCACGCTCAAATCCCTTTCCTTTACCCTTAGCGTCGAACTGAACCTGCCCAGCGCCAGCCACAACAGGAGCGCCGACAATGTGATTCCTCCGGCTATGAAGGGAACATATTTCTTTCGCTTCTGCCATTTCGTCTGTTCAATTTTAATATCCATATCTAACATGCAAAAACTACCCAAGGCAGAGCAAATTCCGTTCAATAATATATAAAATATTAATAATCAAATGGATATCAAGACATTCTCATTCTCGGACATGTCTAATCTCTAGACAGAGAGTAAAATAATTGGACAATTCATGCCCATGCAGATGTAATATTGGTAAGAAGTTCAGAAAAAATATATTCCTGCCCGTTAAATAATTACTATTTTTGCAATCGTAGTCAAATGGAAAGAAGACATGCTCAGGCGATTCGGCGTTTCATTGGAAGAAGACCTCTTGGAGGCTCTGGACACATATGTGAAGTCTAACGGCTTCGCCAATCGTTCGCAGGCCATACGTTTCCTGGTGGAAAAAAACATCACCGAGGAGAAGTGGCACTGCAACAACGTCGTGGCAGGCGCAGTTGTGCTAATGTACAACCAAGCCGACAAGGAAATCGCCCTTGAGATAGAACAGGTGCAGCAGAACAACCAGACGCTCATCCTTTCTTCTTCCCAGTACTACGTGAATCGCAATTTCTGCCTTCACACCGTGACCGTCTTGGGGGAAGCGAAAAGACTCACTGCCCTGGCAGAAAGGCTCATCTCCATCAAAGGCATAAAGCACGGAAAGCTGGTGATGAGCAGGGCGGATTAATTTTTTTGCCATTCCGTGACACGATTTTGCGATTTTGTAACACTTAACGTTGAAAATATTAATTATACGAATATGGAAAATACTTTCTACCCTAGGCTGGCAGGATTCCTTCTAGTTCTCGTTGCATTCTCATTCGGCATCGATGGCATGGCGCAAGAAAGCGCCGACTCCTCTTCGGCTAACAGAATAGACGAGGTCGTGGTGACTGGCTCCCGAATGCAGACCGACGTGAGGCACCTGTCCCAGACCGTCACGGTGATTGACAGGTCTAAAATAGAGAATTCGCTACAGCAGAACGTGCTGCCTGTGCTTACCGAGCAAATCCCGGGGCTGTTCGTAACCTCTCGAGGAATCATGGGCTACGGAATTTCCGGAGGATCTGCCGGGAACATCTCGTTGCGTGGCTTAAGCGGCGGGAGTTCCAGGTTCCTGATGCTCATCGACGGTCACCCTCAGTACGCCGGCATATTCGGTCATCCAATCTCCGATTCATACCAGTCTTTCATAACCGAGAGAGTGGAAATTCTCCGTGGGCCGGCTTCCATGCTCTATGGTTCGAATGCCATGGGAGGAGTAGTGAACATCGTGACCCACAGGATGCGCGAAGACGGCATAAAGACAAGCCTGCACGCAGGATACGGCTCTTACAACACTCTAGAGAGCGAGCTGACGAACCGAATCCGCAAAGGGCGTTTCTCCAGCACCGTCTCTGGTTCGTATAACCGCACTGACGGACATAGGGACAATATGGATTTCGAGCAGTACGGTGGCTACGGCAAACTGGGTTACGAGCTGACTGACAGATGGAGCCTTAGAGCCGACCTTAACCTGACCCATTTCAACGCATCCTATCCAGGGCCGGTGGGAGAGCCTCTGATGGAAGGCGACCAGAAAATAACTCGCGGAGTCACGACATTCGCCGTAGACAACAACTATGACAAGACTTCCGGGACGGTAAGCTTCTTCTACAACTGGGGGCATCACTGGATAAACGATGGCTACACGCCCGGCAAAGGGGAAATCCCTAAGGCATATCGCTTCATATCCAATGACGACATGATGGGAACCTCTGTGTATCAGAGCGTCCAGGCCTTCGCCGGGAATCGTCTCACAGCCGGTTTCGACTGGTTCCGCTATGGTGGAAAAGCCTGGAATAAATTCGTCAGCGGGGACAACGCAGGAACCAAGACGCAGCTCGTAAACAAGCATGAAGACGAAGTGGCTGGCTATCTGGACGCACGCCAGGATCTGCTGGAATGGCTTACGCTTAACGCAGGTGTGAGAATCGACCATCATTCCAGGGTAGGCACGGAGTGGGTGCCTCAGTTCGGGATGTCGTTCCACCTGCCTAGCGCCATAGAAATCAAAGCATCGGCTTCGAAAGGCTTTCGTTATCCGAACCTTCGGGAAATGTACATGTTTCCTCCTCAGAATCCTGACCTGAAGCCGGAATCCATGTGGAACTATGAGCTGGCATATTCACAGAGCCTTCTTGGCAGCCGCCTGAGGTATGGAATCAATCTGTTCTACCTAAAGGCAAAGAATATCATACAAACTCTGCCGAACCCTAACGGATCCGGCAGGCTGAACCAGAATTCAGGCGCGCTGGAAAACTCAGGCATCGAGGCTCAGATAGCCTATAGGATAAACCGCAACTGGTCGGCAGATGCAAACTACAGTTTTCTGCACATGGCCACTCCGGTAATTGCAGCCCCTGAGCACAAGCTGTACGGAGGAGCTAGTTTCTCCAAAGGACGCCTGACTGCTTCAACTGGGCTCCAATATATTAATGGGCTTTACACTGCGGTCGGCTCTAACGAGTCTCAGGAGAATTTCCTGCTATGGAATGTCAGGGCTTCATTCCACGTGATAGGTGCATTAAACATCTGGACGCGCGGGGAGAACCTGCTCGCTCAGAAATACGAAATCAACGCCGGCTACCCGATGCCTCGCGCAACCGTCATTGGAGGAATCGACATCAGCTTTTAAGGGCGACGGCCTCAAAGCGTGCTCTTCCAGAGGCCGTGGAGGTTGCAGAATTCGTAGACTGTCACCTCGGTCGTGTCGTCCGCAAGGGCGAAACGAGCCTCTGGCTTATCGCCAGGCTTCAGATAGTGAATCTGCAGGCTCGCAGGGGTCTGCACAGCTATCCACTCTATGAAATGCTCAGGAAGAGACGGATGTTCGACGCTCCCGACGCGCACAGTCAGGATATTCCCGGATTTCTCGATCACAGGCACATGCTTCTCCTGTGAAGCGTCCTGTGTGTTCGGCACGAGGAGCTGCATAGGCTCTCCGCAGCAAACGACGTTGACACCGCTGCTTACGAGATGCACAATAACATTGCCGCAATGACGGCAGCGATAGAATTTAACTTCTTCCATATTCTTTAATTTTCTTTAAGAATAATGAATATTTCACAGAAATCCAAAAATCTGGCGTACATTGTCTATCTGTAGAAATGTCCAGGTTACCGCTAGCCTAGATTCCGGGTCAAGTCTGGAATAACGGGAAGGGAACGAGCACGATCTCTCCTGTCACTTTTTATTGAGCAGGCTCTCCAGCTGGATCATCAGGCGAGCTGAAGTCTCATCATCAGGAAGATTCCCCGAAACGAACTGGGATAGGCAGGACTCAATCTTGTCCAGATATTTTCTGGCAGAGACTGTACTCGAAGCGGCTTCTCTCAGGATACATATCTTCTCAGCTTGCTGAACGCCCTCAATGTAAGACTCATAGCGAACGGCAGAGCGGACTTCGGAACCAGGGAGGGATAAGTCGCCAGGATATATCAGATAAGTGTCCCCTGGAGGGAAGAACTTGAATCTGGTATCGTGCAACGGATCATCGGTCCAATTCATCCAAGACCAATGCAGATAACCATCGAACCCATTCGCGATGCAGTAAACAGGCAAGAAAGCACACTCCGCCGGAGTATTGTAAGTTTCCAGATTCGGGCGAAGATGAGGGCAGCAAGTGTAAGTCGTACTAACCCAGCCACGCCCCTTTCGCATATTCAGTTCTTCTGGAGTGAAATGCTCTTGCCATCCAACGCAATAGTCGTAAAGTTTATCAGCAAGTTCCGGATGATATGTCCCGGCAAGCGCCATTTTGAAATCCGGTTCAGCCTCTTTCAAGACATTATATGCTTGAAGCATATCTTCCATAGGCCTCTCATCCATTGCTATGCAGGTTTTGTCGAACCATCCCATCTCCTTTAGATGAGCTGCGAAACTTTTTATGAAAGGTACCCATATCCACTTATAAGGCTCTATCCCTACTTCGGTCCTCAGTACGACGTCTTTCCCCTTGGTCTCGTCATAATACTGGAAAGTCTTATCCCATGGAATCATAGAATAGCAATTGATCTGAGCGTTTATGCCGCACGAATCACAAAGACGGACATACTCGTCGAAGATAGAATAGTCATAATGCCACCCCTCTTTCCCATACGAGGTTTTAATCATGGCATCGAACTTATCATTGCTCTGCTCGCCCCAAGGCTCATGAAACATGATGGCCGTCACTACTTTCTGGCCGCTCCTGGCTAAAAATTTCAGATATGGCTTCAAGGCTTGAAAATGATCGGGGCTCCACCTTTCGAAACCATAGAACCGGCTCACCGAATATGGCTGCTGCCAAAAATCGGAGTGGAAACGATAGTCCGCAGGCTCAGGCAGGACACGGTTCAGCACCTCAACTTCGAGTTTCAAAGAACCTATGACATTGGAGGATGCGGAGTCAAATAGTTCGATGCCGACTCTAAGCCGACCTGCTTTCATATTCCTTGGTATTTCCAAAGTAACCCACACCGGATGCACTGAACACCCTCCAAGTCTTTGAGGCTTGTCAATCTCTATAACATCTGGCACCATTGTGATCGGGCTAGTGAAGTCATTGACCCCACAGCCTCGTTTTTCATCGCTAACCACATAGCTGACGAATCGAACCGAGCTTCCTGCATTCTCCAAAGCCTTGAGGGTGTTGGACTTGCCAGAGAAACGAACTCCAACTGCCGGAGCATTGTCTTTCGTGTATGCAAGAGCAAGCATGGAAACTCGCTCCCCTTTCCAAGCAATGATTGAAGTGTCAGCGGCGTGATGAATCTGCGGAACAGCATGCTGGCCATAGTGGACAAATCTGGAGGCCCATGTGAAATGCACGCCTGATGAAACCGAATCCCATTCAGATACCGCACCAGCGGCATGAGAAGCCAACAACATCGCAGCAAGAGAGAAAACCTCAAGAAAAACTTTTTTCATGAATATTTCAAATTGGTTTGCAATATTTAAGCAATCTATGTCAAAAATGCAATATTCTGCCTCAATAATTCTTCTCGCTTTCAAATTAGATGCATTGTCAAGGAAATTGCTAACTTCGGGTTTTTGGAATATAAAATATTCTTAAATGGAAGTAGTTGTTGACATTATCGCCATCGCGCTGGGCATCGTCGGCATCATAGGGAGCATAGCGCCAGGGTTGCCAGGGCCTCCGATCAGCTGGGTCGGCATCCTATTGATGTATTTCTGGGGCGGCACGAATGGCAGCGGCGAGCACATGTCGCTCACCCTTCTTCTCGTGCTCCTCGGGGTGACAATTCTTGTAACGATCATGGATTACGTAGTGCCAGGCATGTTCACAAAATGGACCGGTGGCAGTCGCTGGGGAGCAATCGGTTGCACTATCGGCCTCATAATCGGCATCTTTCTGCCGCAGCCGTGGGGAATCATCATTGGAGCCTGCGGTGGGGCGTTCATTGGCGAAATAATATTCGCGCAGAAAGATGCCGCTGCCTCTCTGAAATCTGCCATCGGCTCGTTCCTAGGATTTCTTTTCGGCACAGGCATAAAGCTAATCGCCTCCGGAGCAATGATGTACTACATCATAGTATATATTTAGAAGCTGTTTTGAAATATTTACTCTTGTTCTTTATGTGCTTTTTCGGCCAGTTTCTTATGCATTCAATCCTTGGGAATAGCTATATTTGGCATATTCATTAATCCTACAAAATGGCAGAAGGAATATTTCAAAGGACAGAACTTCTCGTTGGAGAGGAGGTGATGCGAAGACTGGCAGAGGCTCGCATAATTATTTTCGGCGTAGGCGGCGTAGGCAGCTGGTGCGCCGAAGGACTGGTGCGGTCAGGAATAGGCCACATGACCATCGTGGACTCGGACATCGTGTCCGCCTCAAATGTCAATCGCCAGGATATGGCGACCTGCCGCACGCTGGGGCAGGTGAAGGTCGAAGCCATGAAGGAGCGTCTGCTGGAAATCAATCCCAATGCGCAAATCACTGCCATTCAGATGCTTTATGCTTCTGAAACTGCCGACCAGTTCAACCTGAATGAATATGACTACGTGGTAGACGCCATTGACAGCTTGAAAGACAAGGCTTCCCTAATTCTCCGGGCTTGCAAGTCATCCGCCAAATTCTTCGCATCCATGGGCGCTGCCCTGAAAATCGACCCGGCGCGGATTCACGTCTCCGAATTCTGGAGCGTGCGAGGTTGCCCTCTGGCAGCGGCAATACGCAAGAAATTCAAGAAGAACGGCACTATGCCGGACAAGAAGTTCCTCTGTGTCTATGACGACGAGGTGCTGCCGAATCTCGGCACTGCCACGGATCCTTATTCAGCCATAGCTGAAGGACAGCCCAAGAAGGCCGTCATCAACGGCACCACGATGCCAGTCACAGCCATATTCGGACTCACCCTCGCCGGACTAATCATCAAAGACATCTACAATGCGAAATAGGGTGGGACGCCAATCCGTAAAGTGATTCACCCATAATAAATTAGAGGCAATTCATTTGCCCAGCCGGGAGCGTTGTCAGGCGACCTGGCATCTCGGACTGATGGCCTCGTCAACAATTCGTGGAAAATTTTGGAAATAAGTGGAATATTATGGAAAAATATTAGTATCTTTGCATAAGCGTGAAAGTAGATATCTATGATAACATTCATCGGAGAGTATTCAGCGAAGCTAGACGATAAGTGCAGGGTGGTTTTCCCTGCACCGTTCAAGTCGTTGATGCCAACCGATGGAGACATGCGCTTCGTCATAAAGAAAGACATATTCGAAGACTGTCTTGAGATGTACACTTTCGAGGAGTGGGAACGCCAGTCGCAGGAAGTGAAGTCGAAGCTCAATTTCTTCAATCGCTCTCACGCCTCCTTCTGGAGGGAATACATGCGTGACCGCGCCATCGTTGAACCGGATTCCAAGCTCGGACGTATTTCCATCCCTCGGAAGCTTCTGGAATCCATAGGCGTAACAAAAGAGATAGTGTTCTCTGGCAGCGATTACAAGATTGAGATTTGGGCTAAGGAGAAGTATGAGGCAAGCGCAATTTCCAACGAAGAATTCTTGAACATCGCAGGCCAGCTGTCTCAGGAGAGATAGGAGGGCTGCGGAAATGTCTGAATACCATACACCTGTACTACTTGACGAGAGCATCTCCGCACTCGTTACCAATCCATCAGGAATTTACGCCGACGTCACATTCGGGGGCGGTGGTCACACCGCCGAACTTCTTTCACGCTTAAACGAAGACGGTCACGTCATCGCCTTCGATCGTGACGGCGACGCTTTTATAAACAACAAGATTGATGATCCCCGGCTCACGCTGGTACGTGGCGACTTCCGTTTCATCCGCAATTATGTCCTCCAGGCGGTTCATGACAGCATGCTTGCAAGCGCAGAGCTTGACGGAGTGCTCGCCGACCTGGGCGTGTCCTCTCATCAGTTCGACACCGCCGAGAGAGGATTCTCTTTCAGGTACGATGCTCCGCTGGACATGAGGATGAATCAGGAGGGTAATCTGACGGCCGAAAAAGTCGTCAATGAATATTCCCAAGAAGGACTCGAAAGAATATTCAGAATTTATGGCGAGGTGCCTAATGCCCGAAAGCTCTCGCAGCTGATTGCTGCCGCCAGGGCCAAGTCCCATATCAGCACGACAGCCCAGCTAACAGGAGCAATGGAGCCAGCGCTTCCGAAGGCAGCCACTCACAAGTTCCTGGCGAAAATCTATCAGGCCTTACGCATCGAGGTCAATCACGAGATGCGTTCCTTGGAGAAATTCCTGGACGGGGCTGCAGATACCCTGAAGCCAGGAGGAAGGCTGGTGATAATAACATACCATTCCCTTGAAGACCGAATGGTGAAGAATTTCATCAAAACAGGAAATCCTAGCGGAATAGAGGAGAAGGACATTTACGGCAATGTGGATGCGCCATTGAGAGCAGTAAACAGGAAGCCAATAGTGCCTAGCGAAGATGAGATTTCCGGGAACACGAGAGCGCGAAGCGCAAAACTAAGGATAGCAGAGAAAAGTGAAGAATATGGCAGAAGCTGCTGAACATAATAAATGGAGGCTCTCTGACATTGGTCAGTGGTTAAAAAATGCCTTTTTTGCAACTCTCAAAGGGGAATTCCTATTGAGACTGCAGATTGATCGCTATTTCATACACATCATATACACTATCTTCCTCATCTGGCTGAGCATCTGGATAAGCCTGAAGATGGAAAAGACATTCATAAAGGTGGAGCAGAACAGGAAAGAACTAGAAAACGTGAAAATATACCGGGCACAGAAAACAATAGAGATGGCAAGCCTGGGGCGAATGAGCAAAGTGCATGAGAAACTTGAAGAAAAAGGCTCTAAGCTTACTAACGCCGAGAAGCCAGCCTACAAGATAAGCTCAAAGCAAGGCAATAAGGGCAAATAAGGAACATGGAAACTGATAGACGTAATATCAAGAAACGGGACAGGATGGCGGTCATCCTGTACTACTGCTACCTTGTCCTTTTAATCTTGGGCGTAGTACTGGTGGGGAGAATCATGTACATTCAGTATTTTTGGAGCCTAGATAAAGATGTCGAGAAATTCTACCTGCCAAGAAATATCAAAAGCAAGATCGAGCCGGAACGTGGTGCAATAATAGCCAATGATGGCAGGCTGCTCGCAATTTCCACCCCTATGTACCAGCTGTACATGGACTGCACAGTAAGGAAGGAATATTTCAAATCGCAGAAAGAGCCCATGAAATTGGAGCAGGAGTGGCTTGCAAAGGCAAAGGCGTTCTGCAACGGCCTGGCCGAGGTGATGGGAGACAAGAGCGCCGATGAATATTACAGAGAAATAACGGCCGGAAGGCGAAACGGCGAGAAATATCTCAAGATAGGGAAACCAGTGGACAGAGAGACTTATCTGAAGATGAAGAAGATGCCACTGATGAATGAGGGCCAGTACAAGAGCGGCATCATAGTAGAGACTAAGGACTCCCGCCAATACCCTTACGGCACTCTGGCAAGGCGAACAATTGGTTACGTGAAAGACAATTCAAACTCGAATGGGAACAACCACATAGGGCTTGAGGGCAAATACGACTACGTGCTGCACGGAGAAGAAGGGAAAGTGTGGCTGAAGTCCACCGAGAACGGGAAAATCCAGAACTACGACAGCACATTCGTTAAGCCGCAAGACGGATACGACGTAAGGACAACATTAGACATTACGCTGCAGGACGTGGCAGACAAGGCGCTTAGGAAACAAATCACCGACGATAAGAGCATCGAGATGGGATGCGTCGTAATCATGGACGTGAAGACAGGTGCGATAAGAGCAATGGTGAACCTGATGAGGGATTCCACAGACCAGAGCCTGAACGAGACATACAATATGGCCATAGGGCTGAGTTCAGAGCCGGGTTCGGTGTTCAAGGCTACCACGCTGATGACCGCAATAGAAGATGGCTACATCAAGTCTTTGGACGACAGCATACCGACTAACAACGGAATAATCCCTGGATACCCGCCGGACGACCACGTGAGAGGAATGAAATACATCTCCTACCTGCATGGCTTCAAGATATCCTCGAACTATGTGTTCCGTTACCTGGCAGTTCACAATTATTCCGACAATCCGAAGAGATTCATAGACAAGCTGTACCTCTACAAATTAGGCCAGGCATGGGATTTCGACCTGGATGGCCTTCAGCCCCCGTATGTTCCAAATCCAGAATCACCATCATGGAGCGCTACCGACCTAGGCTCAGTAGCCATGGGTTACGCAGTGAAAGAGACTCCGCTGCACGTCCTTACGTTCTACAATGCCATCGCAAACAAAGGCAAGATGATGAAGCCATACCTCGTGGAAAGCATAGAGCGAAATGGAGTAGTGAAAGAAAAGAGGGGTCCTAGCGTACTGAACGCATCAATTTGTTCAAAAGCCACCGCAGACACCATGCTTAGGGCAATGAAGGCCGTGACTAGCGAAATGGGAGCGACTGCCTCAAGGAAGCTAAGAGGAGCGAAACTGCAAGTGGCAGGAAAAACAGGGACTTCCAGGCAGACACTTACCGGGGAGCAGATAAAGAAATATGGAATGCAGAACCCTTACGTGACTAAAGACGGCAGCTATACAAACCTGGCGACCTTCGTAGGATTCTTCCCTGCCGATGAGCCTAAATACAGCGCAATCATCTGCCTGAAATCTTACTTGATTCGGGGAAGCGTGTACGGAGGAGTGCTACCAGCGGCAGCATTAAGAGAAATCGTGGATCAGATCTACACCATGGATCCCGATTTGGGAGAAGTGCTGCACGAGACAGGCAAGATGCCGGAATTCAAAAAGGCCAGCGATAAGAAAGCCGTAGAAAAGGCCGGCAACAATAAGGCCGCAGAGAAGAAAAAATGGAAAATTAATGAATGAATATATGACATTAAATGACATCATAGCAGATAGTGGGGTAATCTCGGTGACCGGCGACAGGTACATCGAGATCTCGGACATCTGCAACGATTCCAGGAAAGCGGCCCCGGGCTCTTTATTCATAGCAGTCAAGGGCCACGATGCCGATGGGCAGACCTACATCGCTTCCGCCATCAAGGCGGGCGCAGTAGCAATAGCCTACGAAGATGAAGACATCCTGGCTGAGCAGCTTGCCAAGGCAAGCGGCGGAGCAGGGATAGCCTTGGTGAAAGTAGAAAATTCCAGGCATGCCGTGGCCATCATGGCAGCGAATTTCTACGATAACCCATCTCGCAAGCTCACTCTTATAGGCATAACCGGGACGAATGGGAAAACGACTACCGTAACCCTTCTTTACAACCTGTTCATGTCGCTTGGCTACAATTGCGGATTGCTGTCCACGATTGCGAATTTCGTAGGGAAGCATCGCTCCGAGACGGAAAACACAACCGCCGACCCAATCACTATCAACTACTTAATGAACGAGATGGTGAATGAGGGCTGCGAATATTGCTTCATGGAAGTCAGTTCCATAGGCCTGGAGCAAGAACGAGTCTCGGGGCTGGAATTCAAAGTTGCCATATTCTCTAACCTCACTCACGACCATCTGGATTATCATAAGACTTTCGCTGAATACTTAAGATGCAAGAAATTGTTCTTTGACAACTTGGGTCCAGATGCCGTCGCAATCACAAACGCAGATGACAAAAACGGGATGGTGATGGTGCAGAATACGAAGGCGAGAGTGGTGACATATTCTTGCAAAGGCATGGCAGACCACACTTGCAGGGTAATGGAAGAGAGCATGGAGGGCATGTTGCTGAGAATTGATGGCAGGGAGGCCTGGACGAAGCTCATCGGCCAGCACAATGCCTACAACATATTGGCAATATATTGCGCCGCTCTTGCCGTGGAAGCAGATCCTGACGAAACCATTGTGAAAATCAGCGGCCTAGACCCAGCGACTGGCAGGCTTGAGAACAAGAAAGGGCCTAACGACATCACAGCCGTGATAGATTATGCCCATACTCCGGACGCACTTGAGAACGTACTGAAAACTCTTAAAGACATTGATAAGGGCAGGACGCTGATATGCTTGTTTGGCTGCGGAGGAGACAGGGACAAGACCAAGAGGCCAGAGATGGCGAAAATCGCCGAAGAATTTGCCGACAGGATTATTGTCACGTCAGACAACAGCCGCACAGAAAAGACAGAGGATATAATGAATGACATAAAAACCGGCTTCTCCCGTAAGGGACTAGCCAAGGCCATATTCATAGCAGACAGAAAAGAAGCCATCCGCACGGCGACGATGACGGCTCCTAAAGGTGCGGTGATCCTGCTAGCAGGCAAAGGACACGAGACCTACCAGATAATCGGCTCCGAGCATCGTCATTTCGATGAGAGAGAGGTGCTGGACGAAGTCTTCTCGCAGTTAAACACAGAAAACGAGTAATATGATATACCATTTATTCCAAGCACTTAAAGATTACGACATTCCTGGGCAGGGGCTGTTCACCTATCTGTCATTCCGTGCGATTCTATCAAGCGTAACGGCAATGCTGCTGGCTTTCTTCCTTGGTAAGTCAATCATAAAATGGCTTCAGCAGAAGCAGATTGGAGAAACCATAAGGAATCTCGGTCTGGAAGGGCAAATGCAGAAAAAAGGCACGCCTACAATGGGCGGAATAATAATCATCATCTCCGTTCTAGTTCCCGTCTTGCTATTCTGCGACCTTACGAATACCTACGTCATATTGCTTGTCATAACCACATTATGGTGCGGAGCCTTGGGCTACGCGGACGATTACATCAAGGTTTACAAGCACAACAAGGAAGGCCTGCACCCGAAAGTGAAGCTGGCTGGGCAGATTGTCCTAGGCTTCATCGTGGGCCTTGCGGTGTGCTTCAGCAACGACATCGTAGTCCGCGAAAAAGTACCCGTGAAGGTAGGGGAAGAAAATATCGTGGAGCAAGGAAACACTCATTCGCTGAACGTGGATTCTGAAACTCTTGTGGCTCAGAACGTAGGGTGGAAGATGGAGAACGTCGTAAAAAGCACGAAGACGACGATTCCGTTCGTGAAAGATCACGAGTTCGATTACAAATGGCTGTCTCCGTTCAAGGGTCGCTGGGGCTGGTATTGCAAATGGGCAATCTACGTGTTCATGATCGTGATAGTGATTACGGCCCTATCTAACGGCACGAACCTCACGGATGGCCTAGACGGCCTTGCGGCGGGGACTACTGCTATCGTAGGCGTGGTGATCGGCATTTTGGCTTGGTTAAGCGGTAACTTAGTAAATTCCAATTACTTGAATATAATGTATATCCCAGGGGCTGGAGAAATCGCAGTGTTCATGTCCGCATTCGTAGGTGCCCTGCTTGGATTCTTGTGGTACAATTCTTATCCTGCCCAAGTGTTCATGGGTGACACGGGAAGCCTGACCATAGGAGGCATTGTAGGAGTAAGCGCCGTGCTGATTCGCAAGGAACTGCTCCTGCCTCTGCTATGCGGGATATTCCTAGTAGAAGCACTGTCAGTCATCATTCAGAGATATTACTTCAAATACACGAAGAAGAAATACGGCGAGGGGCGGAGGGTGTTCAAAATGACGCCGCTACACCATCACTATCAGAAGGAGGGGGTGCCCGCGCTCATCAGCAGGCCTGTGCACGCCGTTCCAGAGGCTAAGATAGTAACGCGGTTCTGGATGATAGGCATCATCCTTGCCGCCGCCACGCTGGCATTGCTGAAAATAAGATGATGCCTGGCACTGCTGAAACATGATAATGCTGTCATCCTGAACTTGATTCAGGATCTAGCAATGAGACGAAAATAATGCTGTCATCCTGAACTTGATTCAGGATCTAGCAATGAGAAGAAAATGAATGTAAAATATTAATAGAATATGTCTAGAATAGTCGTTTTAGGTGGCGGAGAGAGCGGAGTAGGTTCCGCTGTGCTTGCAAAGGTGAAAGGATTCGACGTTTTCCTTTCAGACAATGGCAAAATAGCCAGCCATTATGCCGATGACTTGAAGAAATGGGACATTCCTTTCGAGCAGGGAGTCCACAGCGAGGACAAAATCCTGAATGCCGACGAGGTGGTAAAGAGTCCTGGAATACCGAACGATGTCCCGATGGTGAAGAAGATCGAGCAAAAGGGCATCCATATAATCTCTGAAATAGAGTTCGCAGGCCGCTACGACACTGCGAAAAAGATTTGCGTGACCGGAAGCAACGGCAAGACTACCACGACTTCATTAATATATTACCTGCTAAAGAACGCAGGGCTCAACGTCGGCCTAGGCGGCAACATCGGCAAGAGCTATGCCTACCAGGTAGCGACCGAGCATTTTGACTATTATGTCCTGGAAATCAGCAGCTTTCAGCTGGACAACTGCTACTATTTCCATCCCGACATAGCAATAATAACTAACATAACGCCAGATCATCTGGACCGCTACGACTACAATTTGGAGAACTACGTGAAGGCCAAATTCCGCATCACGAGGAACCTGAACTCGGAGGACTGCTTCATCTTCGATTCCGATGATGAAATTACGGTCGGACACCTGAATAAAATCATCATCACGGCCAAGATGCTGCCGTTCACGCAAAAGAAGGAAGTGTCTCAGGGAGCATTCCTGAAAGGGGACAAGATAGTCGCAAGATATGAGGAAGAAGAGTGCGACATCTACCTTAAAGAGCTGTCCCTGAGCGGCAAACATAACATTTATAACTCCATGGCAGCAGCCTTGGCCGCAAAGGCTTCTGGAATAGATAACATGGTCATCCACGAAGCATTCGCTAATTTCAAGCCAATCGAGCACCGACTGGAACCTGTGCAGACAATTAAAGACGTGCTCTACATCAACGACTCCAAGGCGACAAACGTGGATGCAGCATGGTATGCATTAGAGTGCCAGACCAGACCGGTCGTGTGGATTTGCGGAGGCAAGGACAAAGGCAACGACTATGGGGTTCTGAAACCCCTCGTGAAAGAAAAGGTTAAGGCAATAGTCTGCCTTGGGATTGACAATCACAAATTCCACGAGGCGTTCGAAGACATCGTAGGTAAGGGAAACATGGTGGAGACTCACAGCGCCGAAGATGCAGTCAAAGAGGCTTCTAAATTCGCCAAAGCTGGGGACGTAGTGCTGCTAAGTCCTTGCTGCGCTAGCTTTGACCTTTTCCGCAACATGGAAGAGAGAGGCGAGAAATTCAAGGAAGCGGTCAGGAGGCTTTAGGAATATAACATATTCATTCATGGCAGAGAAAACGAAGAAAAAAAGTAGTCTTTGGACCTTCGCAGAGAACTTCGAAGGGGATAAGGTTGTATGGATGATTGTCCTGCTGCTGATGATGATTTCCATCGTGGCAATATTCTCGTCTACGACGCAGCTAGCATTGCAGCAAGGGACGACCAGGATGGCAATCGTCGGGGAGCAGATGGCCATCACCCTGGCCGGTCTTGTTCTCATAATAATCTGCTATAACATCAAGTCCATTGGCTTCTATAGGGTAATATCGCAGCTTGGCTTCATGTTCTGTCTTTTCCTATTGCTGATTCTTGCTTTCAAGAAGCCTGTGGGGCCTTTCAAGCCTGAATTCATCAACCACGCCTGGCGAATCGTGAAAGTCGGCGGCATCCAGATACATGTGTTCGAGGTTACTAAAATAGGGATGGTGATGTATTTGTCATGGGCAGTGAACGCTTATGTCAAGGATAAGTTCATGATTGCGAACATCCTGGCGAAGAAATACCCCATCTTAGGAAAGCCTATTGCGAAAAAACTCGGATATATCTACATACCTATGTTCATCGTGTGCGTCCTGATAATGGTTGGCAGCCTTTCCAGCACGCTCCTAATAGGACTCCTGATGTTCTTCACTATCCTCATCGGAGGCATCAGCATCAGGGAACTCATCCTCCCTGTCATAATTGCCATAGGAATACTATTCGGATGCATAGGCATAAACCAGATTTCTGATAAACCCGCCGACCAGAAACCATTCCCTCACCTTGAAACTGCCCTGAACAGAATTAAAGGGAATGACAGAGAGGACACTTTCGAGATACTGAGGACCGAACCTCGCGGAAGCGAGAAATTCCAGGAAGCTCTAGACGAAAGCATGCAGCCAGTGAGTGCCAAATTAGCGATTCATCAGGGCGGCCTGATAGGCAAAGGACCCGGAAGGAGCACCCAGAGGTACGTCACGCCCATCATGTTCGAGGACTACATGTTCAGTTTCATCGTTGAAGAATACGGCCTGTTAGGCGGCATATTCGTAATAATTTTGTACGTTAGCTTAATGGCAAGGGGGTCAATCATAGTGAAGAACTGCGACAATCAGTTCGCCAAGACTTGCGTGGCAGGACTGGTGTTCCTCATATCGGTTCAGGCAATGCTGCACATAATGGTGAACTGCGACCTTGGACCGCACACCGGCCAGACGCTGCCTATGATAAGCCACGGCAACTCGTCATTCCTGATGTTCAGCATAGCTTTCGGCATCATTTTGTCCATAAGCCGAATGGCTAAGAGGAAGATCGACAAGGAGTCGGCTAAGGCTGCCCCTCTCGTGGAACACGATAACGTGAGAGATAGCGTCTCGGAGTGCGAGTCTCTGGACAATGACATACAGGAAGAAGCAGATGAACTTTCAAATTTCGATGATATTCAAAACTAGGAGGCAGTCATGGAACATAAAGCGTTGAGAGTCATAATAAGCGGAGGAGGCACAGGGGGACACATTTTCCCAGCCGTGTCTATCGCGAACAAACTTAAGGAATTGAATCCAGCGACGGAAATTCTTTTCGTTGGCGCAAAAGGCAAAATGGAGATGGAAAAGGTGCCTGCGGCTGGTTATAAGATAGTTGGGCTGCCTATCGTCGGCCTGCAGAGGAAACTGAATTTAAGGAATATAATAAATGACATCCAAGTGCCGTTCAAGGTGCTTGCGAGCAATAATAAAGCGAAGGAGATAATCCGAGAGTTCAAGCCTGACGTGGCGGTGGGAGTGGGTGGTTATGCCAGCGCTCCCCTGCTCTGGGCAGCCACGAAACTCGGGATTCCCGCGCTCATTCAGGAGCAGAACGGCTTCGCTGGACTCACGAACAAGAAGCTCGGCCCGAAAGTTCAGAAGATTTGCGTGGCCTACGACGGAATGGAGAGGTTCTTCCCAGCCGACAAAATCGTTAAGACTGGCAATCCTATTAGGAGCGTCTTCGTGCCTTGCACGCCTGAAATGAAAGCAGAAGGGATTAAAGAATATGGCTTGGATCCAACACACAAGCAAATATTCATAGTCGGTGGCAGCCTGGGCAGCGCTCGATTCAACCAATGCATGAGGGAATTCATCGTGGGAGAATGCAAAGAACTGGAGAACGTAGACATTCTCTGGCAGTGCGGGAAATACTACAAAGCCAGAATAGACGAGTTCATGAAGGAAGCGAAAGAGAAAGGCCTTGGCGGAGAAGTTCTTAGTAATATTCATTATTCCGACTTCATTGGCAGGATGGATCTCGCCTACGCTGCGGCAGACATAGTGATTTCTCGTTCAGGGGCCAGCTCGGTTTCGGAGCTTTGCGCAGCTCACAAAGCCGTGATATTCGTGCCTTCTCCAAACGTAGCTGAAGACCACCAGACGCATAACGCCATGGCGCTCGTGAATAAAAACGCTGCGCTCATCGTAAAGGACTCTGAGGCACCGGAGAAGATGATTCATGCTGCCCTCAACCTGCTGAAAGAGCCGGCGAAGATTCACGAATTGGAGGAAAATGCGGGAAAGATGGCACTTCCAGACGCAGCGCAGAAAATAGCAGATGAGATTTATTCAATAATATGAAGTATTCAAAAATATATTTTCTTGGCATTGGCGGCATTGGCATGAGCGCCATCGCAAGATATTATAAATTCAAGGGATATCCTGTGGCAGGTTATGATAAGACACCCTCGGAACTAACTCACGAGCTGGAGAAAGAGGGCATAGAGATTCATTATACCGATGACCCAGATTACATTCCTAAGGACATGGCATCAACGTTAGTGGTTTACACTCCTGCTATTCCTGAAACGCTAAAAGAGTTCCAGTTCGTGAAAGAACACGGCTACACGCTAATCAAGCGGTCAAGGATTCTGGGTGAGCTTGCAGAAGGGCAGACGTGCCTGGCGGTTGCAGGCACTCACGGGAAAACCACAACTAGCACGCTCATAGCGCACATTCTTAAAGAGAGCGGCGAGGGCTGCTCTGCCTTCCTTGGCGGAATATCCAAGAATTACAATACGAACCTGCTAACGAGCCACACTCCAACATTCGTGGCAGAGGCTGATGAGTTCGATCGCTCTTTCTTGCAGCTGCACCCTGCAATAGCAGTGATTACGGCGATGGACGCGGATCACCTAGACATTTACGGCACCCTTGCCGAATACATCAAGGCTTTCAAGGCTTTTGCTTCGCAAGTGAAACGCACGGTAATCATCAAACAGGGACTGGACATCACCTCCGCAGACACGGAGGCGAAAATCTTGCGTTACAGCTATGACGATGCTGCCTCGGATTTTTATGCGAAAAACATCAGTCCTGATGCTTTCGGACACTATGTATTCGACTTAGTTTACCCTAAAGGCGTGCTGACTGGCATCAGGGTTGGCGTTCCAGGCTGGATAAACGTAGAGAACAGCGTGGCCGCAGCAGCCGCCTGCCTGACTCATGGGGTAAATCCTAACGCAATTAGGAAAGCAATAGGCTCATTCCAGGGTGTACGCAGAAGGCTGGACGAACATATTAACACATCAGAGATTGTATATATTGATGACTATGCTCATCACCCGAAAGAATTGGCTTCAGCGATTTCTTCCATCAAGGGGATGTTCCCCGGCAGGAAACTGACGGCCATATTCCAGCCTCACCTTTACACCAGGACTAGAGATTTCGCAGACGATTTCGCCCAAGCACTTAGCGCAGCTGACAAGCTAATCCTTCTGGACATTTATCCCGCAAGAGAGAGTCCTATCCCAGGCGTGACCTCGATGCTAATTTACGACAAGGTGACGGCTCCGGGGAAAGTGCTCATAACTAAAGAAGAGCTTCTGGACTATCTTGCTAAAGAGCCAATTGACGTGCTCGCCACATTCGGAGCCGGCAACATAGACAGGTTCATCGAGCCAATAACACAAATGCTGGAAGAAAGACTGAAGAAATGAAAAAAGGATTCAAGATAACGCTGTCGCTTGCCATAGTGGCGCTGCTGGCATTGCTGATCGTTGTGATATTCAAGCACAATGAGCACAAGCGCATGCAGCTTGCCTGCATCGGGGTGAATGTGGAATTCGCAGGCAACTATCGCTTCGTGACCAAGAAAGACATAGAATCCTACCTGCAGAAAGACTATGGCACTTATCTTGGGAAACGTCTGGACAGCCTGAATCTTGGTAGAATAGAGAATGTTCTGAATCAGAAAAGCGCCATATCGAAAACCGATGCCTATACCACGCCAGACGGCATGCTGAACGTGAAAGTTTGGCAGAGAACTCCTGTGGTAAGGTTCCAGAAAGGTGATTTAGGATTCTATTCAGACGAGATAGGCTTCCTTTTCCCTCTTCAGAACAATTACGCCCTAGACGTGCCGACTATCAGCGGAAACATCCCTCTGGAATTCACGTCTGGCTATAAAGGCGAGCCAAAAACAGATAAGGAGAAAGCCTGGCTGGCAAAGGTGATAAACTTAGCAGAATACATCCAAAGCAGTCCTGACTGGAAATATGCCTTCTCGAAGGTAACCGTAGATGAAGAAGGGGACTTGGTAATGACCCCTAGCCAAGGGAACGAGAAGTTCATATTCGGAAAGCCAGATGACATAGAGGCTAAATTCAGCAGGATCCGGAAGTACTATACAGCCATAGTCCCAGCTAAAGGACATTACAAGACAGTTAACGTAAAATTCAGAAAACAAATTATTTGCAGAGAAAATATTAAATAAATATGGAAGACAGGTACATTGCATCGGTCGATCTTGGAACTTCAAAAATCGCTTTGACGATAGCGAAAATCAGCGGAGAAGATGTCCAAGTCGTTTACTACAAGGAAACCACGTCGGAAGGCATGAGGAACTCTTACGTGCTGAATCCAGGCAAGGTGGAGAAGTGCCTAAAAATGGCAATAGATGATGCGCAGAACGAGCTGGGCATCAAAATACTGCAAGCCGTCGTGGGGCTTCCGCGCTATTTCGTGCGACAGGAGACAGCGTCTGCCAGAACGGATCGCACTGAGGAGGACTCACAGATCAGCGAGTCCGAGGTGAATGCCATTAAGTCCATGGCGCTGGAATCTTACCCGCTCAGCGACTCGAAAAAAGAGGTAATATACGGAGCGGTGGCTCAGTCTTTTTCTACCGAAGAGAACATCAACGAGCTGGAAAGTGACGTTATCGGCATGACGGGGGCGCATCTGGAAGGGAATTTCAAAGTATTTATAGGGAATAGGAGATATTCAATCAACATAGACAATGTCTTCAACAACCTTGGGATAGCTATCGCTAAGAAATATTTCATTCCAGGCATCACCGCCAGAGCCGTCCTGAAAAAAGATCAGATGGATAATGGCGTGGCCTTGATAGACATCGGTGCTGGCGTAAGCTCCGTCACCATATTCAAAGGAAATATAATGCGCTTCTACGCAGCCATTCCTTTCGGAGGCAATTCGGTGACGAACGACATAAAGTCCGAATGCAATATATCCTTCGATTTGGCAGAGAACATAAAGAAAGCTTATGGAGCCTGCATACCTAGCAAGCTCTCGACTCTAGGAGATAAAGTGATTCAGATCCTGGACGAGAACGACGAGGCTGCCATAGAAGTACCAGTGAAATATATTTCTGAGGTCATAACGGCCAGAATGAAAGAGATAATAGAGGCTCTGCTGTACGAGATTCAGGAGAGCGGATTCTCGAGCGAGGAAAAACTGAAAGCCGGAGTCGTAGTCACAGGAGGAGGGGCAAACCTCGTGAACTGCGCCAACCTCATCAAAGAGATGTCGGGATATTCAGTTAAAATCGGGCCCCCAAGGCCATACTTCTCGTATGAAGGCTGCCCTGAGGTTCTAGACACAAGCGCTTCGGCATCCATCGGAATGATACTGGCCGCCAAGAATGATTACATGCTTAACTGCATAAAAGAACCGCCTGAGCCAAACTGGTGGGAGAAAGTCCTGGCACAGGAAAAATCAGATAGGACAGCTCCTAGCCAGGCAGAAGTGTCTTCAGAGGCGCCAGAAACGACAGAAACTGTTGCGGCACCACAAGTGGTCGAGCCTACTATCGAAGAAACAGTCGTCTCTGGCCAAGAGTATGCAGCTGAAGAGGATACAACAGTGTTCTCTAAGCCTTCCAAAGAAGAAAGGGATGCCTATGAGGAGAAGAAGAAACTTGAAAGAGCAAGAGAGGTGGCCCAGAGAAAGGAAAAGAAGATGCATTTCCAGTGGTTCAAAAAACTAACTCAGAAAGTTGGAGATGTGGCTGGTTCTATTTATGACGACATTAATGAAGAAGAAGTTTAACGAATATGGGAGACATTATAGATAATCTGGACATTCAGCCAGATAATTGGACGCCTGCGGAGTCCATGATAAAAGTAATAGGCGTTGGCGGAGGCGGTTGCAATGCCGTGAATTACATGTACAGGGAGAATGTACAAGGCTGCAGCTTCATAGTCTGCAATACCGACAGCGTGTCCCTGAAAGAAAGTCCGGTGCCGGTGAAAATTCACATTGGGAGGGATTCGCTTGGAGCCGGCACTGATCCGGCAAAGGGCAGGGACGCCGCAATCGAGGCCTCAGACGAAATAAAGAAAATAGTCCTTGGCTCTGGGACACAGATGCTCTTCATCACCGCCGGGATGGGCGGAGGCACCGGAACCGGTGCTTCTCCTATCATAGCTAAAATGGCAAAGGACGAAGGCATACTGACAGTGGCGGTAGTCACGATTCCTTTCGAGAACGAGGGTCCTAAGGCGCTTTCCAGAGCAATAGACGGCATAAACGAGCTGGCCAAGAACGTAGACAGCCTACTGATTATAAATAACGAGAAGCTGTACGACTTCTTCGGGGATCATCTGATTCACGAGGCCTTTCCTAAGGCCGATGAAGTGCTGGCCACGGCTGTTCGAGGCATCACGGAAATCATCAGCCAGCCAGGCTACATAAACGTCGATTTCGAGGACATCAAGACCATGATGAGAGACAGCGGCATGGCACTTATGGGTTGCGGAGAAGGCTCTGGAGACAACAGGATAGAGGATGCCGTTAAAGGCGCGCTTCAGTCCCCGCTGCTGAACGATTTTGACTTAAAGACAGCTCAGAACTTGCTAGTGAACATCACAAGCGGACGAAACGAGCATGGCCTAAAGATGGACGACCTAGCAGAGATAAATGCTAAGATCGCAGAATTCACTGGGAACGCGAATATTTTCAAGACAGGGCTCGTCTGGATAGATGACCCAGAAATTGGCGATAAAGTAAAAATCACGGCCATTGCGACAGGCTTCAGGACTAATGACTTGAAGCGGATCAACAACAGAAACCTTGGCAACCTGATTCAGATCGACAAGAATTTCAAATACGAGAAATCGTTCTGCAGAAGCGTAGATGATTATAAATATTCCGGATGGAATTCATCAGTGAACGTTATTGGCTATAACTCGGATGGCAACGTCAAGAGATACCACTTCGACAAAGACAAGAAGCCTGTTCTGATTAAGGAACCTGGCGAGAGCCTAGGTGAGCTGGAAAACATTCCAGCCATAAAGCGTCAAGCCAAGAAAGGACAAGAAGAAGAATAATCCCCTACCCTAGACGCCGCCTAGAGTAGGCAATGCGGCTGAGAGTGTCTTTGCGCCCGATGCGGGCAATGATGTCAGCTATTCCCAGGCCGCTGGCCGAGCCAGCAAGAGCAAGCCTGGTCGCATTCATCACTTTGCCCATAGGCCACTCGTTGCCCTTGATGAAGGCTTCCAGAGCCGCTTCAAAAGCTTCGACGTTCCAATCGCCAGCATATTCTTTTACGAAATCGGCGACCTTGCTCACTTGTTCCGCAACCTCTGGCTTCCAGAATTTGTCCACGTCCTTTGCAAGGAATGGAGCCGTGGCTGCATCGTCATAAACTTTGGCTCGTGGATCTGCAGGTCCTTGAATGATAGCCGCTCCAGCCTTGACTCCGAATTTAGCGAAATCTTCCGGAGCCACGAAAAGGTAAGAGGCCACAGTCCAGAAATCTTTCACGAAAGTAGCCCTCTCCTTCGTAAAGGAGATGACGCTCTTGACATATTCTTTCGTGAATATGTGCTTTTCTAAGTCACCACCGAAAGAATTAAATTCGGCACCCGCAGTGAGGGCACACTTAGGGCAATCCACTATATTGACATCATGCTCTTCCAGAATAGGAGTCAGCAGTTCAGTGAGAGCTTCATCGGACTTCATCCTGAGATATTCCCTGTTGTACCAGTGAGCCTTCTCTGGATTGAACCTCGCTCCAGATTTTACTATCCTGTCAAGGGAGAAAGCCTGCACTAGCTCATCCAGGCTGAATATTTCCTGATCTGTTCCTGGGTTCCAGCCGAGAAAAGCCAGCATGTTCACGAAAGCCTCTGGGAAATAGCCGTCCTCGCGGTAACCTCTGTACACTTCGCCCTCGGAATTCACCCATTTCAGCGGAAATACAGGGAAACCCATTTTGTCCCCATCCCTCTTGCTCAGCTTGCCCTTTCCATCAGGCTTCAGCAGCAGCGACAAATGTGCAAACCTCGGCATAGCTTCTTCCCAGCCGAAGGCTTTGTAAAGCATGTAATGCAAAGGCAGGGATGGGAGCCATTCCTCACCGCGAATGACTTCGGTGATCTCCATCAGATGATCATCCACAATATTGGCCAAATGGTATGTCGGCAGTTCATCTGCTCTTTTCCAAAGAACTTTATCGTCAAGAGTGTCAGTATTAACCTCTATATGCCCACGAATCAGATCGTCCATCTTAACGATGGTGTCAGAAGGCATCTTGAAGCGGACAGTCCAATCGGTTGTCTCATCGAGCAATTTGCGAACGTCATCTTCTGGCAGAGTGAGGGAATTGCGCATCTGCATCCTAGTAACCTGGTTGTAAATGAACGTCTGCCCTTTCGCCTCGGCATCTGAGCGAGCCTTCTCCAAAGATTCGGAAGAATCGAAAGCATAGTAGGCATAGCCTTTCTCGACCAGCTCTTCAGCATATTTCCGATATATTCCTTTTCTCTGGCTCTGGCGATACGGGGCATGGGGATGCTTTGCTGAGGGTACCTCAACCACATTTCCATTCTCATCCACACCTTCGTCCGGATAGATGCCACACCACTTTAGAGAGTCGATTATATATTTCTCCGCACCTGGCACGAACCTGTGGGAATCTGTGTCTTCTATTCTTAATATGAAGTCCCCGCCATTACGCTTTGCGTAAAGGTAATTATAAAGCGCCGTGCGGACTCCGCCCATGTGAAGCGGCCCAGTTGGCGATGGGGCGAATCTTACCCTCGTTCTTCTCTCCATTCTGCTATCTTAAATTAGCGTTCAGCACGCGCTGTAAGTCATCCTTTCCTCGAACGACCTCATCGCTGAGTTCTCCATCTATGATTAAATATGCAACTGGAAGCTGTCTGCCAACATTGTAAAGCACTGCACCTTGAGAGCCAGCACCCAAGCCATCGCATACATTTATCCAAGGCAATTTCTGAGACTTCACTACGCTGGCCCAAGTGCCTTTGTCGATATCCAAAGAAACCGAGTATATTTCCAAGCCTTTAGGATGATATTCTTTGTAAATAGGAATCAGCACGTCATTATTGAACATCTTCTGAGCGGCATCAGCAGCCTGCCAAAAATACACCATTATGACCTTGCCCTGTACTTCGCTAAGTTTTTTCTTCGTTCCGTCGATCGAAGGCAAGTCCAAATCTGGGAAAGACATCTCCTTAACATTTTCCATTCTGACTCCCAAGCTGAGCAAATTCTCCCTACGCTTCGCTTCCTCACCTAGCGCAGTGACATACTTTGAGTTCGGATACATGGTCTTCAGAGAGTCATAGACATTCTTGAAATGAATTGCATCCGTCTGCTGGCTGAAAACAGGGAAATTATCGTTGATTTTCTGGTAAAGCACCTGAATGCTAGTCAGCGACCTAGGATTTCCCATAATATATTTCACCCTTGATCGGTAATAGCCAATATATTGCTGGGACAGCGCCTTATTATCTCCCCGCTTAGCAGCTTCAGAGAAGCTTTTCATGAAAGAAGCGAAATCCTTCTCTACCTGCTGCAATTTTACGCTTTCCTCAGAACCCTCAACTGAATAGTTGCCAAGAGTGTCCGAGACAACCTTCACCTTATCCCCGCTAGAGAGCAATAAGGACGCTATTTTCGTGTTCCCATGATAAAGGTAGATGAACTCTGGCTGACCTTTTTGAATACCCATTTTATATGAATATGCCCCATTGGCATTCGTCTTCACTGTGTCCAGAACTGCCGTCGAGGCTCCGTTCAGTTCCTTGACTACGACCTCGTCATTATTCGCACCCGTCAGGATGCCATTAATGCTGGTCTTCTGGGAGCAAGACGAAAGCATGACGATGGCTCCCACAATCAGGAGGAAACTACAATTTTTCATATTCCTTAAATATAGAATTCGCTATTTCCTGGAACTCGCCCTCAGATAGTTTCAGCTTCTCCTTCTTGAAATCAAGGTCGCCCTCCGCCTGAAGCGGGACCAAGTGAACATGCGTATGAGGCACCTCCATTCCAAGCACTGCCACGCCAACCCTCCTGCAAGGAATGGCAGCCTTGATGGCAGTAGCTACCTTCTTGGCAAATTTCCAGAGTTCCTCGTAAGTCTTGTCATCAAGATGGAAGATGTAGTCATCCTCAACGTGTTTCGGGATGACGAGAGTATGTCCTTTTACGAGAGGAGCGATGTCCAAGAAGGCGTAGAAATCTTCATTTTCCGCAACCTTGTAAGAAGGAATTTCTCCTTTCGCGATTTTAGTGAAAATAGTTGCCATATTCTTTAAAGCGAAATGTCCAATATCTTGAATTTCATCACGCCCGAAGGAACCTGAGCCTCAACAACGTCCCCTTTAGAGTGTCCCAGAAGAGCTTTCGCAATAGGAGTCGTGGCTGCCAGCTTCCCTTGGGAGAAGTCCGCCTCGGTCTCTCCAACTATCGTGAATGTCATCTCTTTGTTCAAGGCCATGTTCATAACCTTAACTTTGTTCATCAGCTGAACCTTATCAGTGCCAACCTTGGACTCGTCTATGACCTTTGCGTTAGCAACCAAATCCTTTAGCCTTGCAATCTTGACCTCAAGCAGCCCTTGGGCATCACGAGCAGCGTCATATTCGGCGTTCTCTGAAAGGTCGCCTTTCTCTCTAGCCTCCGCTATTGCAGCAGAAATGACTGGGCGCTGGGCCAGAGCATCCGCCAGTTCTTTCTTCAGGTTATCAAGGCCCTCCTGAGTCATGTAATGAATATCCGCCATAACTTTCAATTTTAGTCTTTATGTGAAAATTAAAACGGAGCCCCATCAGTTGATGGAACCCTGTTCCTTGTGTTTAGCAAATATAATAAAAATTAATTCAAATTCCTTGCCTGCCTAAAACTCATCGACATTTACTCTTTGCGCTCAAATTCATGAAGATTGACTTTCTGTCCCTAAAAATCATCGAACTTAGGCTTCATGATTTCTGAATATATTATCATCTTCCGCTTGTCCAGCAGCTGCCGCTTCTTCCGAGTCTCATTCGATGAAGATTCCTTCGCTAACTTCCGAGCTCCAGATTCCGCTTTTGATTGTTCCGGCACACCAGGCACATCCATTGCAGACCCTGGCGCATTTACAGCCGGCACAGAATTTCCTCCACTTCCACTCTCCTCCTCACTCATGAATTCCTCATCAGGAATTTCCGGCATGTTATCCGGCACATTCAGGCCAGCATTCTTCACCAACTTCGAAATCAGGGGCTGCAGAATTCCAAGCAGCAAGATTCCGACCGTCACTAGTATTTGAATTACATCATCATTCATCAATCCAAAAATAAGCAAAAAATTACTTTTGCCCTATCTCTTCGATCAATATCTTTAAAATATTGCTAACTTTAAGCATGAAACACATCATAATAACAACATTATTGCTTCTGGTGGCGGCATGCTCGATGGCATCTGCCCAGGAGGCATACAAGATAAAATACAAAGGCACCGTGAGGACATATTACATGTTCATTCCTGAATCTGCGAAAGCTGGGGCTCCTCTAGTTGTCTATGCACATGGCTATGGTTCTAAGACTATATGGCGCAAAGATCTGAATGAGGCTGCTGCCAAGCAAGGGTTCGCAGTTTGCTATCCGAAAGGATCCCCTGACACTAAGGGGAAACTAGGCTGGTTCGTAGCCTATCCTTCCCAGTCCAACATGGATCGTCACGAAGAGAAGTTCATGGCCGCACTATTGAAAGAAGTGTGCAAGCGCTTCAACCTCAGCAGGGAAAACGTATTTCTCACGGGCATGTCAAATGGCGGCGATCTCTGCTACCAGATCATTTACACGAAGCCTGACCTCTTCAAGGCATACGCCTCAGTTGCAGGACTCACATTCGAATATGCCTACAAGAATAAACTGACGAAACCTGTGAGCCTGCTCGAAATCCACGGCAACAATGACCATACTTCCATGTGGACAGGAGACCATGAGAACACAGGCGGATGGGGGCCATATATTCCAGTCCCTCTAGCCGTGGCTGCCATCGCGGCAAACAACGGATGCACTACGATGTCCTCTGAGTCAATCCCATCCCTGTCCGACCCTGCTCGCAAAATCACCATCACCACATACGACGGATCGCCCTCCGGCAAAGAGGTGGTGCTGTACGAAGTGGATGGGGGAACTCATTGCTGGCACGACAAAGACATCGACACCGGAGAAATCATCCTCCACTTCTTCGAGAGTACCCTTTCTAACTGAAAAGCCTGGGAACTATTCCGATTCCCAGGCCTCTGTCGGGATGATCCGACTCGAACGGACGACCCCTACGTCCCGAACGTAGTGCGCTAGCCAACTGCGCTACATCCCGATGCTGATTAAAAAGGCAGTCTTCGGGAAGGCTGCCTTAATCTTTTAGCTGAGTTTATTGATATAGACGGCAATCCCACTCTTGAGATTAGAAGCCTTGTTCTTGTGAATTACCCCAATCTTTGCGAGTTTGTCTATCATTGCGTAAACCTTTGGCGCGCCCTCTTCCGCAGCTTTCTTGTCAGTCATTTTCCTGATGTCGCGGATGGCGTTTCTCGTTGTTTTTGCATAATACTTATTATGCAAGTTACGCCTCTCGTTCTGACGATCGGCTTTCTTTGCTGATGCGTGATTAGCCATTTCAAAATTTTTAAATATTATTAGTAGTGGGTAGGAGAATCGAACTCCTATTGCGGGAATGAAAATCCCGAGTACTAACCGTTATACGAACCCACCAGAATCCCAAAACTGTGGCTGAATACAATTGGGTTGCAAATATATGGATTATTTTTGACGCTGCAAAATTATTTTTCGGCAACTTTGTTCCACGAGAAAGAATACAATATTGACTCTGCCTGACGAAGGTATTGTCGCTTATCGTACTTAGCAGCATAGACCCAGGCCTCTAAAACTATGATTTCTTTCCCATCCTGGCTGTAGAAAGAATGCGAGACGAACGGCCCACCCATATAGTCATTGAAAACCTCCCAGAGTCCCCTAGTCTCCACGAACTCCATCCCGTGATATTTAAGGTACTTGACGCCGGGGGTTATGTATTCGCTGGTAGTCATGTACGTGTTATCGAACATTCCTGGCACGTTTTCTTTGAGAAATTCGTTCCTCTTAGCCACTATGTTCTTAACGTTGAAGACAGTGGTATCTTTTGAATCCACTGGATATTTATAAACGAATATGCCTTGCAGGGTATACTGCCTCTCATCTTCAAACCAGAGAAAATTGCTCGTTTTCTTCTTAAGCTCATAACCATAAGGGAAATGCAGCTTCCCACCGAGCATATGTTCAACCTCAGGGCAAAGCTCTTTTTCTTCGTACTGTATGTTATTGGCGATGATTCTATTACGCTCAGCCTGATCTAGCGTGCTGGTTATGATTTCGCTGTTTTCAGAGAATACGACAGCGGCCGAATCGGCATTTGAGGCGTTCACCTGGATGACGCACTGAGGATGAGCCCAAACATCGTTGCGGTAAACTATGCCCTGGTTCTGCACCGAAGGGTCTATATTGAATATCAATATGTTCCTATGGTATTTAAACATATCTGTGAAAGTGCCTGGAGAGATGTCAACCAGCGAGTACATAGGCTCCATTTGAGGCAGGTACTCGCAAGGCCTTGCCAGCACATCTCTGACATCGTTTCCCACGCCCGTGTCCCAATAGCCCTTATCAAGCACCACCAGCACTTCTCCAGCCTTTCCTGCGACGTTCGGCAGCAGAGACTTTCCGGAGTTCTTGCATGAGACCGCCGCAAAGATGACGGTCACTATCATGAACATTTTGACTATTCTTTTCATGGCATTCAAATTTTTCATCGCAAAGATACGGTAATCAAATTCTGAAGCCAAATTTACAGCCAAGTAAAATCTCTCTTGCATGATTTTACAAATCGTTAGTTATTAATATATTAATAGAATATCCGGAACTTATGTTTTCTCAGTGGGGATCCATGGAAACGCCATTCCACGACACTCCAGCTGGATTCCACGTAGAATAATGTGCGAGAATGCGATGAACAGGCAATACGGAACAGCTTTCGTTGAACTTGACATATGTGATTTTTGAGTCTTGTCTGTAACCTGACATGCGACAGCATTAACAGATTGCCTTTTAGCACATGGTTTTGGGCTTGATCCATAAAGACACCATATGAATTGATTAAGTCCCAGCACCCTCTCGCTCAGGAGACAAATTCTTTGATGTTCATCAGCAACTGCGATGATGAAAATACGCACAGAACAAGACATTGGCTTTGCCGGCTCAGCATTCAAACAATCGGTTGGGAAGGGGTGAATATGGCTGACGGCGCTAAACGCCAAGTGCAACATATATATATAACATATGTGACATCACTTGTCCTATCGGTGGAGCCTTGCGTAGGGTACGGCAAGAGATATATGCTGACCGACATCATCGTGATCCAATATTACAAATTAAATAAAAACGATTTAATATGATAAAAAACATTTTAATTTTTGCAAATATTTATTTTTTATCACTATATTTAACCAGGATTTATTTAACAATTGTAAGGTACGATGAACCAAGCAAAGGTGGGGAAGTTTCCCACTCAATTGGTCAGACTGAGCATTTTGCTTCATTGACCAATTGGGGTTGAGGGTCTGCCTTCACTCCCGAATCAATCCGGGCAAGCGATTTACTGCGCAATATGCTCGCAGGGAGTATTAATTGGGATGCTGCAATCATTAGGCCTTCATGCGCTGAATCAGGGTATGAGTAAGTATTATGCATAATCTACATTTTATTATTCAATATGAAAACAAAACATTTTTTTGTAGCCCTACTGGCTTTATCTATCTTCGGGTTCGGTGCCTGCCAGCCCAACGATGAGGATTCTGAAGAACCGACTCTCCAAGTATCCAACGCTGTCCTTGATTTGGACAATTCCGGAAATGCGGCAACCGTCACCGTAACAACGAACCAGCCTAAATGGATTGCCACTTCGCCAAAAGAAGGAGAGTGGCTGGTGCTGGAGCAACAAGGGAACAACCTGACGGTAAAAGCCGAAAAAAACGATTCCTATAACCCTCGCCAGACATCCATCATAGTGCAGGCAGGTCCACTTCTAGAGAAGATTTCCGTCAAGCAGTCCGGCTCGGACATCGTGCTGAACGTGTCGCCGGAAGAAGTGAATTTCCGAAGTTCCGGTGGGAATTATCGCGTGGACATCCGCAGCAATGCCGGCAACTGGAGCCTCGAAAAAGAAAATGACGATGTCAGCTGGCTCACGATCCGGTCGTTCAAGAATTTTGCAGAAATCGTCGTCGAACCCAGTAGCGAAAAAGGGGTTCGCACGACCAAGTTGTTTGCGAAAAGCGGCACGGCGAACAGAGAAATTACCGTCACACAGGCAGGAATCGGCGAGACTCGCTTCGTTCTTCCACTTTTCAATCCCAACCCTACGAAATTCGAGCTGGTCGATTATGAAAGGAAACAGAACAACATTTTCCTACAGTACACGCCACCTTCCTCCGGATTCTTTGGAAATAGCGATGGCTATTTCGCATTCCTGTACTCCTCTCCGATTTTTGATGAGGAGACCTACTACAATATCTCGCTCGCCACGAACTCTATCGACAAAATCTTCCTGTATTCTTCCAATGGCGCAGATGAACTGCTGTCCCAAGCATATCAAGATTTCCTGACGGAAAAGGGATTCAAGGACATTCTGGTAGACAAGATTGGAAGGACGCTTTCTGCTAATGCCACCACGGATCTCGTGAATGTGAAGTTGAACATCACGACGAAAAATAAGGCGGCAGAAGTCGTTTTCGCGATCAGCAACAAACAGGATCAGGCATACCCTACGTTCAAGGAATTTCCTTATGACAATTCCGGCTTCCTAGACAATCCAGAATGGACATACGAAAAAATCAAGCTCTATGAGGAGCAAAACGGCAGCGAAATCGTCGAGGATAAATCCGATGCTAAAATGAGCATGCTGGTTGCGACGCTTTCGCAGAAATTCCATCCGACCTTTATACGCGTATACCATGTTTCAACTGAGACGAACACCACGAGCCAGCTCATGACGGTTTGGAACGATTTCCATCTGGGCGCATGGGAATTACCAAACGGCAGCTTCAATCTGACGGAAGAATTCATGGATCTGATGACCAAGAGTGGCTTCAAGGAATATTCCACGACGACTTCCGGAATCGTGGTGTATTCCAACGATGCAGGCATGTTAATCGCACCACGAGGCACCAGGTTCACTGATGTGCTGAACGGAAGTCCGGTTTTCGCCATCAACTATTGGTATGCTAACAAAACGGACGGTGACTCAGAAAACGGAAAGAAAGCCATGATGGAGAAAATTTCCAAGGATCTTTCCGAAATCAACGGCAAGTTCGGCAGAATCGGTTCCAAAAGATGAGCCGGTAAAAAAAGAACCATATTACGTTAGAATGAACCAACACAAACATCAATACCATCAATGAAGAAGTTTGCATACATATTTGCTGCAGCCACCCTTCTTACGGCAGCCTCGGTGGCCTGCAACAACGAAGAAATGGCCAATCCGCAGCAATCCACGCAGACCGCAACCCGGTCCTTGGGCGCCGCAAGGATTCCGGAGGGCACTGCCGTCCCCGGAAAGATCGTCATTAAAGTCAATGAATCGACCGAACGTAACCTGATCCTGTCCCAGAAGGGCCTCGTGCAGATGAGCAGCGTTCCATCGCCGATGTCGGCGGCATTGTCCTCAATCAAAGCGACCGAGGTCGAACGTCTTTTTCCGATCGACGAACGATATGAAAAACGCACCCGCCGAGAGGGAATGCATCTCTGGATGGTCGTCACTTTCGACGAAACGGTCGACGTTGGAACCGCCATGTCCATGATGAAAGATGCCGACGGCGTGGAATTGGTCGAATACATGCCTATCGCAGAAATGGCTTCGGCTCCCCAGCCCTTCCTGAAAAGAGAGTCCGTCCTGCCGTTCAACGACCCACTGCTGATAAACCAATGGCACTACAACAACACGGGAGCCCTTCCAAAATCCGTTGAAGGCGCAGACATAAATCTTTTCAAGGCGTGGGAGATCAGCACCGGAAAGCCGGAAGTGATTGTCTGCGTCGTGGATGGAGGCATTGATGTCACCCATCCCGATCTGGTGGACAATCTCTGGGTGAACGAAAAGGAAAAAAATGGCACGCCTGGAGTCGACGATGACGGAAACGGCTTCGTGGATGATGTCCACGGATACTGCTTTGTGGCTGACACCAGCGACCTCAAGCCCGATGAGGATGCCCACGGCACGCACGTGGCAGGCACGGTCGCTGCAAAAAATAACAACGGCATCGGGGTGTGCGGCGTTGCTGGAGGAAATGAATCCGCCAACAGCGGCGCACGCCTTATGTCCGCCGCTATCTTCCGAGAAGGCTACATGTCTGGAGGCAACACTGCTGCCGCAATCAAATACGGTGCAGATAACGGTGCTGTCATCTCCCAAAATTCTTGGGGATACCCTTACAAAACTGGCGTATTCACCTTGCCGTCCCACCTGAGGAAGGCAATCGATTACTTCGTGAAGTATGCCGGCTGTGACAACGATGGCAACCAGCTTCCAGACTCTCCGATGAAGGGAGGCGTCGTGATATTCGCCGCCGGCAACGATAACTATGAATTTACGGCACAGCCGAGTTCCTATGAAAACGTGATCTCAGTAGCATCCATCGGCCCCAACTTCAAGAAAGCCTCCTATTCCACGTACGGAACATGGGTCGATATCACTGCGCCGGGTGGAGAGCAGTTTGGCAATCCGATCACCTACGGCGTTCTGAGTACGGTTTCTCCGAATGCAGGAAATACGTTCGGCAAGTCCTATGAATACTACCAAGGAACCTCTATGGCATGCCCACATGTTTCAGGGGTCGCTGCGCTTGTAGTTTCCACGTTCGGAGGGAAAGGATACACCAACGAGATGCTGAAGAAGCAACTCCTTTCCTCGATTCTGCCGGTAGACATAGATGAGGAGAATCCAGGCTACATTGGGAAAATGGGTGCCGGATGCATTGATGCCTATGCGGCCGTGCATAACATCAACAGAGAAATCGCCCCTCAGAAGCCCGTATTCAAAGAAGATCCAATGTCTCAGAACGATTTCACCAGCATCAACCTATGCTGGAAAGTTCCTGCTGACGAGGATGACGGACAGGCTTCCTATTTTAAGCTTTATTATTCCGAAAACGAACTGAATGCCGCCAATTATTCCAAAACTGGGAAATTCGCAGGAAAGGTCAAGGCACTGAACAGCCAGGCGGGAGACGAGATTCATCGTACTGTCGGAAATCTACTGCCAGGGACGACATACTACTTTGCTCTTGAAGCGCTTGACAGGTGGGGCCTTGTTTCCGAGCCTGTGTTCTTCTCCGCTGCCACGAAAGTTAATAACCCAGCGCAGATCGAGAATGTCCCCCAAAAGCCTGTTCTGGTGCTAAACACCGAGAAGGGGGAATATTCCTTGAAGGTTTCTGAACCCGACGGCCACAGCTGGAAATACAACATTTCCGGCGCGACCAAGGGTGTCTCGCACAAGCGCGTGGACAATGACATCCTAATCACCATACGCCCAGTGCTGACGGAAGGTGAATATGTGCTCACAATCCAGCTCGTAGACGAGCTGGGAGCAGAAAGCAGTTACAACATTCCATTTGTAATCGTGAACGTGGCCGCACCGAAAGTTCTCGACCCTTTCGCTCCCGTGACGCTGGGCGTGAAGAACGGTGAGGCATCGATTAAGGTGGATTCCCATTTCACAACCAACCCGTATCTCTCCATGTCCTACAACGCCACCTCGACGGATGGAACCATCGCATCCGTGGTCATAGACAATGGCGGAATACTGACCGTGCAACCACACAAGCCTGGCAGGACCTATGTGAATGTAGAGGCATCAAACGGGTACAAGAGCATTTCCACCTCATTTGAAGTACAAGTAACGGAGGACAAGGACATGCCAGTCTATTCCGTCTGGCCGCTCCCGGTACGCAAAGAGATGAACGCATGGCTCAACCCTTCCGTGACCAAAGCTACAATCATCGTCTCGACAATGACCGGAGAAGAGGTGTTCAGGAAAGATGTGACCGCAAATGCGCAAGGCATCGCCACCGTCAACCTTTCCGACCTGGCTGCCGGCAGCTACCGTCTGACCATAACCACGAACGGAGAAACGTACCGGAAGACAATCGTTAAATATTAGAAAACGCACAGTATGAATCATATCAGGAAATACTTTTTCTCTGCGCTCCTGCTCGTTTCCGTTCCATGCTTTGTGAACGGTCAAGGACGCATTCTTCAGCTTCTGGAAGTCAATCCGGATGCCCGGTCGGCCGCCATGGGTGGGCAGTTTCTCATGGGTGCCGACCACAATTACCTCTATGTCAACCCGACATCCCTCCTATATAAGGAAGACGCAAGGTACTCGATTGACGTGAATGGTCAGCTATATCCGAAACAGGAAGGAGCCGACGGAACCCTGTGGTACGGCAATGCCTCCGCAGGCTGGCGCTTCCTGAGCCGCCATGCGGCCTATGCCGGTTTCCGGTATCAGGGAGGGCTGTCCATACCGACCGTCTCCGATCAATTCGGAACGCCCGGAAAGCCAATCAAGCCTTTCGACTGGGCCATCGACTTGGGATATTCCTTCAAGCTGTCCTCGGCGCTTTCAGTCTTTGCGACCGGATCGTTAGTTCAGAGCTGGATTGGAGAAGGCGGATATGCCGGACTTTTCAGCGTAGGTGGGAACTACCGTCAGGCACTGAACCTAGGATTGGTTCCTTCTCTGCTGAACGTAGCAGTCCGCGTCACAGACTTCGGGACGCCGATCTACTACAAGAGCAAGGGCTACGCCTTGCCATCCAATGCTCAGGCAGGGGCTGACCTGTCCATGGAAATGGCTCCAGAGCATTCAATCACCGTCGCACTCGGCGGACGGTATGTCTTTTTCCCCGACAATGCACGGTTGCTTCAGGGCGGAGCTGGTGCAGAATATTCCTTCCGCAGGATGTTAAGCGCTCGCGCAGGATTCCAGTTCGGAGAGCACAAGTCCAGCCATGCCACTTTCGGGCTTGGCTGTAAGTTTGCCGGAATCCGTCTCGACGCTGCATACTTGGTCTCTACGGCCAATGAGACTGGCGTAAATACGCTGCTACTCAGCCTAGGATATCAGTTTTAGCGGAAAACTTCCAATGGTAATTTTGTTATTTTAAAATCAATCAAATGAAAAAGATTTTCTTATCTCTATTCTTAATGCCGGCGCTGCTGTTAATTGCCTGCACAAATCTGGATGATGTCAACCGTCGCCTCGACGATCACGACGCACGCCTCAAGGCGTTGGAAGGAATGGTCGCCACTGCCAACACCGACATCGCTAACATTTCTTCTCTGCTCGATGCCGTTTCCCAAAAAGTGAGCATCGTATCCTACAAAGCGCTTCCCGATGGAAGCGGTTACGAATTGGTTATGAGCAATGACACAAAAATCGTTTTGAAAAACGGAAAGGACGGCAACAAGCCACTTGTCGGTGTGAAGAAGGACACGGACGGCATCTACTACTGGACGATCGACGGTACATGGATGCTTGACTCAGACGGCAATAAAATCAAGGCGGAAGGGAAAGACGGTGCAACGGGTGTAACTCCGAAACTGCGCGTAACATTTGACGGCTACTGGGAAGTGAGTACAGACAACGGCAAAACTTGGCAAGCCGTTCTCGGAGCGGATGGAAATCCAGTCAAGGCCGTAGGTAAGGACGGAGAGGTGCAGCTGAAGATTTCCGAAACGAAGGAAGCCGTAACTATTGTCTTCAACGGCCAGACCTTTGTCATTCCCAAAAACGGCAGCATTCCTGGTACAGATCCAGAACCAAAACCGGAACCTAATACAGTCCTCCCTATCCTGTTTGTCGCAGAGACCAATTTAACAGGAGACCCTGCAGGAGAAACGACTTTTACCGAAAGCAGTTATGACTACGGATGGTACTATACGGTGGATGATGCTACCAAGATGAAACTGCCGGCAGGCTGGCACATTCCTACCAAAGCAGAATGGGAGAGTATTGTCCCTGACGAGCCTTACTGCAGCTTCGAGAACTCGACGAAGACATACAAGGATGTCAAAGAGACAGTTACAGTCGGCGGCGTAAGCGCCACCTACAAAGCTGATTTCACCATCAATTCTGGGAAAAAAAGCTATGCGCTCCGTTACAAGTCAGAAGACAATGCGATTCTGAGTGCATGGAGATATGAATATATCAAAAATTCCGATGGGAAACATGCCCTTGAAGTGAGAGTTCGTTTGTTGGGAGCCTCCAATGCTTCAATCACCATAGAGCAGATCGGTTCGGAAGGCTGGTGGTTAGCCGACAAGGAAAACGATGTCATAAGGATCTTTCCTGCAGCAGGAGAAAGTGCCAACGGAACGCAGGATGGAAGCGGTGAAGTCTGGGATGGCAATTACTGCGGATATTTCATCAGCAGCACCATCTGGGCACCTAATCAACCTTACAACTACATGATGTATTTAGACGATTATTCAGCTAAATCCTCGTCCTGGAAGCAAGTCAATGCTGGTATCTCCTTGAGGCTGTTCAAAAACCAAATAGATACAGGCCTATGAAAAAGCACTCCTATTTATTATTGATTTTTGCGTTTGCCCTTTTCGCAGCATGTACCGACTTGAGTGATGTCAACAACCGTCTGGACGACCACGAAGTCCGCCTCACGGCACTGGAGAACCAGGTCAAGAATATTAACGACAACATAGTCAACCTGAGAGCGTTGATCGCTGCGCAAAATGACAAGACAGCCATATCCTCTTACAAAGCGCTGGAGGATGGCAGTGGATATGTCCTGAGCATGAGTAATGGCACCGAAATCGTGCTGAAGCATGGAACGGCAGGCTCCACGCCAGTGGTCGGAGTCCTTAGTCACAACGGAGAACTCTACTGGAGCCTAAACGGGGATCCAATCCTTGATTCGGAAGGAAAGCCTATCCTCGTGAACGGGAAGGAAGGTGCTCCTGGTGCAACGCCCACTCTGCGTGTGAATGCAGACGGACAGTGGGAAGTAAGCACGGATGGCGGAAAAACATGGGACCTAGTGAGAGATAGCGACGGCAACCCGACCATCGCAACAGGACATGACGGAGTCATTCCAATCAAGATTACCAAGAATGGCGACGACACAATCACAATCGAGTACAACGGTCAGTCATTCAGGCTGCCTTGTAAAAAATCCGAATTCAAGACGAAATTCGGTCTGCCGATTGAATATTTCGCCACGCATGTCCTCAACAAGACCGGAACGGGCTTCGTGAAGGATTATGATGTCCGCAACAGCTCAGTCGGATACTTCAACTGGTACGTCCTGAACGGCATGCAAAACAACCTGTACAATCTCAGCGGCACAAATTTGCTGGCCAACGCGGCATTAGAGGACTGGCACCTGCCCACCCAGACTGAATGGAACGGGATTATTCCAACTCCTTCCTCCGACGTGAGCTTCGGCCGTACCGCTGAGCTATACAACGTGCTGGAAGAAGTGACTGTCAACGGGAAGACAGGGGAATACTATTCAAACTACATTTCCCGGAAAGGAAAGGTGTTTGGAATCCGGCTCTTCACCCAGGATACCCAGCAATCCAGCATGAAAAGTGCCTACAAGTATGAATATGTCCTGGATGAGAAGTCCGGGAATTACCTGAAGATCACGGTCCGCCACCTAGGCATTACGAACCAGGATGAAAAGACTGAAGTCAGCAAAATCACTTCCGAAGACTGGTGGAACAGCAACAACGAAGATGACCTTGTCGCTGTATTCCCGTCCTATGGACGCTATATGGATTCTGACTCCAACGGGAAAGGCATCGGGGCCCATCCTTCGACGCTAGGTGAGCGTGGATACTTCTGGTCAGTTACCAAGCATGAAGATAAGCCTAACAATGCGTGGAGTCTGTTCTTCTCGAAGACGGCGGGACCTGCCGTCGACGATGACAACATGCTCTACGCCTATCCCGTCGTTTTGGTGAGAAACGCCCAAAAGATGGAATAGCCACAGGACTTTACTTAATTAAAACCGGATGATTCAAACGACCGTGCGTCGTCCAAGGTCACGATTGTTTCAATCATCCACGGTTTTTTCACAACATGAACAATATCAACAATATGAGAAAGATAATAACACTATTCATTTATCTTTTTTCTTTGCTGCTCTTCTTTGGATGTGGGGAACAGAATCACCTTGTGTCGTCTGTTTCTTTGGATGCTTCTTCGAAAGCAATAGTCGTGGGAGAAAGCTTTACGCTGAATGCAACCGTCTCCCCGGCTGATGCCGAAAATCAGGAGGTTGTTTGGCTGTCCGCCCAGCCGCTGGTCGCAACAGTAGACAAGGCCGGCTTGGTCAAGGGCGTAGGAGCCGGGCAGACCAGCATCACCGTGGCTACGTCGGACGGGAACCGGAGAGCTGTCTGCGAAGTGACTGTCATGGAGAAAACCATCCCTGCAGAATCGATTCGGTTAGAGCCTTCCTCTGGGACGGCCTACCTGAACGAACCATTTACTGTCATCGCCGTCATAACGCCAGAAAACGCTACCGACCAAACGCTGAACTGGACCACTTCCAATCCGGAAATCGCAACAGTTTCCCAACTCGGGAAGGTGACCCCGGTAGCAGAAGGCGAGGTGAAGATCACGGCTACGCTGAAAGGAGACGAAAAAATCTCCGGGACATGCAAGCTTGTCATCGAAAAGAAGTTCGTTCCTGTTTCCGGCATTTACATCTCCATGCGCAGAAAGCACATGTACCCGAATGATGAATTTCATCTGTCGGCGACGGTCTATCCGGAAAATGCCACCAATCAGACCGTAATCTGGAAATCCAGCAACCCTGCAGTTGCGATGGTTTCCAAGGACGGGACTTTGACCGCCCTGGATCTGGGAGATACCGAAGTGACGGCTTCAGCTGAGGGGTCAGAAATATGTTCCGTCTGCCGGGTGCGAGTAATTCAGAAAAAAGAGCGAGAAAAATTGGCCATTGAATATTTCGCCGAGTACGACCTCAACAAAGATGGCACGGATTTTTCCTACAGCGAAGATTATTCAAAATCAGGCCATTTCAACTGGTACGTACTGAACGGCGAATACCATCTGAAATACAACCCGGCTTCAAGGAACATCCTGACCGCACCAGTCTTCAGTGCGTGGAGACTGCCTACGCTGGATGACCTGAGGGCAATCATCCCCGACTTGGATGTGGTCACGCTCGGCTATGTGAACTTCACGAAGCGAATCATCGCCAAGAATGTGCAGGAAAGCATCGCAATCAAAGGAAAGACGAAAACCTACTTTTCAGACTATCTCTGCGCAGGAAACAAAATCGTCTACGGCCTTCGGTTCCGGGGAAATGCGCAAGCTCAGCTTGCGGCGTACCGATACGAATACAAGAATCATCCAAAATTCAACCAGAACTATCTGGAAATAAGGGTTCGCTACCTAGGTCCGATTTTCACGGGTGAACTTGAGGACATCGCCAATGAAGCGTTCTGGGAAGAGGATAGTTCCAAAGATATCGTAAGAACCTTCCCTGCCGCTGGGTGGTCTGTATACACGGACGAAGACGGGATTGGAAGGGGAAACTTCCTCTTCGTTAATGTCGGGGCAACCTACTGGTCCACGAACGTTTTCGTCGATTACCCCCAAAATGCCTACACGATGTATTATTCCGACAAGTTTGCCAACGTCGGCGGCGGAGTCGTAAAATATCAGGGACTTTCCGTTCGCCTAATCCAGAGATGACCTTGCCTTTCAAAAAAAATCAATCAACAAGAATTTCAAATGAAAAAAACAGTTTTCCACATACTTCTTGCGTTGGGTGCCATACTGATGCCGAACGCATGCATGCCCTCGGACACCGAAGATGAAAAAGTAACGCTCGAACTCTCCGATGACGGAATATTCAAATTCCCGAGCACTGCCTCCGAGAAAAAAATCACCGTGACCACGAATCAGGCTGAATGGACTTCGATCACTTCCAACAGCGACTGGCTGAAAACCACGCAGGCAGGAAATACCTTGACCATAAGCGTGACAGAAAACACTAAGACGGTTCAAAGAGATGCCGAAATCGTCGTTCTCGCAGCCGGCGTAGGGAAAAAGTTCTATGTCGAGCAAGCCGCAGCTAACGTTTCCATATCAGCATCGCCCGACCTGTTCAACATCACTTCAGATGCGACGACACTCGTTTTCGAGGTAGTTTCAAACGACGACCAATGGAAAGTCTATACAGACAGCGAAAGCTGGCTGACCACCACCGCAAAAAAGAACCGCTCGGAAGTCCTAGTCAACGTGGCAAAGAACAATTCGCGTGACCCGAGGGTTGGGAAAATCTATCTGGAATGCGGAGATATCATCCGTGAAATTGCCGTGGAGCAGGAAGGACTTCTATATTTTATCCTGCCGTACATGAATTTCGAAACTGGCCTGGAGGAAATTGAAGCATTCGAACTGCAGCGCCGGAGTACGCTGAAGAATAAAAATTCCGAACGTGCGGACTTCTTGTCCGTCAGTGAGGCATTCGAACAAATCACGTATGTGTTCACGAACATGCAGTACACCGTCGGCGTCGCTTTTGCGCGCAATCCAAAGATCCTGACTAGTGAGAAGAACGACTTCATCGACTTCCTTTTCAAAGAAGGCTTCGAAGAGACAGACAAAACCGATGTCTTCTTCAATCGGGAGCACAGCGTAGAGGCAACGATCAATGCCAGCGCCCAGAATCCACAGGTCGTCTATGATTTCAAGCCGCAACAGCCGCAGGATTACCAGACATGGGAAACGCTTCCTTTCGGTTTCTATGATTTTGAGGCCACCAAACAAGACATCTTAGACTGGGAAGCTGCCCACGGCGGAGTGTTCGACAAAAACGCTTCCATCAGCAACGATAAATTCGAATTCCTTGCGTTCAACGTGACCGACGATTTGGGCCTGATCCAGCGAGCGTACTATGTTGACAATGGAGGCTACTCCGGCAAGCACACCTTGATTGAGGCCAGCCACATTTACACGAACATGAATCTGGTCTTCTGGAAGCACAAGAGCCTCATGGATTTCACGAGGGAATTTGTCCGGCTGTACGAGAACTCTGGATTCACATTCCTCGGGCAGCGGCAAGAAGGATTCTATACCTTCGAACACAACGTCAACCCAATCCAGATGAACATTGGATGGCAGTTCTACGATGATTTCGGCAAGGATGTCTTGGACGTGCGCTTTGCGGCACTAGATCAGGAAGATGGAGCTAAGAAAGACGGCATACGTCAGTATTTCAAAGATTCCCGCGCCGAACAGAAAAATCCGAAACACAGTCCAATGACTTATAAAGTGCCACTCGGCAGATAAACGAACCCATTCGCAGCCGGTTTGTCTCCTAGATCCTTTTCCCGGACAGTTTATGAACAGGCTACATATTGAAAAGCAGCCACTTCCCAACAGGAAGTGGCTGTTTTTCGTCAAGGCAACTAGAAGGAGCTGTGAGGAGGGTGTGGGTCAGTTCTTGTCCAGTGCCTGCTGCAGGTCGGCAATGATGTCTTCGACCGCTTCAATTCCGACAGAAAGACGGATAAGGTCGGGAGCAATGCCAGCCTTCCGGAGCTGCTCGTCAGAGAGCTGCCGGTGCGTATGGCTGGCCGGATGAAGAATGCATGTACGAGCGTCTGCGACATGGGTCACAATCGCAACGAATTCGAGCCGATCCATGAAATGGATGGCATCTTCACGGGTGCCTTTGAGTCCAAATGAGATTACGCCGCACTGCCCGTCAGGGAGATATTTCTGCGCCAGTGCATAATCAGGACTGCTTTCAAGACCGCTGTAGCTAACCCAAGCCACTTTCGGATGTGCTTCCAGCCATCGGGCGACCTTTAGGCCGTTCTCGCTGTGGCGAGGCATCCGCAGATGCAGGGTTTCCAGACCGAGGTTCAGCAGGAAACTGTTCATCGGAGACGGAGCGGAGCCAAAATCTCGCATGAGCTGCGCCAATATCTTGGTCAAATAAGCACTTTTGCCAAAAGCCTTTGCGTAGGTCAGCCCATGATAACTTTCATCGGGAGTCGTAAGCCCCGGGAATTTATCTGCCTGAGCTTCCCAGTCGAAACGACCTCCGTCCACGACGGCACCGCCCACCTGAGTCGCATGTCCGTCCATGTATTTCGTCGTGGAATGGGTCACGATGTCCGCTCCCCACTCGAAAGGACGGCAAAGAATCGGGGTCGCAAAGGTGTTGTCCACAATCAGCGGCACCCCGTGGCGATGTGCAATCTTCGCAAAGCGTTCGATGTCAAGCACCCGGCATCCCGGATTGGAGATGGTTTCACCGAAAAAGCATTTCGTGTTCGGACGAAACGCCTTTTCTATTTCATCGTCGGAAGCTTCTTCGTCGATGAAAGTGCATTCAATCCCAAGTTTCATGAGCGTCACTCCGAACAGATTGTACGTTCCACCGTAAATCTGGCTCGTGGAGATGAAATGATCCCCGGACTCACAGATGTTGAAGACCGCAAAGAAATTGGCGGCCTGACCTGAGGAGGTCAGCAAAGCCCCTACACCTCCTTCCAGCGCATTGATTTTCGCAGCTACCGCATCGCTGGTGGGATTGGACAGCCGCGTGTAAAAATAGCCGCTCTCCTCCAAGTCGAAGAGCTTGCCCATTTCCTCGGAAGTATCGTATTTAAAAGTCGTGCTTTGATAGATGGGCACCATGCGAGGTTCCCCTTTTTTCGGCTTCCAGCCAGCCTGTACGCACAGGGTCTGCAAATTCTTTTTCATATTCGTTCTTTTTATATGCGAGCAAATTTAGCTAAATTTTTGGGGAAAATCATGAACCAATGCACGAACAAGACTTCCGAATCGGGAACAGCTATGATGGGCAAGTCTTGCAGGAAAGCTCACCTATGATGTTCTGCAAGACAGAGCAGCGGCCACAACATCAAACTTGCTGCCGTAGTCCGGCAGTGCCTTTACCTCTGCCTCCAACAAATCCAGCTTCTCTTACAATGTTCTCTTTAATATTGATAATTAGATGATTGAAAAGGTTTTGAGTCCACTACGATTTGAAATTATCTTTGCCATGCTATCGTTACTACATTATAATGATATGAGACTTGATTGTACCAGTGGTAGTGCCTCCCATAGTGTTACTCACATTATCTTTGACTACTCCATATTGATGTATGTATCCTACTGTCAGCGGCATCTTTGAATATGGGATGCCAAGTGACGGATTAAAATTAAAGATATTCGAAGTTCTGGATGTGCAGAAAAGACCGCCTATCCTAATGGAAGCGAAAGGCTTCAGGTCGGATCCGTCATAAATGACTATGTCGCTTTGGAGAAAAGCTGGGATGAAAATGTCTTCAACTAAAAGACATCGCAATCCGTACCAAATTTAAGAATTGCCTCTTTCTTTAGAAAATATCTTAAAGTTGGTTCATTAGCCACAGCCTTCGAGAGAGTCGTTGCAAATTCTTCTTTGCGGTTTTTCTCATTAACGACTTCTATAGAAGGAATCTCGAAGTTTTCTTTTGAGCAAGAAAAAAGCCGAAACAGAAAAAGTAATGAATAATAATTTTAAAAATTGCATAATTTGATTAAAAAAGAATAACGAAAAACAAGAGAAATTCATATACTCAGTCTTTGTTAATTAACAATAAAATCCACATGACACTTTCGGATAACTAATTTCGAGTTCAATGGCAGAAATTGTCTTTATGCATAAACCACGATATTTTCTTTTGGCTTTATACTTTATCAATTGATGAGTCGTTATCTGATGGATATAGTTTTAGATTGAAAGGTTACAAGGGGATGTCTATTCCGGTCCGCCATAATACCACAATCCCCACCAACGTCAGCGACGCCGAGGCTAATGGCTAGCGTTCGGGTCTATGCCGCGATTCCAGAAACGGGAAGTGATGTCTGTCTTAGTGAAAGACTCGCCATCGTGAGAAATCATGTAGAGACGCTGATTCGTAGTGCTCTCGTTGAGAGGGCCGAACTTAGCCATGTAAGGACCAACCTTGACATAGTCGAATGCGCGATAGATTTCGTTCTCAACTTCTTTGCGACCGGAATAAAGTGCTACTTTCAGACCAATGGAGCGAACGTGTTCGGCAAGCCCAAGAAGCGCATTCAAATCATCGCCCTCGCCCAAGAACAGAAAGCAGTTCACTCCATAATTATCCAAGACGAGTGAGTCGATGACCTCGTTCGTCAATTCTGCTCCTACATCCATCCGCAGGAAAGGAGAATGGCACCCTATGCAATTACCTTGGCAATTGCTTATGTCAACTGCCAAGGTAACTCTATCGGGTATCTCCTCGATGACCACTGAGGTCATCTCTGGAACATATTTTATCATATCTGGGACTTATCCGCATGAACGGGGACAGCCACTCCAGAATGCTCAGTGGACTTGCCGGAAGCGCTCCCACCCACGTAAAAGCGATGATCTGCCTCGACCTGACGCATCTCGCTGAAAGAGGACACTCTCTTAAGATAACCAATGACACGAGTCAGGTAATCTAGATTATGGCTCCCACACTTAGGACACACTTCAAGCGTATCCTTGCTGATATAGCCACAGTCGTTGCAGACAGTATTGCGGCAATTGAACGTGAAGTAATTCGTGCCGTAGTGGGCAGCGACCTTCAGCAGCTGGCGATACTGATCTTTAGAAAGGTGCTCAGCAATGTTCATGTGCAGGGCAGAACCGCCGTCAAGATGCTTTACATACTCATTGCCGTGAAGCTTAAACTTATCTATCATCGACATGGAGTCATCTTCAGGGTTGTAGAAGTAGGAACTGTACATGTTATGCTTCGGAGACACATAGAAGCCGTCTCTCCTGTCCCAGTTGTAGTTCTTGCCAGAGAGATTCTCACCAGGGACGAATTCTGTATTGAACATGGTCTCCGGTGTCTTGTCCTTTCTGTTGGCAATGTTTATCGTCTCTAGAACCGTGTCCACGAACTCGTTGTATTCAGGATTCGGGCTGATGGTGAGACCCAGGAACTCTGCTGCGTCGGTAAGGCCGTTGACCCCTACCGTCAGATACTGCCTTCTCATGTCTATGAATCCAGCTTGGTAAACATCCAGCATCTTTGCTGCCAGGAAGTCCTTTATGATCTCATTGAAAGCTGTCTGGTACTTGTGAACAAGCTCAGTCTCTTTGCTGACAGCCTCGCGGATATATTCATAGAGCTGATTCTTGTCGTAGTCAGCCCTCGTGAGAGCCTTCCCGCCTTCCAGCATCACGCCTTTTTTCTCCAAGAAGTAACGACGGGCGGCAAGCTGGATCAGCCGGTTCAGGTTAATTGTCATGACCGACTTTGAGCCTGTTGACACGGAAGCGGTTCCCATCGAATATTGATGCGTGGTGTGATTGTGCTCCGAGTCACTCTTATCCAGATCGGTCAGGGAATTGCGCAGGCGGCAGCAGCTTGCAAGGCTGTCCGGGCTGTCGGACAGGTAGCAGAAGAAGCTGTGACCCTTGCTCCACATCTCGGCAGTGAAGTCAGCATATTCAGGATCGGCAAAGTCGTCCTTTCCGTCGGTCAGCAACGCCATCGTCTCCACCGGGAATGTAAGAATATAATGATTCCTTTCTTCGTTGAACCAGTTCATGAAATGCTTCTGCAGCCATGAGAGAGTCTCCCATTCAGGAGCTGTGCCGTCAGGGAACCTGAAGTCACCGAACACTCCGCGGAAATAAGGTTCGTCGAAATAAGAGATATTCCAGAACACCGTCTGATAGCCGCGGTTGCCCGCAGGCATATTCATAGAATGCACCACCTGCTGGAAATAGTTGTCTATCACCTTCACCAGCGTGCGCTTCTTCGCATTCATCTCGACTACATCATTCAAATGATCGAGATAGTCATTGCCATAGTCCTTCCTGAGAAAATAATCGAAATACATCAGGAACTCAGGCGTCGCCACCGCCCCCATGAACTGGGAGGACACTGAATATACCAGATTGATGAACTCACCGCAGAACGACTTGAGATCAGTAGGTGCGATGGAGACACCTCCTAGATTCCTCAGTCCGTCCACAAGGAAAGGATACATCGTGATCGCCACGCAATACGGGTAGCCAGGGGTGCCGCTTTCATCGTGCTTGTAGAGGACATGGCTCTCAAGATCGGCGATGTACTGGCTCGCCATCGCCCTGCCATACAGAGCCTTGATCTTGTCCTTCATGATGTAACGGTTCTGCTTGATGTTGTTCTCTTTATAGAGCTCTTGCCCGAGCGTAACGATGTTCTTGCGAGTCACGTTGGCATTGGAATCGAACTTGGAACCAGTCGCCGCATTGGAAGCAGCTATGTAATCCTTTATGAAGTCTCTCTTTTTCCTCAGATCGAGACCAGCATCGAATTTCTCTATGTAGGCGATAGCCACTTTCTTATTTATGGACATCAGGCTTTCCTCAACCTGCCTTCTGATTTCACGGCTCGTTATCTTATCGTAAATATAAAGGTTCTCTGCTATGGAAACCACGACAGCCTCAGGACAATCTTCGCCGGCGGTTTTGTATGCCTCGCGAATGCCATTCATTAGCTTAACATTATCGTACTCCTCGTAGGAGCCGTTAGTCTTTCTTACTGTAACATCCATAATAATATATATGATATAATTAGTATTTTCACTGGTATGTGTTCTAGGATAAAATAGGGTCCGAATCCGATTCAGATCCGAACCCTAGGGCAAATATAGAAATTAAAACCTCAGTTGGGCAATTTAATTCGCAAAGTTATCAACACCTTTAAAACTTTATTGTTAATTAACTAATCCTCAACATATTAAAGGAAAATATACTTTAAAACGAATAATATTGCCAGCACCGTCATGAACCAGCCTACATTCTTGTGCCTTCCAGAGCAAATGTTCAGCAGTACGTAAGAAATCAGGCCTATCATTATGCCGTTCGATATCGAGTAAGTCATCGGCATCAGGATGACGGTAAGATAGGCAGGTATGGACTCGGCATAGTCCTCCAAAGGAATATCCTTGATCGGGCTAAGCATGAAGAGGCCTACTATCACGAGTGTCGGGCAGACGGCAGATCCAGGGATGGCCGTGAACACCGGTGCAAAGAACAGAGCAAGCACCATGCAGCACACGACTGAGAAGGCTGTGAGACCGGAACGTCCGCCTTGAGCGACACCGGAAGCGCTTTCTACGTAAGTAGTGACTGTGCTAGTGCCAAGCATTGCTCCCGTGACGGTTCCAATGGCATCGGCCATGAAGGCCTGATTCATGCGGATAGGGTTGCCGTTCTTGTCCATCATGCCTGCCTTGGTGGTAACGCCCACAACAGTTCCTATCGTATCGAACATGTCCACGAACAGGAAGGTGAACACGACCACTAGCATGTCCAGGCTAAAGATCTGCGAAATGTCGGTGTCGAACTTGAAGAATATTGGCGACATGGAAGGCGGAACGTCCACCACTCCATGGAACTGTGTGATGCCCATAGGGATGCCTATTACTGCGGTGGCGATGATTCCGATCAGGAGGGAACCCGGAATATTCAGAATCACCAGTATCCCGGTAACGACAAGGCCTATGACCGACAGGAGGCCCGGGCCGCTCGTAAGAACACCCAAGTCTACCAAGGTCGCTTCATTCGCCACCACGACTCCGCCGCTCTTCAATCCTATGAGGGCTATGAACAGGCCGATGCCGGCTCCGATCGCCTTTCTCATCGAAAGCGGAATGGCATTGACTATCGCCGTGCGGACATTGGTCATGGTGAGTATTATGAATATGATGCCTTCAATCAGGACTGCGGTCATGGCGAACTGCCAAGGATAGCCCATGCCGAGGCAAACCGTGTAGCAGAAGAACGCATTCAGTCCCATGCCAGGGGCAAGCGCAAACGGCAGTTTGGCATAAATCGCCATTACCAGCGTCGCCACGATAGCCGATACCGCCGTAGTGGTGAACAAGGCGTTTTTATCCATCCCCGTCGCCGAAAGAATTGACGGGTTCACTGCCAGGATATAAGACATGGCAAGAAAGGTGGTGATGCCGGCCAGAATCTCCGTCGACACCTTCATGGTGGAAGGATCAAAGCCGAAAAGCTTGGCCAGCCATCCTTTTTTTTGCGAGACTTGTTTAGTCTGAGATTCTTCCATAACAAATAGTTTACGTGTATTAATATATCAAATTAGAGCAAGATCCTTAAAATACCCATTTAGCACCCAGGCAAGGACGAACCCAGAACCCTTTGCCGGATCCGAAGTCATAAGACAGCTCGATCTCCGTACCCACGTTAAAGTTATCTACGCCGAAAAGCCTGCCCACGTTGTACCAGAGCTGAGGTTCGGATAGGAAAACTACTGTAGCGTCTTTCGAGTCTGTCCAGTCGCGATAGCCTTTATTCCTGTCGCTTAGAACCTTGGCGACTGTGTGATCCTCCCACCAGAAATCGGCAAAGCCACTGAATCTCAGTCCTTTGAGACCGAATAGATCCTGCATGCCCCACACGATTGTGAACTGCATAGGCACATTGCTCTTCTTCTTGCTGTCATCGAGGTTTTTCCCAGCATTGCTATAATCTATATATTTATATAGGACTTTCAAGTTCAAAGTATTCCTGAAATCTGAATTATGGATGAAATAATCCAAGCCGAACAGCCATGCATTGTTTATGGTGTACCCATTGTACACTCCTCCATTATACTCGGCGTGAAGGCTCAACGGGGCAAGCTTGCTGTCCTGCCAGAAGTTCAGGCAGCGGGCAATTTCCCAATACGTGCCACTAGGCGCATAAGAATGATTCTTGTCCGTCTTTGAATTATAGTCATGATCAATGAAGAAGAAAGTATTTCCCCACTTGTCATTATAGAATCCCTCCATGGTGGTCGTAACATGCTTGCGGTCTTTTCCGAGATCATAGAAAACCTGTAAATTAGTCTGCGCCTGGACTCCTAGAGCAAAGGCGATGGCCGCAACGGAAACGGCTAAGATCTTTTTCATTGGCATAAATATTTAAAAACTGACATTGTCCGCAATTTCAATTACGAAATTAAGGATAATACGAATAAAGAATTTAAATTTGCGTATATAATAATTAACAAAATTATCAACATCACCACAACGAATAAACCCCCATTGTCATGTTCGAAGAAGTACTCAAGTTTTACATGGACTTTCCTAAGGCGGGAATTAATTTCGTCGACATAATGCCTTTTCTGCAAGACAAAACCAACTTTGCGAAGCTGATGACCGAGATCGGCAGCCATGTCACGGCTCCATCCGTCGCCGCTCCGGAGGCAAGGGCATTCCTCTTCTCCGCACCTCTGCTCACTATGGATTGCGGGGTGACGAACGTAGTGCCGTTCAGAAAAAAAGGCAAGCTTCCGTTTAGCAGCGGAGACCTCCTGAGCATAGAAATAATGAAGGAATATGGCCCAGACAACCTATATTTCAGGAAATCTGACATAGCGGCCGGAAAGGCCAAGGACGGAATATTCCATATCACCATATTGGATGACATACTTGCGACAGGCGGAACGGCAGAAGGCATCGCCAATGCTTTGGGCAAAACCCGGCTTTCCGTCGATGACAAAGAATTTGGCATCAAGGTGGACGAATTCATATTCATTGCGGAACTGGACAGCCTCTATGGCAGAAATCGTCTGGAAAAGATAGCTCCTGTTTACACAATAGCACACGTCAAATAACCATGAAAACCACGCTTCTTTCATACTTGCTGCTTCTCATCGCAGCATCTTGCTGCATACAATCCCCTGATGCGCTGAGATGCGAATACCAAGAGAAAGACGTCCTTATCGACACTCAGAGTCCAAGGCTCTCCTGGATTAACCCGGAAGAGCAAACAGCCTACCAGATTCAAGTGTGTTCCAATGGCAGATTCCAACAGAAAGAAGTCCTTTGGGATTCAGGAAAAGTGCCTTCCGGCGAATCACATCTGGTTAAATATTCAGGGCCATCGTTGGCTCCAATGTCCGACTATTATTGGAGGGTACGTTTCTGGAACAAAGACGACAAAGCTTCCAAATGGAGCATCCCTGCCAGGATGACCACAGGCATGTTCTCCGCAGAGGACTGGAAGGCCGAATGGATAGGTGCGCCTTGGCAGGAAGAAGCCAGAGGCAATTGGTACCCTGCAGCTCCTATGTTCAGGAAAGAATTCAGCGCAGGAGCTGGCCTAGTGAGCGCAAAGGCTTTCATCTGTGGCTTAGGCTGGTTCGAGATGAGGCTGAACGGCGCCAAGGTGGGAGAAGACTACTTCGTGCCAGGCTTCACAGATTACGTTACGCGCACGCACCTCTTGGAGGCCGCAGCCATACAGATAGACCCGGCCGTCACATATCACCGAGCATTCTACCTCTGCTATGACATCACGTCCGAGGTTAAGGCTGGGGGCAACGCCGTCGGAATCATTCTGGGCAACGGGTATTACAGCTCAATGCCTGACAATGTCAAAAACGAAAGCTTCGGCGTGCCTAAATTGATCTGCCAGATCAAGCTTACCTACAAAGATGGGCATAATGAATATATCTGCTCGGATGAATCTTGGAAGGTGCAGGAATCCCCTATGGCATTCAACGACTTGTACCTTGGCGAGAAATACGATGCGTCCAGAGCCGTGGACGGCTGGGACATGCCTGGCCTGGACGATGCCTCATGGGAACAAGCCGTGAAACGAAATGCCCCCGACGGCAAACTCACCGCCAACGTAGGACCAGTAGACAGGGTCACCGAAACGCTGAATCCTGTAAGTCTGGAGAAGACCGGCGAGAATGCATGGAAAGTGGATTTCGGCAAGGAGATCTCCGGCTGGATAAGATTTGATTCAGTCATCGGGAAAACAGGCGACACGCTCAAAGTCAAATATATATCCGAAAGCCCTGTCGGAAGTTTCGAATACAGATTCGACAAGCCGGAGATGTCCGCTTCCATCCCACACTTTACATGGTACTCTTTCAGGGAAGCCGAAATCTCGGGCATTCCTGACCTGACGACAGATAACCTAGTCGCCCAGGCCGTGAATACGAACGTGCCCCTGGATCCCGTCTTCGAATGCTCCGACACCATCCTGAACAAAATCAATGAAATTTGGAGACGATCCCAGATGAACAATATGCACGGCGGAGTGGCCAGCGACTGCCCTCACCGTGAAAGGATGGCTTACACTGGAGATGGCCAGATCGTAATGAAGACGGTTCTGTACAATTTCGACGCAGCCGGGTTCTACAACAAATGGATAGGCGACATAATCGGGAGCCAGAACCCAGAGACAGGCTACGTGCCGAACGGGGCGCCTTGGGAGCCTGTCTGCGGCGGAGGACCGGAATGGGGTGCGGCGATATGCGTCATGCCTTGGGAATTTTATAATCAATATGGAGATAAGGACATTCTAGCGAAGTCCCTGAAAGGAATGAAGGAATATTGCAGATACTATTGCACTTGGCAGCATCCTGACGGGACAGTGTTAGTCAATAGGACGAGGCCGGATGGGACGCCTTCGCCTTGGTACAATCTGGGAGAATGGGTGCCTGCCTATCAGCTGCCTAGCGATGCACTGGTGCATACTTTCTACTACTGGCTTTGCCTTGACATAACTTCCAGGACGGCAACGGCTTTGGGAGACGATGTCACAGCAAATGAGTATTCCGTATTAGCTGCATCTGTGAAGAATGCCTTCAATAACGTCTTCTATGATGCCAACTCACTAAGCTACGGGGATTTTGGCAGCAATATCTTCGCCCTCTACATGGGCATCCCTGACGATCGTTATGAAGCCGTGCGGGAAACCCTACGTAAAGAGCTGGAAATCAAATACAAAAAGCATCTCAACACAGGCATGTTCGGAACTAGGTTCCTGTTCGAGACCCTGTCCATGAACGGCCTTGGTGACCTTGCCCTCGACATTATGAAGCAGGAGGATTATCCTAGCTACGGATGGTGGATCAAACAGGGAGCAACCACGACCTGGGAGCAGTGGGACGGCGGCAACTCGCACGACCATCCATTCCTTGGCAGTGCCCTCACATGGTACTACAGAATACTCGCAGGGGTGGACACTGATCCATGCAAACCAGGATTCCGTCACATCATCATCCGTCCTATGCCTGTTGCGGGCCTGGACAGGGTATATTACAAGGCGATGACGCCTTACGGTGAAGTGTCCTCAGAAGTCACTCACGATGGCAGCAAAGTTTCCCTGAAGGTGAGCATTCCTACCGGCTGCAACGCCACGATTTATGTTCCGAAGAGCATTGAAGCTGTCAAGAATGCTCGCAGCAACGGCAGAGGTTTCGGTGTTAATCCAGACGAGCCAGTGAGTCCATACGAAGACATATTCGATATTCACGAGGTTGGCTCGGGAACATATTCTTTTTAATATATGGTTAATCCTGAGCTGAAAGTATTCATCGAGGCCGAAATCATTCCTGAGTACAAAAATTTCGGTCGTTCGCATAACGTCGAGCATGTCCAGAGGGTGATTTCAAATTCCCTCGAACTTGCCAAGTTCCTTGTGGACGGGAAGATAGACGAGGACATGGCATATGCCATTGCGGCATATCATGACCTCGGGATGAGTGGCCCACGAGAGATCCATCATATTACTAGCGGCAAGATATTAATGAAAGACTCTCGCCTTAGGAAATGGTTCTCTCCGGAGCAGATTCAGGTGATGAAGGAAGCCGTGGAAGACCATAGAGCGTCCTCTGATCATGCCCCTAGAAGCATTTACGGACGAATCGTCGCCGAGGCAGACAGGGATCTTGAGCCAGATGTCGTGTTCACTCGTGCCATAGAATACGGGCTGGAACATTATCCGGAATTAGGCAAGGAGGCTCAATGGCGGCGTTTTGTCGAGCACATGGACGAGAAATACAGCCCAAACGGATACATCACCCTGTGGATACCCGGCTCCATTAACGAACAGAACTTGAAGCAGGTCAGGACCGTCATCGCCGACCGCGATGCTCTCCGCCGCACCTTCAACGAAATTTTTGACCGACTGAACCACCCTGAAGTGAGGGCTTGTAGAGATCCAGGAGTAGTCGATTTCGTAAACCCAGAGTAGTACTGTGCAATACTTTTAGTTTACGAAAATTGAAATAATTATTGGGATCTACAAGTTGCGGAGACAGGTTGCCTGCGGAAACACTCACGAACCATTTGACCATACAAGGACCTGCCCGGCCGTGAGTTTGCAGTTCGCCCCTTGGCAAAGTCCTTCTGCCTCTGCTTAAGCTCGATATGGGACATTACGTTCATGATTCTTTGAATCGTCTTCGTATTGTTACTTTCTGCAAAAAGCTGTGGGGTTCCGAGATCATATGTCTAAGGTTTATTCATGCTAAGGAAAACTATATTAAGTTATTTAGCAATGTTAATATAATGATAATCAATAAGATACGCAATACCATCACAAAGATTTCAACTTTAGCCTTTTTAGTGATCAAATCCAAAACCCTGTGTTTAAGAATACACCACGTCATCCTTAACTATACTCCCCGTCATCGTGAACAACCCTCCCCCGTCATCCTGAACAACTCTCCCCCGTCATCCTGAACTTGTTTCAGGATCTTTTTTTCGCAAGCCTAGATTCCGGATCGAGTCCGGAATGACGGGGATAAACGAGCCCAGATTCCTCGTCAAGCCAGGATGACTGAAGAAGGATGAACTCGTTTCCCCGTCATCGTGAAATGTGGGGCTGTCAGCGAGGTTGTGGTCGATGTGGTTGCAAAGTATAATCCATGTCCTCGCCCAGAAGGACAAGAGAATTTATTGGCAACGGTATAGTGCAACCGGCTGGCTTGTAATAAAGGACTGCGCCGCCCACCCAGTTTCATAGAACGGGGGTCGGCAATGGGGATATGTGTCCCCGGCTCTTAAAATGAATGTCACCGTTGCCTGCAATTGCGGCAACGACTGGGCGCGGTGTGACCTCCGTGGACTTAAAATTAATGTCACGTTGCCTACGATTGGGAATAATCACAACCTCTCTTCAAGGTTTCACAAAACCTTGTCGACGCTGAAGCAATAAAGAATTGCATACGTGTATTCAAACCCTCCGGAAGAAGTGTCTCGCAAAACGCTGTCGAGGCAGGCTGCTCAGAAGCGCGCAGGGAAGGGCATGTCTCGACATCGAGGCCTCCAAAGAGCCACGTTGTCGACCGGCACCCCCTTGCAGAGCCGCCGGAAGGACTTGCTCCGACAGCACTTCGCGAAATTCCACTACGTTCATCCTGAACGACCCACCACGTCATCCTGAACTTGTTTCAGGATCTATTACCTTGCCACCACGTCATCCTGAATGATCTTTCCCTCGCTCATCCCGAACGACACGTCCAGTCGCCCTGCTGACAAATCCGGCAAAAGCGCATCAGAGGAAAAAAACACTTAGCGGATTCCCGTCGATAGGCATGGCGAGGCTTTTGTCAGAACGCAGTGGGCAACAGCAGGGCGCGAGGAGGGCCCTCCTCCAGAGCCCACCGCAGCGCCCGAACTGTACCGCCGCATGCCGCATTCTGCGGCGGAGGTGCC
>JAQYTJ010000055.1 GCA_028724885.1 Bacteroidales bacterium | reverse complement strand
GATGAAGCTCGCAAGGAACTCAAACTTTGCAGATGTGTTGTCTTCCATACTTCAAAGGTAAGGTCTTTTGATACACAAACCTACCTTCAAGTATATGTTTATGTCACATTATGCCACGGAAGTTTGCAAGTGTCCCGAATTAAGCGAATAGAGAATTATCAAGCAATAGAAAATGTATCATGCACAATAAATTCAAACTGACAGGTGGGGGAATAATAACGCCTGATAGGAACATTGGCATCGGAACATTACTTGTTGAAGATGGCAGAATCTCCGGCGTTGAAAAAGGAGAGGTAGAGGCTTCCGAATACACAGATGTCGACGTCAGCGGACGTTATGTTATGCCCGGATTCATTGACTTGCATTCTCATGGTGCCGGCAATTCAGATTTCATGGACTGCACCGTCGAAGACTGTATCGAGATAGCAAAAGAACATGCTCGTCACGGCACGACTCTTCTGTTTCCTACCACTCTAGCTTCCGACAATTCTGAGATGATGAAATTTCTAGAGGTATACGAGAACGTCAAAGACCAAAAAGAGGGCAGTGCTTTTGGTGGACTGCACCTTGAAGGTCCTTACTTTTCATATGAGTTCAGGGGAGCCCAAGACCCAAAATATCTCAAGAATCCTGACCCTGCCGACTACATGCCAATATTAGAGGCCACTAACGACATAAAACGCTGGAGCGTCGCACCTGAGCTTCCAGGAGCATTAGAATTAGGCAGGCTGCTCTGCAAAAGAGGAATCATTCCTTCAATTGCTCATACAAGTGCAATATATGATGATGTCATTGAAGCTTATGAAGCAGGCTTTACTCTTATCACCCACTTCTATTCCTGCATGAATGGGGTGATAAGGAGAAATGCATATCGTCATGCAGGCTGCATTGAAGCCGGATACTTAATAGATGGAATGACTCTCGAAGTAATTTGTGACGGGATTCATGTTCCTAAGGAACTGCTCAAACTAATAGTTAAGATTAAAGGAACCGATAAGGTTGTCTTATGCACGGACTCAATGAGAGGGGCAGGCATGCCTGATGGCACTAAGAGCATACTAGGCAGCAGAGATAATGGACAGGAAGTAATAATAGAGGATGGAGTAGCCAAGATGCCTGACCGTACATGCTTTGCTGGGAGCGTTGCGACGACTGACCGACTTATCAGAACCATGCATTTCATAGCAGAACAGTCTTTAGCAGACTCCGTAAAGATGGTTACTGAGAACCCAGCAAATGTCATGGGCGTAGGCAATCGCAAAGGGAGGCTACAGAAAGGCTATGACGCAGACATTGTCGTATGCAGCGAAAAACTCTACGCAGAGCAGACATACGTCATGGGTAAAAGAGTATTTTGAAGTCATCTTCCATTTTATGCATCAGAGTCGTGTCATGAATTCTAGTTTCGTTTCAGCATGAGAACCCAACGTAATCACTGCCAATATGATTCTTACAGCTGGATGCATCAAGGACTCTAGATGGGGCATCAGACTGATATAAGATAATGACTTGGAGAAAAGACTTAGCGCAGAAATTGGAAGAGTTTATCTAGATGCCGGCATTCTGTCCTTTATATGGAGAAAGGATAAATTATAGCAATACGACAAAATATTTATTAAATTTATTAATTTATTTATCTGCCCCTAAGTTAGGGGTAATCATCTCGCATAAATGGAAAAGAAAAAAGAAGACGTAGATCTCGGACTCAGGAATTTTATCAAAAACCTCGCATGGATGGGCGGAGGCGCTTTGTTCTTGGCGAACTCTGCTCCTTGGCTTACATCATGCACTCCGGAGAAACTGGATGAGATAAAGAAAGAAAAAGCGAAGGTCGCACTGATAGGCTCTGGATCAAGAGGACAATATCATATTCATAACCTTTTGAATATCCCACATGCAGACCTAGTCACCATCTGCGATCCTTACAAGACGAATCTGGATGCCGCGCTCGCCCTTTACCCTGGTGCTAAGGGATGCAAAGATTATCGTAATGTGCTTGACGACAAATCCATAGATGGGGTAATCATAGCCACTCCGCTTCATCTGCATGCCCAGATCACTCTCGATGCCCTAGACGCAGGGAAACACGTTTTCTGCGAAAAGGCAATGGCAAGGACGATGGATCAGTGCAAGGCAGTATATGATGCCTATTCTAAGTCTGACAAGGCACTCTACTACTGCATGCAAAGAATGTACGACGAGAAATATGTTAAGGCCATGCAGATGATAAGGCAGGGCTTGATTGGAGATGTGGTCGGGATGAGGTGCCATTGGTTCAGGAATGCCGACTGGCGCAGACCGGTTCCTTCACCTGATCTTGAGAGATGGATCAACTGGAGGCTTTACAAGGAGTATTCCGGAGGCCTGATGACCGAGCTGGGCTGCCATCAACTGGAGGTCTGCAACTGGGCAGCCGACAAAATACCTTTCGAGGTAACAGGAATGGGAGACATCGTCTACTGGAAAGACGGGAGAGAAGTGTACGACAGCGTGGCCGTAACCTACAGGTACTCCGATGGTAGGAAGATAGCCTATGAGTCTCTCATTTCAAATAAGTATAACGGCATGGAAGAGCAGATTTTAGGGAAAGACGGTACAATGGACCTCTCCAAAGGTGTTTATTACCTAGAAAACGACAACATGGTTCCAGGGATACGCCAGCTGCTTGATCAGATAAAGAATGGGGTCTTCGCATCAATTCCTACGGCAGGCCCTAGCTGGAGACCGGAGCTAAGGTCAGAATATGTTCCCCATCCCGTGATGTCGGGCAGGACAAGCGTAAACGGAGGCCAGAGCATGGTTTCTGCCGACCATGACGGCTCTGATGAAATATTGTCTGCATTCTGCCAGTCTTGCATCACCGGAGAAAAGGCAAAAAACGTGGTTGAGGAGGCCTACTGCTCGTCAACGCTCTGCCTGCTTGGCAACCAGGCAATGGAACAGCACACCGTGCTGCAATTCCCAGATGAATACAAAATCCCTTACATGAAATTCTAAGATGAAAGACATCACTATAAAAGAAAAATCAATCAGGAGGGAGCTCTGGATACTTCTCGGCTGCTTCGTGTTCGCAGTCTGCGTGAATATATTTGCTATAATCAAATTTTCCCGCCCTGCTGAAGAACTCGTAACTATGATAGGTTATGTTTTTGTAGTAGCCGTAATCACATACATCACGCTATTTGTAATCAGGCTCATAGTGTTCCTCGTCATCTGGATAATCAGAAAAATCTCTCAGAGACGTTAACCTAAAACCCCGAAAGTCGCGCAAGCTACGGTAATCAATGGTACATTGAGCGTGCCTTCCGGATGAACAAGAGTGACTTGAGGGTCGGGACAATCTACCACCGTCTCCGGAACCGCATCGAAGGGCACATCTGCATCTGCTTTAAAGCATACGCCGTATTGCTGGAACTTGAGCGCATCCTCATGGCAACCGGGTCACATCTGACTCTCGCACGAGTCCGGGGAAACGTAAAGACCATGTGTATCGCATGAACTATGTGTAGCCCAATATGCGGAGCCGATATCAGTCCTGTTACAGATTGACGTAGAGCAGAAGCATGTCTACGACCTCATCTACACGCCCTAATAATAATGGGTGCCTAATTGACGAAAACAGGGAAAATGTTCGCTTTATCGTGACCATGGAGTAATGACTCACGGTAGGGCGAAGACCGATGGTGCTGACGGCATGGTGGATTGCGACAATTTCGTACTTTCAACAACAACCAAGGCCGACATAACAACATTAATATGGTATTGTGAACGGACACCAAGGAGTTCATTCCTCTTGTGATGAACGAAACCAGACACAAGTTTGATTTTCTTCATTGGCCTCGTTTACAAATGATGCGTGTCGGTACGTGGTTCGGAGGAATGTTTCCGCCTCTACACAAATACCAACAAATGATGATTGATTTGCACAGCCATGCCGCATAACTTTGAATAAAAATCGTACTATGAAGAAAATTCTTCTTTATGCATACGCTGTCTTGGTTTGTGTGATGGCGACCGCGCATGAAAATGATAGCGGAATCAGGGAAAAAGCTACAGTCAGGGGTCATGTCGTGAACATGGTAACACAGGAGCGACTTCCATTCCTAATGGTCTCTCTGAAAGGAACGATGATCGGTACTTCTACGGACGAGTCGGGGGCTTATGTCCTCAGAAACGTTCCAGAGGGGAAATTCATCATAGAAGCGTCCGCCATCGGCTATCTTACCTCCAGCAAGGAAATCCAAATCAAAAAAGGTGAAGTCTTGACAGTGAATTTCGAAGTGGAGGAAGACACGGAAGAAATCGATGAGGTAGTCATCTCGGCCAACCGCATGGAAACCACTCGCCGCATGGCTCCGACACTGGTCAGCGTCATGACTTCCAAACTCTTCGACAACACCCATTCCTCCTGTTTGGCGGAGGGGCTGAACTTCCAGCCTGGACTCCGAGTCGAAACGAACTGTCAGAACTGCGGCTTCAAGCAGGTCCGGATGAACGGTCTAGACGGCCATTATTCCCAGATTCTAATTGATTCGCGTCCAGTGTTCAGTGCCCTGGCAGGTGTATACGGCCTCGACCAGATTCCGACGAACATGATCGACAGGGTAGAGGTGATGCGTGGTGGAGGTTCTGCCCTCTTCGGCTCGTCCGCAATCGGCGGCACGATCAACATCATCACCAAGGAGCCTACCCGTAATTCCAGTGAGATATCTCACACAATCTCCGGAATAGGCCAATTCGATGCCTTTGAAAACAATACGAACGTTAACTCGTCGTTTATCACGCCAGATAATAAACTCGGCATCGCAGTATTCAGCCAAATTCGGGACCGAGACGGCTACGACTACGATGACGATGGCTTCACCGAAATGCCGCGACTGAAAAATCAGATGGTAGGGATGAAGACTTTCCTGAAGACAGGAGATTATTCCAAATTGTCTTTTGAATATCACCATATGCATGAATATCGCCGCGGCGGGAACCTCATCGACCGTCCGCCCCACGAAGCGGACATCGCCGAAGAAATAAAGCATGATATCAACTCCGGGAACCTCAACTTCCAATACCTGTCCCCGAACACGAGGCACAAGCTGAATGCATATGCCTCTGCGCAACATATCGGCCGGAACAGCTACTACGGAAGCGGACAAAACCTGAATGCTTATGGCAACACCAAAGACCTGACATGGGTGGTCGGCTCGCAATACGACTATCGTTTCCACCACCTCCTTTTTATGCCAGCCGACATGACCATGGGACTGGAATTCAATCAAGACCGACTGCATGACGATATGTGGGGCTACAACCGCAAGATTGACCAAATCGCCGGAATAGGCAGTTTCTTCTTTCAGAACGAATGGAAAAACGAGCAGTTCAATCTGTTGGTCGGCATCCGCTTGGACAAACACAACATGCTGAAAAAAGTGATTTTCTGCCCACGTATCAATCTACGCTACAACCCAATGAAAAATGTGAACTTACGCGCCAGCTATTCGACCGGCTTCCGTGCTCCGCAGGCTTTCGACGAGGACTTGCACATCGAGGCGGTAGGAGGCGTAATGGCTTTCATCCGCCTTTCCGATGGTCTCAAAGAAGAGAAGTCGCACAGCTTCAACCTCTCGGCCGATTTGTACAAGGACTGGTCGAACTGGAAAACCAATCTGTTGGTCGAAGGCTTCTTCACCCGTTTGAACGACATCTTCGCTTTTGAAGAGAAGACGGAAGGGGACAAACTGTACAAGTACCGCAAGAACGAATCTGGTGCAAATGTCTACGGCGGAATCATTGAATGTAAAATTGCCTGGAAGAAATACTTCCAGCTGCAGGCGGGCGGTACTATCCAGCATGCTGAATACCTAGAAGCCAGAACATGGAGCGAGAATTCCTCTCTGCCAGCCGAAAAGCGGATGTTTCGAACCCCGAATATTTACGGATACTTCTCGCTCTCATCCTCGCCGTTGGAGGGCTGGGACGTGTCGATGTCGGGTAATTACACAGGGAGTATGCTGGTCGAGCACCACAAGGGAGTGATTGCCAGCGACCGCACGGAAAAGACAGGACGCTTCATGGAGATAAATCTGAAGACCAGCTACGACATCAAGTTGTACAAGAACGTGATTCTGGAGCTTAACATCGGTCTCCAGAATCTCTTCAATGCCTATCAGAGAGACTTCGACAAAGGGCCGGATCGGGATTCCAATTATATCTACGGTCCGGGCAACCCACGCATATTTTTCTTTGGCGTGAAACTTCGGTACTGAAAATTTTCAGAGCAATGGGGAGGGGATGTCCAAAAAGTCAGATTGACTTGAGGTAACTGATAATTAGTAAGGCTATTGAACCCGAGATATTTTACAGTGTTATCTTGAGTGGCTGATTTGTCCCCAGGCACATTCGAGACAGTCTAAGGGATGGCTCCCCAGAGAATCGCTTGCAGATGAAGGCCACCTAGCCCTGCATTGACACATCTCTCCCTGAATAGATCCAGAGCTTCTTTAGCTTTCTCGATAGAACTCATGCATTCTATGAAAGTGCATAGCTCATAGATTGCGAAAACCGGTTTGCCATCTATTCTGTAATAATTTGGACTCGCGACGGGGACTAACAGGGAAACTACAAGAGTTTGTTCTCTATTCTGTAATAATTTAGACGGGAGAAGCAATCCTTGACGACATGATCGGTGAACTCATCGAAAGTATCGAAATCCACCTGTCCCTTCCAATAATAATTGTTTTTGTCCGATTCCGTGTAATCTATGTAAGCTGTATGGGTATGATTGGCCCACATAAGATAGAACTCCATCTTGTCATTGTTCTTTGCTTTCAGGAAACCGTCATTCAAAACGGCCTCCCATTCACCTTTTCCATCATGGGAAATGCCCATCTCGCTCTGAAACCTAGGCTCGTTGAAATATGCCGGCCAAATGTACGCAGCGACATCGTACTTATGACGCTACTTATTCGTTTGCCCGAAAGCGGCAAAAGAAGCTAACAGAAGTATTGTATTTTACATGCAAGAATTACGGTCTTGCTCCAGTTGCGCTTTCAGTTCGCCGATTGAACTGAAGCGGTGCTCGTCGCGGATCTTGTTGAGGAACGTCACCTTTATCGGCAGGCCGTAGATGTCTTCGTCGAAATCGAAAATGTTCGTTTCTATCGTGAGCCTGGTGTCGTGACTCACAGTGGGACGAAGACCGATGTTGCACATTCCGGCTAGGACGCGCCCGACTGCCTCGACCCTTACTTTGTAGACACCGTTCCCAGGGACAAGCTTCAGCGGCTCGTAAAGCTGCATGTTCGCCGTTGGAAAGCCGATTGTGCGGCCAAGCTGATTGCCTGCCACTACGACGCCTAATAAGGAATATCCATAACCTAGCATCTGATTGGCCTCCTCGATGCAACCAGAGGAGATGGAATTTCGGATTTTAGTCGAGCTGACCACCATCCCTCCTGGGATTTCGATTTTACTGCAAAGGATTACGTCCACGCCTTCGTCATCTGCTATTTTCACGATCTCATCCGGCCCAGCAAGGTCGCTGCCGAGATGGTTGTCGTACCCTAGAAGGATAGCCTTGCAGCTGAAACGGCCTACGAGATATTCATGAATATAGTGCCTTGAAGTCAGGTGGCTGAATTCCTTAGTGAAAGGCAGCACTTCGACATTATCCACGCCCAGCCCTTTCAAAAGCTCCGTCTTTTCGTCCAAGGAAGTAAGAAGACGAAGATTACGGGCATCATCTTGAAGGACATTACGCGGATGAGGCCAGAAGGTGACGACCATGCTTTCATCGCCACGCCTCCGAGCTTCATCAATCAGCGTAGATATGACATGACGGTGCCCGATGTGGACACCGTCGAAAAATCCAGTAGCTATAACCATTTCACCAACTCGAAGTCCTGCCTGTGAGGCAGCAGCTCATTCATGGCATACATCCTCACGGCAAACTGGTACATTCCAGCCCTCTGCGGCTCAACAGACGCATGGTATGTAGCAATGCCATCTTTATATTCGACTACATTAGACTGGAAAACATCTTGAATATGCAGCTGGCGTTTTCTATCGGTCGTTGCGACAAGCACCTCAACGCCTATCTCTTCTGGCTTAATATTACCTAGATTCAGTACTACTTCTACATTGAGGTCGCTGCCGTGATCTAAGCTATAAGATGCTTCTGGCAGCTTCTGAGAGATTACCTCGATGTCATCCCAGTACCTGCGCATCCTGGATTTCCAAGCCGAGATCTTACGAGCGATGGCATAGTCATCGCCAACGAGCATTTGCGTCCTTTCCGCCTGAGGATAATAGAATTTCTCACAATAGTCAGTCAGCATTCTATTAGTAGTGAAGTTACATGCCACCTGAGCTATAGTATTCATTATATAACCAATCCATGTCTCTGGCAAATTCGTCTTAGGATCTACATCATAGTAGGCAGGAGCGATATCATTCTCTATCGTTGTGTAAATGGTTGCGGCATCCAGCTCATTCTGGTAGTTATTATCTTCGTAGACCTGCTCTTGAGGCAATGCCCAGCCAGCACCTTCCTTATAGCCCTCAACCCACCAGCCGTCAAGCACAGAGAAATGCATCACGCCATTCATTGCAGCCTTCTCTCCTGACGTTCCAGAAGCCTCAAGAGGCCTCGTAGGATTATTCATCCAAACATCCACGCCTTGTACGAGCCTCTTAGCCAGAGAAATGTCATACCCAGGCACGAAGACTATCTTTCCTATGAATCTTGGCTGCTTGGAAATGTCGATTATCTGCCTTATCAAATCCTGGCCGGCCTTGTCGGCAGGATGTGCCTTGCCAGCGAAGATGAACTGCACCGGATGCTGAGGACTATTAACGATGTCGCTCAGCCTGTCAAGATCAGAGAATAGAAGCGTAGCCCTCTTATATGTAGCGAATCGTCTTGCGAACCCGATGGTCAAGACATCATCTCGGAGATTCTCCTTTATCGCCACGATTTCCTTTGGCGAATAATGATTGCACAGGGCAGAATCTGAAATTCTCTCTTTGACAACCCTTATCAATCTCTTTTTCAGCACCTTGCGAGTATCCCAAATTTCAGCGTCAGGAACTCTGTATATGCCATCGAAGCACTTCTTGTCGTAGTGATGTGTCTTGAACTCCGGTCCGAACACTTTGTCATGAATCTTCTGCCATTCAGCAGCACACCATGTGTAATAGTGAACTCCATTCGTGACGTAACTTATGAAAAGTTCTTCAGGAAGATATCCTGGATACATCTTGCTGAATATTTCTTTTGACACATCGCCATGCAGCTTAGAAACTCCATTTACGTTCTGGCTGAGGTTAGCAGCGAGGAAACTCATTGAGAATTTTTCGTTAGGGTCAGATACTCTGGCTTTGCCCAAGCCCATGAGAGTATCCCAGTCAATCTTAAGGCGAGGCGGGTAGTGACCTATGTATTTTCTTAACAGATCCTCATCAAATGTGTCATGTCCCGCTGGCACAGGCGTATGGGTCGTGAAGAGCGACGAAGCCCTGACTACTTCCAATGCCTCGCCAAAGTCAAGATTGTCATTCTGAATATATTCTCTTAGCCTTTCAATCCCAGTGAATGCAGCATGCCCCTCATTGCAATGATATATCTGAGGATTCAGGTCAAGGCTGCGCAGAGCCCTGATTCCGCCCACGCCGAGAAGCAGTTCCTGTTTGAGCCGGTTCTCCCAGTCTCCGCCATAGAGATGATACGTTACCTGACGGTCTTCCGGAATATTCGCCTCGTAATCTGTGTCGAGAAGGTAAAGATCAGTCCTGCCGACAGCCACTTTCCATATTCTTGCCGTAATTGTCCTCCCTGGGAAGGCTACGCTAGCAGTAACCCATTCACCATTGTCATTGATGACAGGCTCTGCCGGGATTTTAGTGAAATCTTGGGCATCATAACGCGCCACCTGCTCGCCCTGGCTTGTAATAACCTGCGTAAAATATCCATAACGATAAAGAAGGCCGATGGCTACCATATTCACGTTCATGTCTGAAGTCTCTTTCAAGTAGTCACCAGCAAGGATTCCAAGACCCCCTGAATATATTTTCAAAGAGCTGTCGAGACCATACTCCATGCAGAAATATGCTATCTCGGGATCTTTGCGCTCAGACTTTTTAACCATGTAGGCATTGAACTCATCCATGATGGCTCCGAGTCTTCCAAGAAAAACCTCATTATTCGCCAGTTCGTTGAATCTTTTTAGGCTCACTGCATCAAGCAGGGCCATTGGATTATGATTTGTCTTATACCATATGTCTGTGTCGATTGATTTGAATAGTTCTTTCGCATCGTTATTCCAGCACCACCAGAGATTTTTTGACAGGGTCTCCAGCCCTGATAGAGCATCTGGGAGATGACGTCTTACGACGACACTCTTCCAAGATGGATTGTTGATTTCTATCTTCTTATATTCCATTGTCTTATCTGCTTCCATCTCCTCATGGGAGTCTCCTCTTGTTTCTTTTACCTTCGATATTGCCTTTGAATATGCTTCTTTATAATACTGTATCTGATTTTCCCAGAGAGCGATTTTTGAGACATCCCTCGCAGATTCCATGTATTCCTTTCTCTTCGCATCGTCCAGAGCAGCAATCTCTTTTACTCTGTCCACCACGCCATCGACCACATCGAAATAATTCGAGTCTGTTCTGTCGACGACTGAGATGCCAGGGTGATCTTTCTCATAATGCGTCCTAACCCACAAGCCGAAACCTGAAAGGCTGGTAGTCAATGTAGGAACCCTGAAAGCCAGGCTTTCTAGAGGAGTGTAACCCCAAGGCTCATAATATGAAGGGAATAGAGTGAGGTCCAAGCCGACCAAGAGGTCGTAATATTTCATATTGAATATTCCATCGCTTCCATTGAGATAGGAAGGAATGAAATATACTTTCACGCGGTTTCCCTTCGCATTGTCGAATTTGAGTTCCCTCAGGCGCTTCGTGATTATGTCGTTTTCCTTGTCCATGAGAACATGGCTGACTTGCGTAGCATAATCCGCCTGAGTTCCCGATAACTTTGAGAGCAAGTTCTTATCCGGTCCGTTATTTCCTGATGGGATCATAATGAAAGCCTGAATCGAACGGCCTTCTGGTTCCTCTTTGCGAAGCGTGTCCAGGGCATCGATGAAAACATCAATGCCCTTATTCCTATATTCATAACGTCCCCCGATGCCAACTAGGATAGCATCTTTAGGAATCTCCTCTCCGCTCATGGCGGTCGCTACCTCAATCAATTTATCCCTTGCGGCAGAGCGCTTGGAGTCATATTCCTCATCAGTAGCAGGAGTGAAACTATTTTCGAAGCCGTTCGGAGTCACTTCGTCGACAGTCCTGCCTAAGAACTGGGCACATTCCCTGGCAGTAATTTCACTAACTGTCGTGAATATGTCTGCATTCTGGGCAGAAATTTTCTCTATGGAGTGCCTGGCAACATTCCCGAACTGGCGAGCCTTCTCGTCACCATCGTAAGACTCTAGTGAATCGTACAGTGGCTGATTATTCCCTGCGATGCAGCGTCCCATCACCGTCGCATGAGTCGTGAATACAGTTGCGATTGGCAGGTTGGCCTTCTTCAAGTAAAGAAGCCCGGCACCTGTCTGCCACTCATGAAACTGAGCCACGACCTTATCGGACTGGCTAAGATTGAAACGGTAGAAACTTTCAATAACGCGCCCTGCAGCATATCCGAACAGGACATTCTCCTTATAATCCCAGTTCCCTGTGATGGAGTCAACCTTGAAATCCACCCAATACTGGGAAAGGATGTCATTCTGCTTCGTGATGAATTGCTTGAAATCCACCAGAATTGCAGTAGGACTCCCTGGAACATTCCATTTCCCGATTCGAACCCTCAGGCCCTCACCTGCCGCATGGTTTTTCCACGGGGCGTAAAGATGCTGATCTTCTATGAAGTCAGGATTACTTTTCGTATCCATCCAGACATCCGGCCCGATGAGCATGTGATGCGTGTGCAATTGTGTCTTAAGGTACAAGGATTTAGTGGCTATGACTGTGTATATGCCACCAACCTTGTTGCAAACTTCCCAACTAACCTCAAATAGATAATCAGGAACTTCAACTTTATTAGTCATTTACTCTTTGAGTTTTCTTTTCAACAAGTTCCTTTTTCATAGCTTTAGGTTTAGACTTACTTTCACTCTAACTTTCTTTCCTTCTTTTAGCAGGTTTTGCCGGCTTCTCAACGGCAGCCTTCACAGGCTTCGCAGCCTTTGCTTTAACCTCAGGCTCATCTTCAGCCTTGATTTCCTCTACCTTCGGAGCCGCTTTTCCTGGTTTTGCTTTCGCAGGCTTCGGAGCTTTTGCCTCTTTTGGCGCTTTAGGAGTTTTCGGAGCCTTAGGTGCCTGTTGCGGTTTCTGAGGCTTCTTTTCTGTTTTTCTTGCCTTTACCGGAGCTGGAGTAACTCCAGGCATGCCTGTAGCCATGGCATCATCTATCCTCACTATGAAATCGCTAAGGACGTTCATGTAATTGATGAACGCTTCGTATGGCGTCTCGTATGGGCTGAAATACTTATGTACGTCTCCATCTGAGAAGAATTTCGTGCACATATAATATAAATGATCGCTCTCCTGGAGATGGCCAAAATCATTCCATAGAGTAGCGTCGTTGACCAGAGCCAATTTTTCTGCCTGACCATACAGTTTATTGAAAGCTTCTTGCTGAAGCTCATTCCCTAGCCAAGCGGACATGTCTCTCTCTTCGTCCACCCACGAAATAGGATCCTCGACCTCTAAAGCCCCTACCGGCTTGTATTTCCTCGCCGCCAGAGAAGGGGTCACGAATTCGAAGCTGCCATTCTTGAGAAGAATCTCACAAAGGTAACGCATGAAATCGAATATCCCGGTAGAGGCATTCTGATGCTCTCCGAATGTCTCGTAGTCCATGAATAGGTTGACGATGTTTCCATCAGCCGCCTTTAACCATGAGAGATATTTCTCACCAGTTAGCGGATAATCGACCCAGCCCTTATCAGAGAAACGGAAAGCAATGTCATCGGACAACGAATAGTTCCGCAGAAGGAGCTTCAGCTTAGGCTGGAGCGGATCGTAATAGATGTAATCCGGGCTCTTCCAGCCAAGCACATGCTTGGCACCTTCAGTGAGCATAGCTTTGAATCCCATCTCGTGAACTGTCTTGCCGATGGAATCTGAATATATCAGTTCAGTGTTCCTGAATACTTGCGGTTTCACGCCGAAATAGCTCTGAATTGCCTTAGAGTGCTGATCAACCTGATGCTTGAATTCTACTTGATTGGCAAGGGATGCCAGAGAATGGTAATAAGTCTCTCCCAAGAACTCAACCGAGCCTGTCTTCGCAAGTTTTCTGAAGCTGTCGATTACTTCCGGAGCATACCTGTCAAACTGCTCAAGAGCCGAACCGGTAATCGAGAACGCCACCTTGAAAGCCCCCTTGGTTTTCGTGATGAGATCCAGAATCAGGCTGTTCATAGGTAGATAGCAGTTAGACGCTATCCTATGAAGTATGGTCCTATTGGCGAAATCATCATAATAATGTGAGTCCTTTCCGATATTGAAGAATCGGTACTGTCTGAGCCTAGTCGGCTGATGGACTTGGAAATATAAACAAATGCTCTTTTTCATCTCAGCTTATTTTTTATTAACGACAGATTCATAAACTTTCTTGATTTTCTCTGCGGAACTATTCCATTTAAGAAGATTCACTTCCTCGTAGCCATGCTGCGTGGCGTATTTCGCAAGGGCCGGATATTTCAGCAGCGCATAAATGTCATCAGCAAGAGCGTCAACATCCCAGAAATCTACCTTGAAGGCATATTTCAAGACTTCTGAAGCTCCAGACTGGTAAGATATGATCGTAGGGACATTGGACCTCATAGCCTCGAGAGGGGATATTCCGAAAGGCTCTGAGACAGATGGCATGACGTACACGTCTGAAAGAGCGAACATTTTCTGCACTTCCGCGCCACGAAGGAATCCAGTGAAATGGAAGCGATCTGCTATTCCAAGCTTGGCTACATGACGAATGCAGCGATTCATCATATCTCCGCTCCCGGCCATGACGAAACGCACGTTCTTGGTTCTCTTAAGAACCTTGGCGGCAGCCTCGATGAAATATTCAGGTCCTTTCTGGAAAGTAATCCTCCCAAGGAAAGTCACAACCTTATCATTCACTCCCCTCTCCACTTGCATGTCATTCCTGCCAGAGAAGTCTACTGCATTATGAACAGTAACCACTTTATCAGGGTTTATGCCATATTTATTTATGACTATGTTCCTAGTGAAATCGCTGACTGCAATAACTTTATCAGCTTCTTCCATTCCACGTTTCTCAATATTGTAGACCCTGCTGTCTACTTGCTCAGCAGTGCCCCTGTCGAATGAAGTAGCATGAACATGAATTACTAGAGGCTTGCCAGTAAGCTCCTTAGCTGCGATGCCTGCCAAGTAAGTCAGCCAGTCATGGGCATGAATGACATCGAACTCATCATTATGCTCAATTGAAATCGTTCCTCCAACCATGGCGTAATGAGCGACCTCCTCCATAAGATTCGATCCATATCTGCCGGAGAACTTGAACCTTTCACCGATATGGATCTGCGAGGATTCTCTCGGCATAAGCTTATCTTCCTCAACTATTTTCTTAAACTCTTCCGGGTCAACATAAGGAACCATGTTAGACCCGACTTTCATAAAGCGAACTTTGTCTAAGAACTCATCCACAGATTGGGTGACGTTTTCCACCGGCACATTGCTAGCGTCAATGATTCTCGCCACGCTGCCATCCTCGCTGCCAGAAGCAGACGGCATCACGAACAGCGTCTCAACCCCATTGTGGGCCAATCCCTTAACGATTCCATAGCAGGCAGTTCCTAAACCTCCTGAAATGTGAGGCGGAAATTCCCAGCCAAACATCAATACTTTCATTTTCAGTCCTCCTTATATTTCTCGATGAGGCAATCAACGTACAATAGCGCAGCAGTGCTGAGCGCTGATGAGATAGCTCCATGAGGTTCATGAGGCGGATCTCCATCATATAACTCAGCGAATGCGCCAACGCCATGCTTGTTAAGGTCCTGATAGAAGCCTTTCACTAGCCATTCAGCCCTACTCAGGAAAGATTCCCCTGCAAACCTGAAACAAACCTCTGCGTACGGAGCAAGGAGCGCCGGCCTAGTACTGCCATTGTGATAGGACAAATCCCTATCTCTCTGAGAGCCCTCATAAACAGACTGATACTCACCATGTCTAGGAGAAAGCGTTCTTACGCCTCGGGAAGTAACTAATTCCTTTGATATTATATTAAGGCACATCTCGGCGATCTCATCCTCTACCAGCTGATGCCTGCACGCAAGCGCGAAGAGCATATTAGGACGAACCTCAAGATTCTGCCCATTGTTATCGACATAATCTGCGAGATATCCTGCATCTTTATTCCAGAATGTGTTCTGATAGTTATGCTTCACGAGTTCGGCGATTTTAGAGAACTGCTTAACGAAAACACCTCTCTTATTCCCGAATTTCGCTTCCATTTCCAAAGCGAAGCAGACAGTCTCGTACCAAAATGCATTGGTTTCAACCTGATATCCTGCTCTCTCCGCAACAGGATACCCGTCAATGTAGGCATTCATCCATGTGAGTGCCTTCCTGTCTGCCTGAGCCCAAAGCAGTCCATTAGGCTGCATGGACACTTCATCTCTCTTTCCCGGCAGATAACTTTCCAAAATTCTTTTCACAGTGGAACCATACTTGTCCCACACAGCCTTAGGGTCAGCACCAAAATCGATGTACCGCTCCAGGAGCGGGCCAAAGAACAAAGGAGCCTCTACCTGAGTCGTCTTGTGGAAGAGTCGCTCTTGGTTATCTGCGATAAGATTATCCATAATCTCTTCAAACTCGCTCTTATTGCCATCGGCATAAAGAGTGAGCCCTGGAAGTGCGTAGAGAGTTTCCCTTAGCAATCCTGTACCTAGCCATGAAAAACCTGCGGTTATCATCTTGTGCCCATTACGGTTTCTCTTCATGATATTTGCCCAATGCAGAAGCAGGTCTCTATTATTCGTAATCGTTCCCTCGCCAGAGACTATGCTGTCGAATTTCCTTTTAAAACCGGTCACGGCATACTTTTCTACCCCAGCGGAAAATATGATTGAGTCCCCCACCTTCATGCTAGTCTCGAAATAGCCTGGGACGAAGAGGTCTTCCTTGCAAGGGAAGCCTCTTCTTGCCTCATCTGAATATGTTATATTCTTGTACCAAGAAGGCTCAGAGATGAATTTCACGTCTTTCCGATTGAACTGCATGTTCAGGTCAGGGAAACCATCATAGAGATTGAAGGCCATGCCATTAGGAATTTCCCATCCTTCTGTATTCGCATCAGGATTTTCATAAGTGAGGGCATGTATGTCCCTGAAGGCCAGGAAAGGTCTCAGAGTAAGATTAACTGAACCCGGGGCCTCCAGAAGGTCGAAGCGAATCATGACCCTGTCGCTGTCAGGCACAAGAAGAATCGTCTTCGAGAAATAAATCTCCCCAACTTTGTAAACCACTTTCGTGACGGGGTCAGCTTCAAAATCCACGATGTACTTATGTCCGCGCGGCTCATAGATGTTTCCGTAGCGGTGTATGCCAAGATTGAATTTCTTGCCTCGCAGTTCGAGGCTTTCGTCCAAAGAAGACAGCAGCAGGTGGACATTCCCTCCGAAAGCATCCACCGGCACAGCCAGCAGGCCATGGTAACGCCTTGTGTTGCAAGTCACTATGGAAGTGTTGCAATAAGCGCCAGTCTTGTTGGCCAGGATGATCTCCCTCTTCAATGAATATGAGAGGTTGACTAGCTCGGACTTGTTGAATTTTATATAAGCCATATTCCGGAATATTAAAAAAACGTTACTTTCTCACCAAAACTAGCGCACATCGAGCTGGGAGGTAAAGTTTCAAAAATCCACCAACAGTAAAGTGCCTCCCATCCCCAGACTGTCTAGAGAAACCATCGAACTCGGCGGCATCCGAATCTAAGACCACATCCCATTCACCATCAGGAGCTTGGACCCCATAATCTGCGAAAGAATCTGTAGGGTGGAAGTTAAATGCAAATATAACATTTTTGCGCTGGAGAATCAACACTTTCTTCTCCTCATCCGACCTTAGCAGGATAGGTTCTTCCGAGAATATATTCAATCGTTTGGCCAAGTGAATCATGGCCCCATCGAAGTTCTGCAAATACTTGTAACGAAGGTAGCCTGGCTCGGCCAGAGACCACTGCCGTCTGGCATGCTCGTAACTCCACCCGTTTCCTTCGCGAGGAAAGTCTATCCATTCCGGATGACCAAACTCATTGCCCATGAAATTCAGGTAACCTCCGCCGGCAGTGCAAAGGGTAACTAGCCGGATGAGCTTGTGAAGGGCTATTCCTCTATCCACGACAATGTCCTTGGAGTCTTTATTCATATGGGAATACATCTCCTTGTCCATCAAGCGAAATATTATGGTCTTATCCCCCACCAGAGCCTGATCGTGACACTCTGCGTAACTAATCGTCTTCTCCTCTGGACGCTTTATCGTGAGCTCATACCACATCTCGCCAGTGCTCCAAGCTTCGTCCCGTTTTTCTTTAATCCACTTTATCCAGTGGTCGGCAATTCCCATAGCCATCCTGAAACTGAAACCTATGCCATATTCATCGATTGGCGCAGCCAAGCCGGGCATCCCACTGACATCTTCAGCAATAGTAATCGCAGAAGGCTTAATCTCTTTTAAGAGCATATTTGCGAGAGCCAGGTATGTCGCTGCGTTCTCGTCCACGCCCTGGTCGAAATAGAGCCTGTAGTCCCCGAAAGCCTTCTCTAGGCCGTGATCCCAGTACAGCATGCTCGTGACACCATCGAACCGGAACCCGTCCAGATGATATTCTTCAATCCAGAACTTGCAGTTGCTGAGCAGGAAGCGAATAGTCTCGGATTTGCCATAATCGAAGCAGCGCGAACCCCACGCAGGGTGACGACCTTGTGGCCCATGGTAGAAATATAGGTCGTCCCTGCCGTCGAACATGCTCAGGCCTTCCTGCTCATTGTCAACGCTGTGCGAATGAACCAAGTCCATCACCACGGCTATGCCCATTCCATGAGCTTCATCCACAAGCCTCTTAAACTCTTCCGGCGTGCCGAAGCGCGAGCTAAGAGCATAAAAATTCGACACCTGGTAACCGAAAGAGCCGTAGTATGGATGCTCCTGGAGTGCCATTATCTGAAGAGTGTCATATCCTAATTGCTTAACTCTCGGCAATATATTCTTTCTAAACTCGTCGAAAGTGGCGACTTTCCTTTCCTCAGAGCTCATGCCTATATGGCACTCGTAGATTAGCGGATGCGGACGGCGTAGCACCTTATCATTCTTCCACGAATATGGATTAGGCGGGCACCATGCCTGGGCAGAGAAGATCTTTGTCCGAGGATCTTGGACTGCCCTCGTGCAATAGGCTGGGAGCCTCTCGCCGCCACCGCCAGTCCATTCTATGAATAATTTGTAAAGGGAACCGTGGCTTAGGAAAGACTCCGGTACGCGGAGTTCCCAGTTTCCCTGTCCGACAGGCTTCAGCTCGTATGCAGGCGTGCGCTTCCAATTATTGAACTCCCCAATGAGATAGAGCCGGCTAGCATTAGGAGCCCACTCTCGGAACACCCACGAGCCATCCTTCTCTTTGTGCAGGCCATAATAGAGATAGTTATTTATTGCATCAGAGAGTCTTCCCTTCTCGGAACCAGTTATAGCTTGCTTGGCATCCAGAATTCTGCGATGTCTCGCATCTATTGCACTCTTGAATGGCTGGAGCAATGAGTCAATTTCGTAAATCTTTTTCATATAGTCGAAGTTTGATTGTCATTCTGGCAAGTCTTGAAAACGCAGGAAGTCGGCCCTCAAGTGCCTAGTGTCCCCGTCCTTGAACCTTACTTCGAATGTCGTATTCTCTTTGTTAACACCTACCACGGTTCCCTCTCCGAATATCTTGTGCAAGACGACATCGCCCACCTTGAATGGGCTGCCATATTCATTTCTCTCGCTAGCAAAATCGTCCCCGTCTCCTGGATTGTACGTTTCCTCGTCAAGCACATGCCTCATATTCCTAGTACCCTGCCAAAGCTCCTCTGGCATGAACCCCTCTGTCACGAACATTTCCCGCTTTATCTCGGTAAGGAACCTAGAAGGATATTTGTTCATTTTGGTCGATACGTTGAAACCCTCGCTCTCCGTGAGGAAAAGTGCCTTCTGAGCCCTAGTTATGGCCACGTACATCAGCCGCCTCTCCTCTTCCTCTCCGTTTTTCTTATATTCCCTGATGGTTCTCATATTCGGGAATATTCCTTCGCTCAGCCCGATTATGAAGACGAAAGGGAATTCCAGTCCTTTCGCCTGATGGATCGTCATCATCTTCACCGTCGGAGTGTCCTTACGGTAGTCTTGATTCGTGTAAAGGGCTATGTCCTGGAGATATTCGGAAAGGCGGTCCTCTTCGGCTTCGTGAGTTCCCTCGTAGAATTTCACGCTCTGGGCCAACTGGTCTATATTCTCTAAACGATCCTCGTCCTGATCCTCCCTGTACATCTTTTTCAGACCGCTCCTATCTAGAACCCTATCCAGGAGATCCGAAACAAGAGAACTCTTCGCAAACTGGGCGCAGTCATTCATCAACTCCAGAAACGCCAAAGCTCCCGGCTTGCGCAGAGCCGCAGATTCAATATGCTTTTCTATCGTCCTGAAAAGGCTTGCATCATCATCTTTAGCCATCCGTTTCAGCTCGGTCATGAACTTATCGCCCAGCTTTCTGGAAGGTACGTTCGCAATCCTCTCGAAAGACAAGTCGTCGTTCTTGTCGTTTATAAGTTTCAGATAAGCCAAGCAGTCCTTAATCTCTTTACGCTCGAAAAACCTGGTTCCTCCCCATATCGTGTATTGGATGCGAGCTTTCATCAGTGCCTCCTCAATGGCTCTCGATTGCCAGGAAGATCGATATAGAATCGCAAAATCGCCAAGCCTGGCCCCAGCATCCAAAAGAATCTTTATCTGTGCGACGACCCATTCCATCTCTTCAGACTCCGTCTTTGCGTGGAAATGAACCACCGCACGACCCTCCGGCTGCCTAGTGAACAAATTTTTTGGTATTCTGTTTTTATTGTAAGAAATGACAGAATTGGCCACGTTCAGGATTTTAGGCGTGGAGCGATAGTTCTCATCCAGAACCACGTTCTTGTCGGAGGCGAACTGCACGAAACGCTGAGGCTTTGCTCCCCTCCACTCATAAATCGCCTGATCTGGGTCGCCGACCACAAACAGATTCCTATGCCCCGCCGCCAGCTTCTCAATGATTTGCCAATTATCTAGGTTGCAGTCCTGAGCCTCATCTACCATTATGTAGTTCAACTGGTTCTGCCAGTATTCTCTCGCATCCTTGAACCTGTCCAAGATATAGTTCGTGAAATTTTCAAGGTCATCAAAGCCCAAGGCATATTCTTTAACCTGCCTATGAATATAGTTCCCCAGATTTGACTTCAGCATACTATCCGTCCACTTGGTCTGGGGCAGCATGAATGTGGTTATGTAGTCATTCAAAGCCTTGTCTACGGCAATCTGCCCAAGAAATTCCTTGACTGTTTTCTCGGTACGCCTCAATCCCAGCTCATCCATGGTCTGCTTCGCAAGCGACTTACAGTCTTCCTCGTCTAGAATGGAGAACGCTTTCGGGAAGCCAAGACGATGTATTTCCTTGCGCAGGAACTTCACGCAAAAACCGTCAATGGTACACACAAAATCATTGTAATCGCCGCTATGCACCATAGCGGCGATTCTCTGCCGCATCTCAGCAGCAGCCTTATTCGTGAATGTAAGGCATAGTATGTTGGCCGGATCGATTCCAAGCACGTTAACTAGATAAGCGTAACGGTAAGTGAGGGCTTTCGTCTTCCCTGTCCCAGCACCGGCAATAACCCTTATGCGGCCTTCCGTATAGGTCACCGCTTCTGCCTGCCGGCTGTTTAAATCATTCAAAGGCGCCCAATTCATAGTCATTATTTCTGACTATGAATATAATGTTTTTCGGGAATATATAAAAGGCTGGCTCAGAAATCTTCCGCCGAGGGAAATACTCTGAGCCAGCGCCTATCAGCAATCGTCCTTCTAGAAATCGTAATTAAGGCTTATGCCTACGCAAGTGCTAAGCTTCGTCATCTTGTCGTTTCCCGGCACAGGCTGAACCCCGAGTGCGCCGAGGCTGCGAGTGATCGTGGCTGCGTAATCCGAGATATTTTTCGTGACATGGCTGTAGAATGTCTTATAGACGGCAAGGTCTGCGCTGAGTTTCTCCGTCAGATACGTCCTAGCCCCAAAGCCTAAAGACCATGAATTGGTAGAGAAGCCCATGTCCGAGAGGAAAGCATAGTCGTCGCCCCACCCGAAAGTTGTCTTTTGCAAGCCGGCGCTGATCGTGAAAGTCTTACTCAAATCATACTCAGCACCGAAAAGAATCTCAAAAGTGTGGTGCTTTATTAGGTCCTGCTTATCGTCAGAGTCCGTCGTGCTGTTGTATGTCTTGGCCTGCTTCTCAAAGAAGTGGTTATAACCGACCTGGGCACGCAGCCTGTCAGAAATATTATACTGGACACCTGCAGCGAGAAGCGCCGGGACATCTCCGGCAAGCTTCTTTCCATCCTTGAACATATTCATCCTCGCATCTCCGTTTTCAGCCGTATGGTTCTTGAGCCTTATAGAAGTGTTGAATTCATACCTTGCGGCCAGATCCCATCTGCCAGGCTTGTAATGCACGCTGATAATCGGGGCTATGCCGAATCCTCTCTGGTAGACATCTACCTTGCGATCTCCCACGATGTCATTCACGCTAAATTTTCCGCTAGAGATAAGAGCAGCTATCGCAGGATTGGTTTTCGCAGCCTCAGTCAGCATTACATTGAGGGCAGATGCCGCAGAGAGCATATTCCCGCCCATCTCCAGCTGTATATTGGTTATCGATCCATCGTAAGCTGCCGTAGCGTAGACCAGCCTGGCACCTACGGAAACAGAGAGCTTCGGAGCCACCATGTAGCCGAAATTAAATTGGCCGCCCCAGTATGTCTGGCCTCCTGTGAACTCTATGTCCGATGAATATGCCGTCACGACGTTTGATCCAGCAAAGCTGTTAACAAGCACCGGCAGCATTGCGTAGTTAGCCTCGAAGCTTCCAAGGCCATCACTAAATTTGGCGGCTCCGCCTCCGGCAATCGGGCCGAAATGAACCGAGCCGAACCACATGTCTTTCTTAAAGGCCAGATCAAAGTGAGGCATGACCGGGACATTCGTGGTGCCTATATATTTTCGCTGGCTGCTGCCATCATTTCCTTTCCTGTAAGCAAATGGAGCGAATGTAGAATTAACATGCCTCCTCTGCCAGACGCTCTGGATGTCAAGCGAAACGTGCCATCCATCTTTCATGAAAGCGATTCCGGCTGGGTCATAGTAGGCTCCCTCGGTTCCGATGGTAGCGTTATGTGCCGGCATCCTGTAAAACGCAGAATTCTGATTCGTTGCCGTGAGGTATCCTCCAGCAAAAGAGGGAATTGCACACAGGCTCAGAACTACTGTAATAATCGACCTTTTCATAATAAAAACACTCTAAAAGTTAATGAGCCGCAAATTTATGAAGCCGGATTTCTACTCGCAAGAAATTCGACCAAAAGGAAGAATAAAATTATAAAAAGGTAGAATATTAAAGAGGGCTTATTTACATTTAAGACATATAATTACGCCAGAATGCCCTGGCCGGAGACATAATCGACTATTATCCATTTTTCGCTATCTTTGCATCGCATTCCTTGGGTTCGGATATCATAATGCCACAAAGCTCAGGTTTGCTGGTCATAACATTCGGATTTATAAGATGGGAAGATTATTGGCACCTCCGGCATTCAAGCCGGAAATCACTGAAAATGTTGACGAAAGGTACAAAAAGCTGCGTCTGCAAGTATTCCTAGGGATATTCATAGGCTACGCAGGATTCTACATAGTCAGGAAGAATTTCTCGATGGCGATCCCAGGCCTCGAAGCTTTGGGATTTCACACGGAGGAGCTGGCGATAGTGCTGTCCATGAATGCCATTGCCTACGGATTCTCAAAGTTCCTCATGGCCAGCATCTCTGACAGAAGCGACGCCCGCAAATTCCTGCCGCTGGGGCTTGTCATGGCCGCAATCTCAATGGCATTCATGATTGTCCCGGTTCAGTGGATCGGCATCGGGCACGAGAAAATAGCTGTTGCAGTGATGGCTGTTCTGAACTTTCTGGTGGGCTGGTTCAACGGGATGGGCTGGCCTCCTTGCGGCAGGGTCATGACCCACTGGTTCTCCATCAAGGAAAGAGGCACATGGATGAGCATCTGGAACTGCGCACATAACGTGGGCGGAGCCCTAGTCGGACCGATGGCCACCTACGGTGCCATATGGTTCGGCTCATGGTTTTATGGAGCACAAACGGAATATTACTTTCTGGCAGGATCTTTCCTGTTCCCTGCTGCTACGGCAATCCTAGTTGCCATTATCGCCTACTGCCTCATCCGCGACACGCCTCAGTCATGCGGCCTCCCTTCCATAGAGAAATGGTCCGGCCACGCCTCTAAGACATATTCAGAAGACAGTGAAAATGTCATCTCGGTAAAGCAGATTTTCAAGACGGTTTTAAGCAACAAGCTGCTTTGGTACATCGCTTTTGCCAACGCATTCGTCTACATGGTGCGCTACGGTTGCTTGGACTGGGCTCCGAAAATACTGACTGACAAAGGCATAGACCTTCAAAGCACAGGCTGGGCCTATTTCGCCTATGAGTTCGCCGCCATCCCAGGAACGCTCTTCTGCGGCTGGCTGAGCGACAAAGCCTTCCATGGCAAGCGTGCAATGCCAATGATGCTGTTCATGGCATTAGTCGGAGTAGCAATATTCATATATTGGCAGAACCTAGATAACCTTTCAGTGATAATCGGCTGTCTCATAGCCATCGGGTTCTTCATATATGGGCCGGTAATGCTCATCGGCGTGCAAGCTCTCGACCTTGCGCCGAAGAATGCAGCAGGCACGGCAGCAGGCCTAACCGGATTCATGGGCTACGTGCTAGGCACAGCAATCCTCGCCAACATATTAATAGGCTTTGTCATGAATAGGGCCGGCCTGAACTGGGTGTTCATCCTGTTCCTAGGGGCATGTGCCATTGCCATCCTGCTGATGGCGCTTACATTGCGTGCCGAAAAATACTTGTCCGAGAAGCCATCGGTAAAAGAAAGCGACTGACAAAATGGCACAAAACATTGGTAGCATGTAATTTGATTCTCCCGATGCGGAGGTTAATAATTAAAGAATATGTCAAAACACGATAAGAATATAAATAACGCTCCTCACTCTATTGAGAGCGAGGAGAAAAAGAACGTTGAACAGACGCAGGAGCCTAAAAAGGCCGCAGAACAGAAGAAAGAAGAAGCGCCACAAGAGAAAAAGGTTGATGGCAAGCGCCTTGAGGAGCTGGAAGCGGAACTGGCCAAAGTCAAGGACGAGGCAGCGAAGGGAAAAGAGGCCGTAGCGAAAGAGAAGAACGACTACATGAGGTTACTCGCCGAATTCGACACGTTCCGCAGGAGAACTGCAGAGGAAAAGCTTCATCTGAAAGAGTCTGCGATCGCGGATTTCATCAAAGGGATGCTGCCTGTGCTGGACTCTTGCGAGCAAGCCCTGAAGATGCTGGACAAGCCTGATAATGCATCAGACAAGGAAGGTATCAATCTGATTTATGCAAACATAATGTCATACCTCAAGTCTAATGGCCTGGAGATAATCAAAGCCAAAGGCGAGAAGTTTGACACGGATTTTCACGAGGCCGTGGCGCAGATGCCTGTCGATGATGCGGCCAAGAAGGGCCTTATCTACGATGTCGTCCAGACTGGCTACACCCTTTCTGGAAAGGTGATCCGCTATGCCAAAGTGGTCGTAGGAATATAGGATGGTAAGGAATATGGCAGAGAACAAAAGAGACTATTACGAAGTCCTAGGCATAGACAAGAATGCCTCATCCGATGACATAAAGATGGCATACCGCAAGGCTGCCATGAAGTGGCATCCGGATCGCTGGGTAAATGGAACTGAAGCTGAGAAAAAAACAGCGGAGGAGAAGTTCAAGGAAGCATCGGAGGCATATTCAGTGCTCAGCGATCCTGACAAGAAGGCAAAATACGACCAATTCGGCTTCGCTGGAGTTGAAGGCCAAGCGGCTCCTGATTTTAGCGGTGGCTTCGGCAACCTAGATGATATATTAAATGATCTTTTCGGGGGAGCATTCGGTGGCAGCTTCGGCGGATTCAATTTTGGTGGCAGCTCTTCTAGCCATTCTCGGCAAAAAGTTTACAAAGGTCGTGACATCAGAACACGTGTCCGATTGACTCTCAGCGAGATAGCCACTGGCTGCGACAAGAATGTCACTATAGAGCGCAACAGGCCTTGTCCAGATTGCGGCGGACGTGGAACCAGAAATGCTTCCGATGTGAAGACTTGCCCTACGTGCAAAGGTTCCGGACAGGTTCAGAGAGTGGTAAATTCCTTGTTTGGAAGGACGGTCACTTATTCAACCTGCCCTCAGTGCGGCGGAGAAGGCAAAATAGTCACTAACCCTTGCGGCACTTGTGGGGGCACCGGCCTTGTGCGCAGGCGCGAGACCATGAAAGTTCACGTTCCTGCAGGCGTTGAAGAGGGTATGCAGCTTACTATTCGCGGTGAAGGCCACGCGGCCCCTCACAATGGGGTGAATGGCGATTTGCTCGTTGTAATTGAAGAAATTCCAGACCCGAATATTCAGAGAGATGGGAACAATTTGTTCTATTCCACGGTAATATCCGTGACCGACGCCATTTTGGGCTGTGACATCAACGTTCCTTGCCTGGATGGCACTTACAGGGTGAAAGTGTCTCCTGGGACGCAGTCTGGCACGGTGATGAAGCTTCGTGGCAAAGGTCTTCCGTCTGTGAACAGCTATGGAACAGGCGACATGTACGTGAAGATTCTCGTCTGGATACCTCGCAAGCTCTCCCGTGATGAGAAAAACTCCATAGAAAGCATGAGAGAAAGCAGTTCTTTTACTCCCGACCTCAATAGGGAGGACAAGCAGCTGTTCGACAAAGAAAAGAAAATATTCTAAGAAGCTGTTTTGAGATGAATGGCTTGAAGTTGCAGACTCCGGTGGATGCGGGACATAGCGAGTCCGGCATCTCTTTGAATGACAAGATAGTCGTCATCGGGAGCTGCTTTGCCGATAACATCGGGGCTGAGATGAAAGATCTTGGTCTCGATGTTTGCGTAAATCCATTCGGAACCCTCTACAATCCTGTCTCGATTTGCAATTCCATCGCTCGCCTGTCTTCAGGGGTGCATTTCACTGAGGATGAGTGTGTCGAGATGGGGGCTGGAGCCTCACTTGTCTGCTCTTTCAGCCACCATACCACTTTTGCGAGAAAGACAGCGAAGGAGTTTCTGGAATATGCCAACGCTCGATTAGACGAGGCTTCTGCTTTCTGGAAGGCAGCGAACAAAGTAATAGTGACATTTGGCACCGCCTGGTGCTATGAATATATGAAGACGGGCGAGATCGTCTCGAACTGCCTTAAGCGAGATGCCAAGGAGTTCTCTAGAAGGAGGCTCTTGATTCCAGAGGTTTCAGTTTTGCTCATGAATATGCTGAAGCGCAATCCTGGCAAAGATTTAATTTTCACTGTCTCCCCTATCAGGCATCTGAAAGATGGCGCGCATGGCAGCCAGCTTAGCAAAAGCACTCTGCTGCTCGCTGTCGATGAGGTCGTTTCCAGGGTTAAGGGCGAGAATGCCATGCAAGGCTTGACAGCGAGAGCCGAGTATTTCCCTGCGTATGAGATAATGCTGGATGAGCTCCGAGACTACCGCTTCTACGCAGAAGACATGGTGCATCCATCCCAGCAGGCCTCTGAATATATCTGGAGCCGTTTCAAAGAATTCGCTTTTTCGCAAGAGGACATCCGTGAGATGGAAAAGCGCGAGGATGCGCTTCGCCGCTCTCGACATAGACCGATTTTGCGCCAAGCCTAGGAATCGCTATCTTTGCAGTCCGAAATGACGCCGTCATCCTGAACGACACACCACGTCATCCTGGACGACACACCACGTCATCCTGGACGACACACCACGTCATCCTGGACGACACACCACGTCATCCTGGACGACACACCACGTCATCCTGAACTTGATTCAGGATCCGTAAGAATAGATTCCGGGTCAAGCCCGGAATGACGTGGGGAAGAAACGCAGTTCCCACGTCATCCTGGACGACACACCACGTCATCCTGAACTTGATTCAGGATCTAGCGCTTACGAAAATAGAATATTAAAATATTCATAGAATATGTTTGAGAATTTACAGGAAAGGCTGGAAAGGTCTTTCAAGATACTTAAAGGTGAAGGCAAGATCACCGAAATAAACGTTTCTGAAACAGTTAAGGACATCCGTAGGGCACTATTAGATGCAGATGTGAGCTTCAACGTCGCAAAGGAATTCTGCAATACTGTCAAGGACAAAGCCATCGGGCAAAACGTGCTGACGGCTGTGAAACCACAACAGATGATGGTGAAAATAGTCCATGACGAACTGACTAGCTTCATGGGAAGCAATGCCACCGACATCAATGTGAAAGGCAATCCAGGAATAGTCCTCCTGGCCGGCCTGAACGGTTCGGGTAAGACCACGTTCGCTGCTAAACTGGCAAATTACGTGCGTAGCAAGAAGGGCATGAAAGTACTCCTGGCTGCCTGTGATACGTTCCGTCCTGCCGCCATCGAGCAATTGAAGGTCCTCGGCGAAGGAATTCAGGTTCCTGTATATTCCGAAGACGGGGTTCAAGACCCGATCAAAATAGCGAAGAACGCTCTTGCAAAGGCAAAGTCCGAAGGCTATTCTGTCGTAATCATCGATACCGCCGGACGACTCGCCGTAGATCAGGAGCTCATGGATGAGATCTCTGCCCTGCACGATGCCGTGAAGCCTACCGAGTCCCTGTTCGTTGTCGATGCCATGACCGGCCAGGATGCCGTGGCTACAGCCAAAGTTTTCAACGACAGACTTAATTTCGACGGCGTAGTGCTTACCAAAATGGATGGCGACACCCGTGGCGGTGCTGCACTATCAATTAAATATGTCACCGGCAAGCCAATCAAGTTCATCTCTTCCGGAGAGAAGATGGAGGCTTTAGATGTTTTCCATCCGGATCGCATCGCAGACAGGATCCTGGGAATGGGCGACGTGGTTTCCCTCGTCGAAAAGGCTCAAGAGCAGTACGATGAAAAAGAGGCTCGTGAGACACGCAAAAAACTGGCAAAGAACAAGTTCGGATTAATGGATTTTTACAATCAGATCCAGCAAATCCGCAAGATGGGCAACATCAAAGACTTGGCCGGAATGATTCCAGGGGTGGGCAAAGCCATAAAAGACATCGACATCGATAACGACAAGGCTTTCAAAGGAATAGAAGCCATGATCATGTCCATGACACCAGAAGAAAGAGACAATCCAGAAATCATCAATGGAAGCCGCCGCAAACGCATCGCAGACGGGTCAGGGACTTCGGTCCAGGAACTCAACCGGTTGCTAAAGCAGTTCGACAGCACCCGCAGCATCATGCGCAGCGCAGTCACAGGCAGCCTCGCCCAGCGCATGCGCTCATTTAAGCGCTAGCCCTGACAAGCAACCGAGTCTTCCAAGCCTATCCACAACTTCTTAGTCCAAAGCCATGGCATGCACATTGGCATCAGCAAGTCTTCCAAGCCTATATACAACTTATTAGAGGTGAGAGACTAGGGCAAGGTCGTCGTTCCGAAGCACGGTTACAACTCTAGGGCAGGGTGATGTGCCACATGGCACCCTAGGTCTATTGGTGACATGTCCAGCCCCACTTCAAAAAGCCAGCCTCGGATGGCCTTGGTGCCCCGTAGCCTCGCAGAATGCATATACCCCAGCCCGGCTTTTGCACACCCTACCCCTTAAGAGTTAAAACATACATCGCATCCAGCAGTTTCATGCACATTAGGCCTGTGCTTTTGCACGGTCTACCCTTTGAGTAATAAAATTACTGCAATTTGCATAGCAAGTCCATCATCAATCCCCATGAACGACCTATTACGGAACCGATCCCCATGCACGACCGATTGCGAAACCGATCCACATGAACGACCGCTTGTAAAAGCGCAGCCTGCTACGCTGAGCCTCTTCAACATTTTCCTAAAATACATGGACATCCTTCAAACACCCAGCACCTGACGAAGTACGTCTTTATCCACTCTAACGACTCGGCTTAAAGCAGACACCGTCACATTTCTCTTGCTGGCCCAGACCTTCCTGGCCACTGCGACCTTGTTATCGAAATCGACTTGCGACAACGATTTACCAAAAACATCCATACACAAACCGTTGGCATATTTCCTCAAATCCTTCTCGTTATATTTTATGTAAGCACCGCTTGCACATTCTGAATTTATCGCTGCCTCTATATCCTTCTTCTGGTACAGAAAAGCAATGAAAGCTCTGATGGTCAGAAATAATTTCTCAACCCTCTGCCAATCGATATAGCAATGAGGAACAATCATACCTTCAGCATTCACTCTCCATTCATCAGGTAAGGAGAGATGAGTATGAAAAAGCTTGCGTTTTTTGGTTGCTGAGATAGTACTGATAGACAAGCCTATATTTTTGAATGTCTCATGTTTCACGAAATAGATATCCCCAGGCCCCCATTCATATTGCCATGGCGCCAGAGGAAAACCAGCGGTGATGGCATTTCTATAGACATATATTATTTTATTTTTCAGTTCCTGACTATCCCAGATGGGGTCCATTGAGATCTCAAGCCTGCCAGAAAGCTTCCTCTTACTTATGAATGTTCCTAACTTCATAGATAGGTCCCTTGTAAATTTTGAGCATGCTGTCTGGCTGCCAGAGGCGATAACATGGAAATGAGTATCCATGACCTGAGTGACCAGGAGGGTGATATTGTTAGCGAAAGAAGTGACTGCCAGCATATTCATCATGAATATGTATTCATCTCTTTCTGTGAACAGTACATTCATCGTGGTGCCGTTGGAATAGATGTGGTAACAATCCGAGACCGGCGAAGGAGCAAAAAAGTCGTTCATAGCATAATAATAGTTAATGAATATATGTCATCGAGCTCTGGCGCTCAATTCTTTTGCAATTTAATGAAAGATATCTACGTATCCTAATTTTAGAATACCATACTTACGCGCTATTTTTTGCCATGTGTTTAAGAACCATCCTAGGCATAGGCCTACGGATTCTGGTCAGTGGATTACGAATCACGGACATAGGAGATACAGTTTCAGGACAAGGTATACAGTTCCAGGGCAGTGCTTACAGTTTCAGGGCATAGTGGTATGCCGTAGAGTGGCTTAGGGCGACTGATAGCATGCCCAGCCTCGCTTTTAAAAGCCGGCCTCGGATGGCCATGCTGCCCTGTAACCCCGCAGAAGGCACACACACATTCCCAGCTTTTGCAGCGACGGCATGCGCATGCGCTCGTTTAAGAGTTCGCCTCGACAATTTTTAAAGCAGGCTACCGAGTCTTTACCAATCTATCAACTACTTTTTTAAGGTGAGAGAACTTCTCCTCGCTATATCCTTGCTCGGTCATCCGCACTATTCCTTTGGAATCAACCACGAAGAGCTTCGGGAAACCATTGTCAGCGAATTTCTTAACCACATCTCCCGTTTCGTCATAACACAGGGGGAATGTCGCTGTTGAGCGCAATCTGAAGGCCTTCGCGCTTTCCGCAGTCTCGCCAGAGCCGATAGCTATGAACGCGAATTCGTCCGGCGAATATTTGTCAATCAATTCAGGACCGACCCGGCTCAATTCTTTTCGGCAAGGAGCACAGGTATTGATCCAGAAACTAATGACAACTGTTTTGCCCAGCAAATCCTTGCTGACTATCTTCTTGCCATTCTCGTCGAACACAGTAAAGCTCGGACACTTGTCTCCCTCGATGCAGTACCAATTCGTAATCGTACACCCTATCGGTTTTCCATTAACAAAGAGAGTGTCTCTGACAACCTTCCTCTGGGCGGATAGAGCGATTGTGATGAATATCAATAAAGCGGCCGATATTATCTTTTTCATATTCAATACATTCAGCATAAGAGCAAAATACTTTCTTGCTCGAATTTACTCAATTTTTCAGATAACCAGAATTATTCAGTCAAAAATGATTATGTAATCGTTGGCTCGCCAAATCCGGGTCCTCTGTCCCCGATCGAGGTTCGCGCAAAAACTAGGCAAGGCTTGCAAATCCGGGGCAGGGCGTCGTGTCACAGGCATCATAGAGTGACAGTGGGCCTGCCCTGCCCCACTTTTAAAAGCCAGCCACGGAAGGTCATGCTGCCATGTAACCCCGCAGAATGCACATCCCCATGCCCGGCTTTTGCACAGCAGATCTGCTGCGCAAATTAATATCGAGATGCAGGTTCAACGGCGGTCAGACGAGGAGCTGTTGCGCAAATTAATATCGAGATGCAGGTGCAACGGCGGTCAGACGAGGAGCTGTTGCGCAAATTAATATCGGGATGCGAGTGCAACGGCAATCAGACGAGGGGCTATTGTGCGAAGTAGTCTTTGCGGCGAGGGGCTTCGGCAAGCCTATCTGAATATACCGATGGGGCGAATGGGCGCATGTTGTAGTGCGAAGCCATTACCTGTCCATAAGCGCCGGCACTTCGTATCGCGATTAGGTCTCCCCTGTAGCTCTTGGCCAGAGTACGCTCCTTGCCGAATGTATCAGCAGACTCACAAACAGGGCCGACAACATCATACACGCGCATTTCTCGCGAATCGTTACCATCGTAGTAAGCCGAGAGATTCTCAATTTTATGATAAGCCCCGTATAAAGCAGGACGAATTAGATCGTTCATGCCGGCATCCACCATCAAGAAACGACGATTTTCGCCCTTCTTGACGTATAGAACCCTGGAAATCAGCGACCCTGCCTGACCAACAAGAGAACGCCCAGGTTCCACGTGCACGCCCTGCTCGGGACGAGCCACAAGATATTTCCGGATAGTCCTGAACCAAGTTTCGAAATCCGGCATAGGGTTATTGTCCGGGTCATCATAATCTATTCCAAGACCTCCTCCAAGATCAATATTCTTTACGATCATCCCATCCCGCTCGAACCTAGCCACGATGTCATTAACTCTTTCACACTCTAGCTTCACAACTTCCTCAACGTCCAAAATCTGCGAGCCTATATGGAACTGAAGTCCGAAAAAATCTATATTATCGTAACTCTTCACCAGCGATGCAGCCTCATCGAAACTGCGGTCGGATATCCCGAACTTGTCTTCATAGAGTCCCGTGGTAATGTGATGATGGGTGTGTGCATCGATATTCGGATTGATTCTCAAACTCATGGACACTCGTCTGCCAAGCTTCTTTGCCAAATCCCCGATAATCACGATCTCCTCTAGCGATTCCACGACGAAAGCCCCAATACCGACCTGCAAGGCCTGAACGATTTCCTTATCCGTCTTGCCTACACCGGCAAAAAATATATTCTTAGGAGCGAAGCCGCAGCTCACGGCAAACTCTATCTCGTCCCCACTCACGCAGTCTGTTCCAAGACCTGCCGCACTTATGATATCATTCAGACGCTGATCGGAATTGGCCTTAACGGAATAATGTACATGAACATTGTATTTTTTCGACAATTCAGCCACCTCGGCAACAGTTTTATTGAAAAGGTCGATATCGTAATAGTAGAACGGCGTAGCGACGTTCCTAAAAGATGCGAAATCTGGAATATTCAGCATTGCAAGTTCGTTTTAATATATTCATAAAAAACTCGATGCCAGCAACTTAAGATGAATGGCACCGAATGGAGCGGCTTCCTGAGCCGCTTTACAAATATACTGTAAATATTTTAAAAATATTGTTGGATATTAAAAATTAAGTCCTATCTTTGCAGTGTACTAATAAACTAGTACACTAAGAATCAGGAGAGGACGGTTAAGGGGGCTGGGACAGACGAGGATGGTTGTGGGAGAATGGGGTGAATAAATAAAATATATGAACAGGATTGCAGACAAACGAATATAACATATTAATAGATAGTGTTTTAATTAATATATAACATGATAGAAATCAAAAATTTAGGTTTCCGTTACGGAAAAGGCGAAAAGGTGCTGGCCAACATCAGCACTACCCTCGAGGAAGGCAGGATTTACGGCCTTCTCGGAGAGAACGGAGTGGGCAAGACTACCCTGCTGACACTCCTATGCGGCCTCAAACGACCAGTTGAAGGCAGCATATTCACAGATAGAGATGAGCCGTTCAACAGGAATCCGTCGCTACTTGAAAACCAGTATTTCCTTTCAGAGACAGTTGCGCCAATTCCATTGAAGGCAACAGCATTTGCGAGGGAACAGGGACAATTCTGGCCAAAGTTCGATATGGACAAGTTCCTGGCGATAATGAAAGAACTCGAGAACGATCCCGAGAAAAAGATGAATCAGATGTCAGCAGGACAGCTGAAGAAAACCTACATCTCTTTTGCGCTCGCCCTTAACGTAAATTACTTATTCATGGACGAGCCTACCAACGGCCTGGATATCCCGTCCAAAGCGCAATTCAGAAGCGCAATCATGAAACACACTTCCGAGAACGCCACAATAGTGATCTCTACTCATCAGGTCAGGGACCTAGAGAACATCATCGACCCGATCATCATTCTGGACAAGCAGGAAATACTTCTGAATGCCACTATAGAGGAAGTCTCCAATAAGCTATTCTTCGACTACGGCACTGAACTCAAGCAAGACAGCCTTTACAGCGAGCAGCTTCCAGGGGGGTACATCCAAGTTCGCCCGAATGCCACCGGCGAGGACAGCAAAGTCAACATCGAGGCTCTGTTCAATGCAGTTCACCTTCACAAAGAGCTGATTAAAGGAATGTTCAACGAAAAATAACGCAAAGCCATGAGCAACTCATTCAACATAAACAGATTCGGGAAATATTGGTTGTACGACCTAAAAATGGCATGGAAAAGATTCGGTTTCGGTTTCATGTTCACGTCCATCTTCCCTATCATATATTACATTCTGGGAGCAATATTAGTCGTTCTCTTTAGCAAAGAGCATAACCTGTCCGATTACCATGGAATAGAATTCACAGGACGCGCCATCGCATTCGGAATAGCTTGCGCAGTGCTGGTTCTCAGCTTTCCGAAGGGTGTCTACGGACTTGTGACCGACAAGGAGAAAGGCTCTGCCTGGCTGATGCTTCCTGCATCCCGGCTTGAGAAATTCATAACAATGATACTCAACTGCCTTGTGATCGCTCCAATAATTTTTATCGCACTATACCTTGCCAGCGATGCCATTCTCACGGCGTTCGACCCACAGATGGGAGATCCGCTTGCCATCACTGGCCAGAAATTCAGCCAAGGAGTGTTCTCCACCTGTTACGGAAACTTCCAAATCTCATCATTTGCATTCTTGACCCTTGTCTTGATTTCGTTAATCGATAACTTGTCCATATTTCTCACGGGGGCAACGTATTTCAAGAAGCACAAAGTACTCTTCACCATATTGATTCTTCTGGGAATACAGACCATTTTATCCTGGATAATAATGATGATTGGCATCTCCAACGCTGAACCAAGATGGCTTGAGAAAATTAACCCCACGACACGAGATTTCGCAAACTTCCTCAACTGGTTCACGAACATCAGACTGGTAGTGATCCTATCCATAACCGGCACGATGATTTGGTTGAGACTCAAAAAATTACAGCATTAAACCATGGAATTCGATTCAAATAAGGCTATATTTCTTCAGATCGGAGACGCGATCTGCGAGAGAATCCTTTCCGGGGATTTGAAACCGGAAGACAGGATTCCTTCGGTGCGGGAATATGGGGCTTCTATCGGCGTGAACCCTAACACGGTGATGCGCACCTACGAGAAGTTGACCGACCAAGGGATCATCTACAACAAACGCGGGATAGGCTACTTCATCTCACCCGACGCAAAGGACATCGTGCTCGATACCGAACGGAGGGAGTTCCTGGAAAACGAGCTTCCCAATGTAATCAAGAAGATAGAGCTGCTTGGGCTGAGTCCGAAAGAGCTCCTATTGGAAGGGAAATAATATATTAAAATGATCATGAGAAATTCAGTTAAAATCTTGGCAATCACGGCATTGGCACTAATGGCGACTTCCTGCTATTTCAGGGTGCCGAAAAACGGCGGCAATAAGAGCATATTCGGACTTACCAGAGGCGATGGGAACGTCATAGACAAGGAATATGTCGTCGAACCTTTCGACAAGATACATAATGAGGCAGCATTGGACATCCGTTTTGCGCAAGATAGCAGCACAATGGTGAGAATCCATGCGGATTCTAACATCGTGGAACTGCTAGACGTCTCCGTGGAAGACGGAACTCTTACAATCAAAACCGAAGCGAATAACTTGATATTTGAAGGAGAAAGTTACATTTACGTAGCATGTCCTTCTATCAAAGAGGTGCATGGGAGTGGCAGCGGGGATTTCGACATGCAGGATTTCAGGCTTGACTCGTTAGCGCTGGCATTCTCCGGCTCAGGCGACATATTCCTGAAAGATGGCAGCGTAAACTGGCTGAGCATCGTCACGTCAGGGTCTGGAGACATCAAAATAGACGGCATCAACGGCAAGGATGTTAAATGCGAGACGGCCGGTTCCGGCGATATCTCGATAAGCGGAGAAGTGAAGAATTTAAAAGCTCGGACGGCAGGCTCAGGCGACATTGACATCAGAAAGCTGAAATACGAGAGCAAAGACGTTTCAACATCAGGCTCAGGTGACATATTCACAGAATAACATGAGAAAGATTACGATACTAGCATTGACGATGCTGATTGGCATTTCATTGCTCGCCCAGAATCCTCAGGCGAAGAAAGACACGCTGAAGGCGGCCGCAGACACGGCTCAGATTGACACTACGGGGTGGAGCGAAATATTGAAGGGAACGACCGTAGTTGCTCAACGCAAGCTCATCAAGATTGGCGTGGACCGCCTTTCCTACGATGTTCAGAACGACGAACAGGCCAAGAGCATAAGCACTCTGGACATGCTGCGCAAAGTGCCGATGGTGAGCGTTGACGGACAGGACAATGTACTGGTGAGAGGTTCGTCCAACTACAAAATCTACCACAACGGCCATCCAGACCCATCGCTTTCCGGCCAGAACGTCAGCCAGGTGCTGAAATCCATGCCGGCAGGCATGATAAAGAGCATAGAGGTCATCACCGACCCAGGTGCCCGCGAGGACGCAGAGGGAACGAATTACATTCTGAACATCGTGATGAAGAACAACGCTGGCATGAGCGGAGTCACCGGAACCCTTTCCGGAGCCGTGGACCCATTCCAAGGCATTCACAGCGAATCCGCCTACATAACGGCGCAAAAAGGGAAATTCACCTTCTCTGTGAACTACAGTTACGCCCACATGAGCAAAGAGAGCCGTAACATGCTAATCCAGACGAATAATTATTTCAAATCTTCTGGCGCAACCCAAAGCACTTACATGAGGCAGAAAAGCCCAATCAACATGCATTTCGGCGAATTCAGCGCAAGCTATGAAATAAATCCTAAAAACCTTCTGACTTTCTCCTTCGGAGGCTCCAGTTTCGGACTGAAGCAGGATTCATATTCAAGCAACACGATGACTGCGAGGAACGGAGACTCTATTTATGAATATTATGCCAGAGCATGGAATCCAAAGAATCCGAAATATTATGATGCGCACGGCAGGGTGGACTATCAGATGCAGACGAACAAACCAGGGGAATCTCTCACTATTTCCTACATGTACGCAGGGAACGGCAATAAATCGAAAACAAACAACGATTTCAATAATATCAAAACGGCAACATTCGACTACTCTGGCTTTCTGAACCACAGCAAAGAGACAAGGGATGAACACACGGGCCAGATTGACTACATCCGCCCTCTTAGCCAAAAATTCACGATGGAATTGGGCGGGAAATACATAGGCAGAGACAACAGAAGCAGGACTGACATTGAATATGCCAACGCAGCCACGACGAAGGATGTTCATAGCCGCTTCAATCACAACACCCAGGTGGCAGCTGCCTACACAGAATGGATGTTCAACAGCGGGAAATGGTCTGCGCAGGCAGGCATCAGGTATGAATATAGTTACCTGCGCGCAAGTTATCCAGACGGCTCGGCTTCCAGCTTCCATAAAAATCTCCACGACTGGGTGCCAAGTGTCAGCGTAAGATATTCATTCTCCCCTATGACGACTCTCAAGGTCGGATATTCGTCGTCCATAAACCGTCCGGGAATCAGCTACCTGAACCCTGCGAGGGTCGAGACGCCATCATCGTTGAACTACGGAAATCCAGCCCTGAACAGCGCCATGAATCATTCCTTCACCCTGGAATTCATGAAGATGAGTCAGAAAATGATGCTGACTCTGTCGCCTTTCGTGAACTTCTCCAACGACCAGATCTCCGAGATCAGCTTCGTTCGGGACGAGAAGACAGTCTCCACCTACGACGACGTACTGAAGAATCGCCGCTACGGGGCTGACGGCTTCCTCCGCTACACTCCTTTTGCTGGCACATCCATTATGGTCAACGGTCATGTGGAAAACAACAAGATGAGGAACAACAACCTTGGCCTTGAGCTCGATGGCTGGTCAGGAACCGCAATGGCATTCGTGCAGCAGAATCTTCCGTGGAAACTCATCCTCAACGTCGGCGGAGGCGGGTCGTTCGGACGTTCTCTCGCCAGCGTTTACGGCTACGGACCGAATTACTACTACTACACCGCCTCTTTGCAGAGGTCATTCCTGAAAGAGGACAGGCTCACCGTTAGCATTGCAGCAGTGAATCCGTTCAATTGGGATCACAACAATCTCACAATGAAGACGGTCAATGGCGACTACACTGGAAAAACCAAAATTGATGTCAGGATTAGGCAGGTCGGCCTCAGGGTCAGCTACAGATTCGGTAATCTGCGCACAAGCGTCAAAAAGGTATCCAAGTCCATCGTGAACGACGACATCGTCGGCGGAGTCCAGAATGGGGCTAAAAGCCAGGCCGGAGGTGCTGGGACAGGCACAGGCGGCGCAGGTCGCACCCTCGGCAACTAATTAATTAATACCCATAAACTTATTCATCAAAATTTCCTGTACCTGGATTTATCCAGATACAGGAAATTTTTACTATCAGCTTCGATAGTGAGTGAAATTATTTTTAGTTTTAATCTTTTATCTTTTTATTAAAATCATTAAAATTTCCGCGCAAATTCTTATTATTTTACTACGTTTATTAATATTTACGATACTATTCATAACAAAATTCAAAACTTTAGAATTACAGATTAATGCTTATATTTGTTATAGGTTAGTTGGTTATGTATATACTTAATGTGAGTAAAAACCACACATTTTATTTTCAATACTTTTTTACAGATGAAAGTTAATCACTTTTTCAAAGCATTCTCAATGCTTTACGTGATTTGTATGTCCTTGAGCCTCTCAGCTCAGACATACAAGACTACCACGGGTACCGTCAAAGATGCTTCAGGCCAAGGAGTCATAGGTGCCGGCGTCATGGTGAAGGGGACCCAAAATGGTACTATCACAGACACGGACGGTATATTCACCCTTCACAATGTTGCGGAAGGTGCTATTCTTGAGATTTCCTGCATTGGTTACAAGACACATGAAGTAACGGCATCTCCAAGAATGAACATAGTTCTGGAAGAAGGAAATGAGTCCCTTGACGAGGTAATTTTCGTGGCCTACGGCACGACTAAGAAAAGTTCCTTCACGGGATCTGCTTCGGTCGTAAAGTCTGATCAGATTGAGAAAATCTCAGGTTCTGGTTTCGCTGAAACATTGCAGGGTATGTCAGCCGGCGTCCAGGTCGTCAACAATGAAGGCACTCCCGGATCCGACTCTCGTATCCAGATTCGTGGTATATCATCGATGTCTGGAAAGACAACGCCACTTTACATAGTAGATGGAATGCCTTACGATGGAACGCTCACATCAATCAATCCTTCAGACATCGAGTCAATGACGGTCCTGAAGGATGCAGCGGCATCTTCCCTTTATGGTTCACGTGCAGCAAACGGCGTAATCGTGATTACCACAAAAAAGGGCAAGACAGGCAAAACGACGGTTCACTTCCGTAGTGCATGGGGCACTTCAGACCTTGCCGTTCCTTACATGACCAAGGCCAACCCCTACGAACAGCTTACCAACAACTGGAGAGCGCTCTACAATGACCAGGTATATCTACACGGCAAGAGCAGCCAGGAAGCTGGGGACTACGCCTCCGCCAATGCCGTCACGATCAGCGTTAACCCTGCTGTCAATTCTGCAGGCGAGACAGTTTATGTGACTCCTTTCAAGTGGCCAGGTAGCACTTCAAATTATGTTCTTCACGATGGCAAGGGTAACTGCTGGGCTAATCCTGACCTTGAGATGATATGGGACAAGAACGATTGGGAGTGGAATAACGTAATTTTTTCACACAAACTTCGTCAGGACTATGGCCTGGACGTAAGTGGCAGCACGCCGGACGGCAAAACCTCGTATTACGCCTCTCTTGGTTACCTAAACGACAAAGGTTACTCGAATGATGACTTCTACAAGAGATATTCCTTCCGTACGAACGTCGAGACTGAAATCAACAAATGGCTGTCCATGGGCGGCAGCCTTGCATATAGCTATGCTCGTCAGAACTCCAGAGGATACAACCGCGCACTTGGTTTCCACACATCCCTCACCTCTCCTTACCTGCGAAACTCAGACAACACAGACTGGGTCTACTCTGAAAAGACCGGCGACAAGATGTACGACTATGCCACGATGAACGCCAACTACTTCGGAATTTGCCCTATCGGAAAGGGTAGTTACTGGGACAATGATAACGATGAAAGTTTCAGTAGCAACGAGTACTCCACGATCTCAGCAAAATATTTCGCAAACTTCAAGCTTCCTTTCGATTTGAATTTCCGTTCATCAATCAGCCTGGACAACAATATTGCCACAAACTACGGTTATGATTCGGCCGTCCACGGCGAGGATCAGATTGCTCCGTATGGCATAACAGTAAGGACTACTGGAGGTTCAGCCAGCCGCACCAACAACAAGGTGCTGTCTTCAACCTGGAACAACATCCTCACATGGGACAAAAAATTCGGGGAGCACCACATCAACCTCATGGCTGGTCACGAGTATTATGACTACTCCCTCAATTATGGCTATGCTCATGGCGAAGGCATCATGTCAATAGGCCAGTTCGAGCTCGCCTCGACGACGACAAACTGGTCGGCAGACTCTAACCGTATCAGATACTCGCTGCTTTCTTTCTTAGGAAAGGCCGACTACGACATCGCTAACAAATACTATCTTTCAGCTTCAATACGTCGGGACGGATCTTCTAGATTTTCGAAGGAAAGCCGCTGGGGCAACTTCTGGTCAGTCGGAGCTTCATGGAGAGCAAGCAGCGAAGAATTCCTCAAGAATTCAAGCTGGCTGAATATGCTCGTCTTCCGCGCAAGCTATGGGACTTCCGGCAACGACAAGCTTTACTCAAGAAGCACTAGCAACGGTGCTGCAGGAAGCGAGATATGGTATGCATATCAGGAATACTACGAACCCGATAACCTGTACGGATCTGCGGGTTACAAGCCATCTACATTAGCGACCCCTAATCTAAAGTGGGAGAAAAACCATCAGTTCAACGTAGCCGCAGATTTCAGCATTCTGAACTATCGTCTCGGCGGAACAGTTGAGTACTATAGCAGAGGATCAAAAGACCTTCTATATTACCTCCAGCTTCCTCCTTCTGCACAGGTGGGTAGCGCGACCGGTTACAATACCAACCTCGGAGACATTGTAAACAGAGGAATAGAAATCACTATAAACGCAATTCCTATCCAGAAAAAAGACTTCACTTGGAACATAGATGCCAATTTCTCAACTCTGCACAACGAGGTCACATACCTTCCTGGTGGAGCGTATACCTATTCAAACCGTGGCATTAGCTATCGTCTAGAAGAGGGTCACTCCCTTTACGAATTCTACAACGTAAAGAATGCCGGCGTCGATCAGAAGACCGGTCTCCTCAAATACTACATTCGCGATGGGAATGGCGGATGGAAGACTACAACGAACTATTCCGATGTTTCTTCGGAAGACTACCAATGGTGCGGAACTGCAATTCCAAAGGCTTTCGGGTCAATTACCAACAGTTTCAAGTTTAAAGACTTCGACTTTTCATTCATGTGGTATGGTTCATTCGGATCCAAGATATACAACTATATGTTTTTAGAGTCAGGCACCCTCCGTACTGGCGTTGGCCTTATGCAGGATGTCATCGCAGGCAAAGTCTGGGAAAAACCTGGCGATATCAAGAAATATCCACGCTGGAGTTATGAGAAAGCAGAGGACAACCGCAGGGGGTCAGACTTTTTTATATTCAATAATGACTTCGTGCGCTTGAGGAATGTCACTCTCGGATACACTATTCCAAGAAGTATTCTCAGCAAGGTCAACATCTCGAACCTTCGTCTTTATTTAAGCGTTGACAATGCTCTTACTTTCGGCAATATGGCATCCATGCACACAGACCCTGAAACTGGCATCCTCGGCAATAACTACAACGGCAATACCGACACCGATAACGGCAACCAGAGCGCAAGACGTGTTTATATGGGTGGCATACAGATTAATTTCTAATCAAATCCGAATACAGAGATGAAAAAAATATTTTATGCAATAATAATAACAGTTCTCGGTGCTTCCCTTCTCGGATGCAAAGAGCAACTTACGACTAATGATGCCACCAAAGTAGAGGCTGGCACCTTCACAGGAAGCACCGCCGGTCTGAACCAAATTCTTACCTCAACCTACAGAGCGTTCCTCATAGGTGACCCACAGGAACAGCCTGGTGCCAGTTATCAAGGAATTTCCGGATTCTTGATGCTCTACGACCTTATGGGTTCGGACTGCGTCGTTAACAAGAATTACGGCTCTTCTCCAGAGCCAATCTATGAATTTTCGTCTTCCAGAACCATGTCCACGGGCGATGCGCATTACATTTGGGAAACAATGTACAAAGCCATTAACGAAGCCAACATCATCATCGCCAATGTCGGCAACGCAAGCGGATCGGAGTCCGACAAGGCAGCACTCAGAGGGCAGGCTCTCGCAATCCGAGCGTTCTGCTACTTCCATCTCCTACTGAACTACCAGCAGACCTATGCCATCGCACGGAACAAGAGAGGCGTAATTCTCCGGCTATCTCCTGATGACAATGAGAACAAGGGTTTCTCCACCGTCGAGGAATGCTACGACCAAGTAGTAAAAGACCTGACAGAAGCCGAGACCGATCTCGCCAGCTTCAACCGTTCCGAAAAATGGCAGGTTGACGCTTCAGTCGCTGCCGGCATGCTTGCCAGGGTATATCAGGTTATGGGCAATTGGGAAGGAGCCTATTCTGAGGCAAACAAAGTGTATAAAAAATACAGCACCCTAATGAGCAAGGAGCAATGGTGCAGCGGCATGGACAAGCTTATGGGCAATGGTTGCGCAGAACTTGTATGGGGCTGCAAATATACTAACACCTCCAACGTAGGAAGCAACACTGTGTTTAATAACTGGTGGAACTTCGACCCAAGCTACGGCGAGGGAATGACCACTGGTCCTCTCTATCATTTTCTCTGCATCTTCGTTGACCAGACTTATGTTGACTTGTTCGATGACACAGACTACCGCGGAACTCGTTGTGACAAGACAGAAGGTGTCACTGACACAGACGAGCATAACGTAATGTTCTGGCACCGTACTGCGAACGGGGACGTTCAGATCCGCTCTAAATGGGCGTACAACAAGCTTCGTTCCTATGGAGACGGCACTTACGAGGGACATACGAACTCAAACCACAGCTATGACATTGATGTTCCTTTGATGAGAGGCTCTGAAATGCTTCTTATCATGGCTGAGGCTCAGGCAAACCTTGGGAAAACTTCCGAGGCGCTCGGTCTGCTCAATACTCTTCAGCAGGCACGCAACGCCAAACTCTCGACCACATCGGTAAAGGATGATCTTCTTGAGGCCATATATGTAGAACGCCGCAAAGAACTGCTGGGAGAAGGCTTGACCGGATCATACGACCTGCTACGTCTCCAAAAGGATCTTGTCCGCTATGAGGCTACTGCTTCAAATCCTGCGGGACACTTCTCTTGGGGCATGACAGAACTAGACGGCTACAATGGATCTGATGCAGTTCCCATGGGAACTCTAAAGAGCAACGACTACCGTTTCATATGCCAAATCCCCCAGCTCGAGATTACGACCAACAAGGCAGTAACCGAGAATGATCAGAATCCTTTCAGGGGCCAGTAGATCATTTGTTTTACACGAACAATAGAGTGGATGTGGGGATTTCTCCCCAGCACCTCTCCTTGCACCGTACTTACGGGTCTCGTATACGGCACTACATATATAATAATAGTAGGAGTACGCAAACTATGATATAAAGCACAAGGGTCGGCCAAGCCAGGTCGGCTCTTTCTTTTATTAGTCCTATTAACTTTTGGCATAGCATGCACTTTAGAAGCATTTGCTACTCATTCGACATCTCTGGTGCGCAAGGTCATTGTCAACGGGATTAGTATCATGGTATCTCAAAGACAAAGCAAATAAGTTGACGGAATCTGCCAAATATGGGTTCAAATCCCAATATGCCCGATATTGCGAGTTACGAATTAGGAAGCGTTGCTTTTCCTTTTCTGAGAAATTGAATCCTTGGCATACGCAAAAAGAGCCAGAAGGTCAATTGCATAAGGAATTTCCTCAATGGAAATCGGCTGCTGCAGGTCTATATAGCAATAAGACTTCTTCATCGGCTTGTTCAAATGTATAAGTTTCAAGACTCATTTTCATTGCATCAGTCTCAATGGGAAATATATTAATAATTTGGAAATAAAGCTATTATATGCCTAAAACATTTAAAGAACCGCCTATGCCTGGCATGACAGCGTCATTGCAAGAAGGCAGGCAGCTTCATTTCCACACATCAACCAAAACCATATCCTGTCTCATTCAACAGGATATTATTTTCCCAATTCTAACATACGCCTAAATCTTATCCAAGAGATGTCAATGTCCAATGGTGAATGCAACAAAGGACAAAGAGTGACCAGCACGAAATAATGGACGGACAGTCCAATGCAATCAAAGCCCATCCACAAACAACTAATTATCGCTCGAAAAGCATTATATTTGACAAACTAAGCCGAATATGATTGATAGGGGAATATCTAAGAAAGTGCTTACAGTCGGGCCGGAATACGACCCGCCTAAGGGTGGTATTGCCAAAGTCCTTGACTCGTATTCCAGGATAATATCCCCTTTCCGTTTCGTAAAAACCTATCGGCAAGGCTCGAATCCCCTTTCTCAGCTCTTGCTGCTTGGGTGGTCATGGCTGAAATTCAGCTATCTCTGCATGTTCGGCGGAGTAAGAATCATACATATTCATTGCTGCTCAAACAATAGTTTCTGGCGCAAAAGCTTATTCGTTTGTACAGGGAAGGCATTCGGGAAGAAGGTCATCCTACACATTCATGGAGGAGGGTTCGAGCAATTCGCCAAAGTCCACCAAAAAGCAGTTAGCAGAATAATAAGGAGAGCCGATGTCATCGCCGCTCTTTCTTCTTCTTGGAAGGAATATTTCGAAAGGACTTTCAGCCCGAAGAAGGTTACAGTGCTGCCGAACATAGTGGAAGAGCCCATGAAATTGACAGAAAAGGCAGAAAGCGCCGTAGGCATATTCCTGGGAAACATTAATGAGCCTAAAGGAATATTCGACCTTGTCGCCGCAATAGCTTCGCACAAAGAAGAGCTTCGCGGAAAATTTTTCCTTCACATCGGTGGCAAGGGTGAGGAAAACAGATTGATGAATATCATCGCTGAAAATGGCCTCGGCGACATTGTTTTCTACGATGGCTGGGTGGCAGGCGAGAGAAAAGCCTCTTTGATGTCCATGGCTAACATTTACATTTTGCCTTCCTATGCAGAAGGCCTTCCTATCTCTATCCTGGAAGCAATGACATACGGGATGGCTATAATCTCGACCCCTGTCGGCGGCATCCCTGAGATCGTGCGCCAGAATGAGAATGGTATTCTGATAGCGCCTGGTGATACCGAGGCCCTGTCCAATGCCATCCTTAAGCTTGCTGAAGACAAAGCCTGCCGGTACGACATGGGCCGGCGCTCGATTGAAATCGTCCAGCCATACCTGCCTAAAAATGTTGAAAGCCATTTGAATATATTATATTCAGAACTATCCAAGATATGAGTCTATTCTATAAAATAATGCCCCCTTTCGCAGGCCTGATGAAGCATTTTCCCAAACAGGTCCTGACGCTCCATTTCAGAAAATTCTATCACAGGAAGCTTCAGAACCCTCCTGTGTCATTTTATGACAAAGTCTATTGGATGAGCCTCAACCAAGACAACCCTTTATGGGCAAGGCTCGCTGACAAATGCCTGGTCAGGGAATATGTCACCGAGCGTTGCGGAGAAGGCCTTCTGGCAAAGCTTTATGGGGTTTATGATTCTGCCAATGAGATAGATTTTGACGCTCTTCCGAAAAGCTTCGTGATCAAAACCAACAACGGATGCGCATCGAACTGTTTCGTGAAAGACAAGGATAAGACTGACTTGGAACTAATCCGGAAGCAGATGGCGAAGTATCTGAAATATCCTTACGGCGCACTCTCAGGCGAAAGGCATTATTGCAAGATCAGGCCTAAAATCATTGCCGAGGAATATCTCGTAGACCATTCTCACCCCAACGCAGCTCTGGACGACTACAAGTTCTACTGCTTCGATGGAGTGCCTACATATTGCTTCATCACGAAGAACCGGATTCTAAACACCCACAAAATTCAGCTGATGATGTACGACATGGATTGGACGCCTTTGCGATCGAGTTTCATAGACTCATCAAGACTGGCCGAGATTCCTCGCCCTTCAGCATTTGAAGAGATGAAGAGCATTGCCGCAAAACTGTCCGAAGGCATTAAATTCGTCAGAGTCGATCTTTACGAAGTTGACGGCAAGGTAAAGTTCAGCGAAATGACTTTCACGCCTGGCATGGATGCCGGCTTCAGCGAGGAATTCCTTCTGGAGATGGGGAAGAAAATAGATTTACAGTGATCAGCTGTCAGTATCATCATAGTCTCTTCAGCGATGATATTAGCATCCATCATGATACATGGGGGATAGGAGAGAATAAATTGAATATAACAATAATCTATTATGAGAATAGTTCACTGCATTAGCACTTTTAACACAGGCGGAGCTGAAGCAATGCTTGTTGACATTGCAAATGAGCAGGCAAAAACCGATGGGGAAATCACCTTTCCTGCATGAAGCCGAATCGCAGAGTCATGAAAGGCGCCGGATGCAACATACTCGTAAGCAAGGCTTTGGAAGAGAAGGATGGGGCTATCGATTCCTCTGTACGTAAGGAGGTCATTTGCAACAGGGTAGATAGAAATTTATTTCATGAATATACTGCCGAGGAGCCAAATGCTGCGGAATCTACGCGAACATAGATGTTTACTCTGAGACAGAAGACAGGAAATGGACAAGCTTCGACGTGTTCGCCTCCAGGGAGAAAGTCTTTATGAGGTCTGCCCGCTCCGAATAATCGTAGTCTTCGGTTCGTTCCACCACTGATTTCATGGCCTTGTAAAGGTCATCCTCGTCATGGCCGCATTGCAGCACGGTCTCCAGGCCAGCAAAAATTCTTCTGGACTCGGAATTCTGCCCAGTTTCGGAAATGATAGGGCGGTCTACGCTTATGTAATTAGTTATTTTCGAGGATAGGAACACATCGTCAGGAAGCTCTGCGTCTATGTCTACCAACGCTCCGGATGCTTCATAATACGGCACGAGGTCTTTTACTCTGGGCGTGACTTTTATTTTGCTCGCTATCTCCGGCCTCAATGCCGCAAGCTCTCCCTCTATGTTCCTTGTGCCCACAAACCAGATTTCGCAATCGGGATGATCGATTAGCAATTTAGCGAATGCCCCTATGAAATATTTTATTTTTCTCGGTCCGTAAACAGAGCCAGCGAACAGGAATACGAAAGGAACTCCCTCTGAATGAAGCAAATGACATATAGTCGAGCTGACGCAAGGAGTATAGACATAGCCCGATGGGATGTTCCGGTGTCCCTCAGGCAGAAAGCCCAGTTCGTATTCCAGCATCTTCCGATTGGAAGAAAGGATACCATCAGCCGCCGCCAAGCCACGGCTCACCAACCTTCCAAGGTTTCGCCTGTAGAGGCCGTCTTTCACCCAGCCTGCCGGAGATGGAATTGCGTCAAAGTAATATGCCACCAACGGCGCCCTGAAACGCTTTTTTGCCACCACGCCTGCCGTCTGCCCAAACATATAAAAGCCGTAACAGAAGCCAAGGATCACATCATAGCCACCTTTGAGCGATTTCAGCACATGCCTTTTGCGTAATTCATCAGCAGGGTCGTAGCCCAGAGCCTCAATCAGCTTGGTGGTCAATCTCCTACGAATTTTCTCATTTCCTATCCAGAACCCCTTCGAATAGACGTTTTTCAGTCCGGGCATGTCTGGTGACCTCTGATAATCATAGGTAAGCACGTCCACTACGTGAGTCTTCTGAAGCTCGCAAAGGAAGCGCTCAACCACGATTCCAGGGGCATTGTCGCCCACATTGCTTGAAATGGCTAGGATACGCATCGCTAATATTTTCTCCAGACCATCTTATTGACCACTCCCGTATAGGACTGGATGATCTTCACGATCTTTGTGCTGACGTTCTTGTCTGCGTAATCAGGAACTGGAATGCCATAGTCGCCGTTCTTGTTCATCTCCACGGCAGCATCGACAGCCTGAAGCAGGGAATGCTCGTCTATCCCTGCGAGAACGAAGCACCCTTTATCCATGGCCTCGGGCCTTTCAGTCGAAGTCCTGATGCACACTGCTGGAAAGGGATGCCCGATGGAAGTAAAAAAACTGCTCTCTTCAGGAAGGGTCCCAGAATCTGACACTACGGCGAAAGCGTTCATCTGAAGGCAGTTGTAGTCATGAAAGCCAAGCGGCTCATGCTGCATCACTCGGGTGTCAAGTTGAAATCCGCTGGCATCCAACCTCTTGCGGGAACGTGGATGACATGAGTACAGCACAGGCATGTCATATTTCCGAGCCATGGCATTGATGGCGCCGAACAGTGACAGGAAGTTCTTCTCCGTGTCGATGTTCTCCTCGCAGTGGGCGGACAGCAGAATGTATTTCCTTTTCTCCAGACCGAGCCTCGCGATCACGTCCGAAGCCTCGATCTCGGGGAGATTCTTGAGCAGCACCTCTGCCATTGGAGAACCGCTGACGAATGTCCTTTCCTTCGGCAAGCCGCACTCAGCGAGGTAGCGCCTCGCATGTTCGCTATATGCTATATTCACGTCGCTGATTATGTCCACTATCCTGCGGTTAGTCTCTTCCGGGAGGCATTCATCCTTACATCGGTTTCCCGCCTCCATGTGAAAGATGGGAATATGCAGCCTCTTGGCACCGATGACGCTCAGGCACGAATTCGTGTCGCCCAGCACCAGAACGGCATCGGGTTTCGTCTGAACCATCAGTTTGTAGCTGCTATCTATAATGTTGCCCATAGTGGCGCCAAGATCTTCGCCTACCGCATCAAGATAGACATCCGGATCGGCGAGCTTCAAATCCTTAAAGAATATTCCATTAAGGTTATAGTCGTAATTCTGGCCGGTGTGGGCCAGGATGCAGTCGAAATATTCACGGCACTTGGTGATCACAGCCGAGAGCCTGATGATCTCAGGCCTCGTCCCGACTATGATCAGTAGCTTGAGTTTCCCTTCGTTCTTGAACCTCACGTCGCCAAAATCTGTTTTCATGGTACTCGGTTTATTAAACTTCTTCCGCAAATGTGTCCGGGCGGTCAGGATTGAATTGCTCGTTCGCCCAAATGACCGTCACGAGATCCTCTGTGTCGGACAAGTTAATGAATTCATGAGTGTAACCTGGCAGCATGTGCACTGCTTGCACGTTATCCCCGGAAACCTCGAATTCAATGACCTTGTCTGTTCCTATCTCCCGCTCCCGGATAAGCCCGTGACCGGCGACTACGATGAAGAACTCCCATTTGGAATTATGCCAGTGGCGGCCTTTCGCATGCCTCGGCTTTGTTATGTTTATGCTCACCTGGCCGCCTGAAATGGTTTTCACGAGTTCAGTGAAGCTGCCCCTCTGGTCCACGTGCATCGCCAGCGGGAAAGCAATCTTGGTCTCAGGCAGATAGGACACGTAGGTAGAATACAGCTTCTTTTGGAACGACCCTTCCGGAATCTGGGGAATGGTCAGCGTCTTAGGCTCGTCTGCGAAGCTTCGAAGCATGGAGGCTATCTCGCCTACCGTCACGGAATGCGATATGGGGACGCCGCAATATTTTCCTTCCGGGCAGAACACGGGTGTTACGCCATCAAAATCGCAATGATGCTCCTTCTCCTCCAGCGCTCCTATCAACTCATCAACCAGGTCATCAATGTAAACAAGGTTTACCTGCGCTGATGGGTCATTGATTTTTATAGGCAGGTCATTGGCGATGTTATGGCAGAAAGTGGCCACGACAGAATTATAATCAGGCCTGCACCATTTCCCGAAGAGATTCGAAAAACGGTAGACGAGTACCTTGGCGCCGCACTCTTCAGAATATTCGAAGAATAGTTTCTCTCCGGCCAATTTGCTCTTTCCGTACTCGCTTCCTTCGAACCTGCCTTTGAGAGTAGCCTGGATGCTGCTGGATAGCATCACGGGGCATTTATTGCCGTGCTTTTTCAAGGCATCCAAAAGTTGCGAGGCAAATCCGTAATTACCCTTCATGAATTCCGCCTGATCCTTCGGCCTGTTCACTCCGGCTAGATTAAATACGAAATCAGCATCCTTGCAGTAAACATCAAGATCGGCGGGAGAGGAATCGATGTCATATTCATAAACCTCGTCCACTTTAACTCCTGGATAGAATCTTGCTTTTCCGTCCCGTATGTTCTTCAGCTGCGCAACGAGATTCTTCCCGACGAATCCTTTTGCGCCCGTAACCAGAATCCTCATCACTCGCTCCTTATCTCTTTTGACCTCGCCTTGGGCAGAAGCCCCATATCCTCGCGGATGAAGCGAAGCTGCATCAGCAGATCCTTCATCCCCTCAACGTCCAGACGCCGGGTATTGTGGGACGTGTAATCCTCCGACCTGGACATCTCCTGGTTTCCGCTCGTGAAGTATTTATCGTAGTTCAGGTCGCGCGTGTCGCAAGGGATGCGGTAATAGTCCCCCATGTCCACGGCGCGCGCCATCTCCTCCCTCGTAACAAGCGTTTCGTAGAGCTTCTCGCCATGACGAGTGCCGATGACCTTTATCTCAGGCTCCTTCGCTATGAAAGGCTTCCCCGTGCCCTCCACGTTACGGTGGCAATAGATGTCTATTAGCGCATGAGCAAGAGTGTCCAGAGTCGCCGCCGGAGCCTTTTGCACGAACAGGTCTCCGTTCTTGCCGTGGGTGAACGCGTACACCACCAGGTCCACAGCCTGGTCCAGAGTCATCATGAACCGGGTCATGTTCGGGTCGGTTATCGTGATCGGCTTTCCATCGACCATCTGCTCCACCCACAAAGGAATCACCGACCCCCTCGATGCCATTACGTTGCCGTAACGGGTGCAGCAGATGGTAGTCTTGGCATCGTCTCCCAGTTCGCGGCCCTTCGCTATCGCCACTTTCTCCATCAGAGCCTTGCTCATCCCCATTGCGTTAATTGGGTACGCTGCCTTGTCCGTAGACAGCACAACCACATTGCTCACGCCGTGCTCGATCGCCGACAAAAGGACATTGTTCGTTCCTAGGATATTCGTCCGAACTGCCTCCACCGGAAAGAACTCGCAGGAAGGTACCTGTTTCAATGCCGCAGCGGAAAAAACGTAGTCCGCCCCGGCCATCGCTATGTCTACCGATTGCTTGTCGCGCACATTGCCGATGTAGAACTTTACCTTTGGGCTCTGCAGCATGTGCCGCATGTCGTCCTGCTTCTTCTCATCGCGGGAAAAGATCCTGATCTCCCGGATGTCACTGTCCAGAAAACGACGAAGGACAGCGTTCCCGAAGCTCCCCGTGCCTCCTGTTATCAATAAAACCTTATCCTTGAATACTGACATAGTATATTTGAATTTAATTATTCCTTCCTTTCTTTAGATGAGCCATAATAGGTTTGATCCTATGTATTCCCAGCATGGCTGTCCCTGCCAGAGACAGAACCAGATAGCTGAAGACCAAGGCCCATGACGCTCCCACTGCCTGCCACACATTGATGAACAGTCTATAAATCAGGATGCAGCAGGCTCCTCCTATTATGTTGTTTAGCAGCATCAGCCGGGTAAAGCCAGATGCCACGAAAATATCCTCAAGAGAATAATATATGGTAGAAGTTATGCTCACCAGCGCGATTATCCTCATGTACGGCAGCGAAGTCATGTACCTTCCAGCCGTCAGCAAATATATTAAAACCTTTGAAAACAAAATAAACAAGATGGCGACGAATGAAGCCAGAGCAAGTTTCACCATCACGATCTTGAGCATTTTCGCATAGTGCTTTTGCACAATGGACTGATAAATGTCAGGGGCGAATGTGTTATTCACGGCTGTGGAGAAATCGCGAAGGTGGAGGGCAATCGTACAGCCCACCGAATAATAGCCAAGAGTTTCGATGGGAACGACCTTCTGCAGGCAGACTCTGTCATAGCCATTCGTAAAAAACCCAAGCATGGCAGCCAAAACCAATGGGGCGCAGAATACTATCATATCCTTGAAATGTCCCTTATCGACAGGAATTTTCAAATATTTCTTATAGTCCTTGAAGACAATAAAAAACATAATGGCAGGACCCAAAAGGGCTCCAACCATCTTTCCGGCGGCGCCAAAATGGAATACCGCTACCAGGAGGAGGGACGAACCAACGGTGAACACAGAGTTCAGGATGTTGATTTTCAGAAAACTGCGACTCTGCCTCTGCATTTTGAGATCAACGCACTTGAAGCTATAGAAATTCCCGAACCAGAGAGGCAGAAGGGCGAGAACCCCGTATGGGAAAAAAGACATGTCCCCGTCCGGGGATATGACGGCAGTGTACAAGAAGAGCCCAAGCCCGGCAATAGCAGCCTGTATCAATGAGAAATAGAACAGTGAATGGGTAATCTGCCCCTTAAGCTCTTCACTCTTATCCTCCCCTAACTGAAAATACATCTTCTGATAGTAATGCAGGACATTGAAGATGACGAAAGGAGATATCAAAGGATTGAATGACGAGAAAAAGCCAACGATGGCATAGTCGCGAGGCGAAAGGAAAGAGGCGAATATTGGGTTCGCCAGTATCGAGATTGCAATGGGAATCAGCGAGGCTCCGAAATATTCAACCATATTCTTAAAATATGGCCTGTATTTCAACCACGTCGAAGTAAACTTTTTGCCAATGTCTCCAACCATCGAAATGCGTTTGCCTTCAAACAGAATTGCCGCTAGTCAAAAATTTTATAAAGATACTAATATATTCCGAAATTCGGATTCGCTTCATCCTTCCGTCATCGAGGACAATCTTTCATAGAATTCTTCCCTTATCTTCTTAGCATTGAATTTATTTTGCGAATACGCCTGGGCCCGTTCCGTAATCTGGTCGTACTGATTCCGATTATGGAAAAGGTTGCCAAGAACAGCCAGGCACTCCGTCCGAGGCCACTCGCTTGAAATCACGCAGGCAAGCCGGTTATCGAGCAGTAGCTTCATTGAAGCGACTTCAAGAGGCCCGTACGCTATGGTGCATCTGCCGGAGAAGAGATACTCAGGAATCTTTGTGGAAACAGACAATCTGGTCTTGGAACGATAGTACGCATCATCGCTTTCCACATGGAGAAGATAAGCAGATTCCCGCATGGATTCGGCCAAAGAATCCCCGAACACCGGATCGCAGATAAGCACGCCGGCCTCTACAAGATACCGTTTCTGCCCGTCGTCAATCTTGGAAGTAGTGAATAAGCGGACTACGTGTTTCCCGACGCAGCCATCCTTTTCATCCGTCAGTCTCACTAAATGGGCGAAATCCGCAACCATCTTCCACCTTTCGTAATACAAGGAACCATAGTAGCTTATATAGTTCTTTTGATCTGGAATCAGATCCCGCTGTACTCGAGAGGTATCTTCTGGTCTGTCAATGATATTCATGATAGGGAAAAATTCTTTGCCGAAATATTTTCCATATTCCCTGCTCATCTCTTCACAAATCGCAAAACAAAGCCCGGAATGCGAGATAGTTTTCCTATACTTCTTTCTCAAAGCAGCAAGGCGGATCCTGTCTCTCATGCTTTTTGGTTCAGGGTATATTACATAATCATCGGTGAAATAGGATGCCAATGGCCTGTGGAAATATTCAGATAAAAAAATCGATACGTCATGAGCGTATGGAACATTTCCTCCCACAAAGAAAAACACGTCTGGATTGAAGTCAGACACCCACCTGATAAGACCTTTGGATTTCCACCTGCCGAATGACCAAAAAAAATGGCTGAGAGCTCGAAATCGGAATGACCTTTTGGTTTCCTCATAATTAGCATCTTCCATTTCGCACTTATGCCCAACTTGGTCCTTATCGAAAGCATGCAGCAGCACATCTTGCTCGGAGATACGGAAATAATTCCCGCAGTAATCGAAATCTGGCCTCTCATAGCCGTTGAAAAATAATTGCGCCAGATCATCTTTCTTGAAACACTTGAAGATTGACTCAAGAGTCTTGCCGTTGTTCCCGGCAGACGAGAATGGGTTCTGGGAAATAATCAGTACTTTCATTGCGTTCTGGGATATGCTTTTATTGTATTCTCATTCCTAAATTTTACCATAAAATGCTGACATTCAGCACATTTTGCCAATACTTCAGCAGACATACGTCTGATATGCCGCACACCATGTCCATGAATATACCGCTAATGACATGCATACTGCTGACAATGAATATGAAGCATACATTGCCCAGAGGCTGAATAAACAATCTGAGCTTAGCCTCCATATTCACGTCCCGAAACTCTCTTATCTGTTGCAATTCGTCAATTGCAACAAGGATAGCTGTCTGGCTGCTTTCAAAATAGTTCAGCATAGAGTTCAAAGTCAGGGAAGTTTCCTCGTCGTATTGCCAGGTGATGGAAACCTGCGGCAGGCAAATAAACGGAACGTAGCTTATCAGGGGTCTTATTCCTCCAGAGGCCCTGAAAAATTTAGAGATATCAGTTATCTCTTGCAAGGCGCACACGTCTATGCATTTTCTGATTTTAGCAAATATAATTAACAAAATGTTATTAACAAAATGTTAATTAAATATATCGTCCGTCGTAGCTGAAATTATTTGTCGGAGTAATGAATACGCACACTATTTTTTTGAAGAACAGTGCAGTTTTGCATAGCCTGAATTAGCTGGATATTGCAGTTTTCAAGCATCGGAAATTACGGAATAGCGCATTATTCCTCCGGGAGGAACATCGGGTCCCAGGCGGGGAGGAGGATCGGTTTCTGACTCAGCATATCCATGATATCGGCTGGAATGAATCTCTTCTCTGCGACGAGACGGAACATGTATTCATTGAACCAGTCGTCGGTCATGATGAGGTTGCCCTTGTAGCCTGATGTCTCGCCCCAGCTGTTCTCCACCATCCATTTGACGGGCTTGCCGTCACGCAGGTCAGTCGCAATCAGAGTCATTGCGTGGGATGAGCCGCTGGCGTGGGTCATTATCCTCTGCTTCTTGTCCATGCCGAAAGTAGTTCCGAAGAGTGAGCCGTAGTCGTAGTTCCGAAGGTCCAGAGTGCCCTTCGTCCTGTCCATGAACTTGCCCACGTCGCAGGAGAAGTACATGGCAGTGTTGGCCTTGATTGAAGCGATTGCTATTTCCTTGATGCGTTCTATTGGCAGGTTGACATACAGCCAGTTCTGGCCGTCATAGACGTGACGGTCGTAATCGATTTCATAGACCTTGCCGTACTCGCGGGAAGGGTCGTTCATAAGCATGACGTAGTTGTTTTCAAGATCCTCACCGATGAACTCTGCATAGAACGACTTCGGAGAATAGGTCTTGCGGCTTACGAATTCGTTCTTCGAATTATATCTTGTCCATTCGAACTCCTTCGGTGGCTCACCGAGACAGAGTACCAGCATTCTATAAAGTTCCTTCAACATCTGGACCTTCATCTCATGGCAGTCTTTCTTAGAAGCATCTCGCAACTTCAAGCCGTCTTCCCTCAGTTTAGTGGCAATCTGGCTGCGCATCCCAGAGGTGTTATTTGCTGAATATGTCTCCGGCATGGCATCTGATGGCACCAGACCGTACTTCATCACCAGGTTTGCAACGCCGGTGAACTGCCCGCCGTCGCCGATAGGGTTGCTGAACAGCCAGTCAACTTTCCTATCGTCGAAAGGAAGATCTTTCGTGTCAATCACGCCCTGCAAGAACAAGTTTGCCTTCTCCAGCTGATCGTAAAAGAATATGTAGTTTTGCGAGAAAGTGAAACTGCCTAGGTCATGCTTCTCGATCATTCTGGACCTAAGCACGTTAAGTCCGGAGAACAGCCAGCACCTGCCGGAGGATTTCTGGTTCGTGCGGCCCTTGGTCTTCACTTCATCAGAGAAATGGGTGTCTATCATGGCAAGATTGTCCACATTTGTGGCGAGCACGCTTATGGAATTGGAATTGAGCGCATTGCGTATTGCCTTGTCCGATGCTGCGCCCTCATAGCCCTTTGAAATCTCGGAGAGAATATCAGCGGAGATGCCACCCTTGGGGTCTATCTTTGACTGTGAGAATGTTTTGGGGGCGAAGAGCGCCACAGCAGTAGCTGCCAGAAGGAAAAATCTTGCTTTCATAACATTAGGATATTGCATTTTGCGAATATAGCCAATATTCGGCATATTTCTAACCTATCAGAGAAGGCCGACAGACAATATTTCCGGAAAATGATTAATTTCGCAACCTTTAATATTCTTTATGGCAAAGAAGAGGACATTCCTTGGACGTTTGTGGAGGCTGCTTCTGATAAAGCTGCCGCTGGCGCTCATTGCGCTTTCGCTGGTGAGCGTCATCGTACTGAAGTGGTGCCCGATTCTTGTCACCCCCACGATGATTCAGCGGTCGATTCAGTTCCGTGACGACAAAAAATATCACACTCACTACAAGTGGGTAAGATATAAGAACATTTCGCCAGAGATGGCTCGTGCAGTGATGGCTAGCGAAGACAATCTGTTCGACAAGCACAATGGGTTCGACTGGAAAGCCATCAAAGAAGCCAGGCAGGAATATGAATCCGGGAAGAGGCAGAGGATACGTGGGGCAAGCACGATTTCCCAGCAGACTGCAAAGAATGTGTTCCTGTTCCAGTCGCGTTCATGGTGCAGGAAGGGCTTAGAGGCCTATTTCACGGTGCTCATCGAGGCGCTCTGGAGCAAGGAGCGGATAATGGAGGTCTATCTGAATGTCATCGAGATGGGTAAAGGAATATATGGGAGCGAGGCTGCCGCAGAGCAGCTGTTCGGAACCACTGCGGCGAAGATGACTCGCCAGCAATGCTGCCTGATTGCCGCATGCCTGCCGAATCCGCTTCGACGCAATGCTGCCCGCCCGACGAGTTATCTCATGATGCGCGCTAACCAGATTGCTGCCCTTGAGCCGAAACTCGCCTACCCCGACTGGATTTATCACAAGAGCGCTGCATCTAAAAAAGAAAAGTCCTCTGCCAAGAAATCAAAATAACCTGCCTCCCGGATTAAAATCCAGAATATCTATTTCAGCGTGGAGAGGCAGTCGAGGACGTTCTTTTCAATGCTTCCGGCGGTATATTCAGTCTTCTGGAATTTGTCGCCGGTGATATGCTCGAAGAGCTCGATGTAGCGGTCGGTGATGCTGTTTACCACCTCAGGAGTCATTTCCGGAACCTTCTGCCCCGCCTGTCCCTGGAAGCCACCTGCCATCAGCCATTCTCGAACGAATTCCTTGGAAAGCTGTTTCTGATGCTCGCCTTTGGCCAGCCTTTCTTCATAGCCGTCGGAATAGAAATAGCGGGAAGAGTCCGGGGTGTGCACCTCATCCATAAGGTAAATCTGACCGTCCTTCTTGCCGAATTCGTATTTGGTGTCTACCAACAGCAGGCCTTGCTTGGCAGCGATTTCCGTTCCGCGAGCGAAAATCGCCCTTGTATATTCCTCCAGCTTAGCGTAATCCTCTTTACCTACGAGGCCGCTAGAGATGATATCATCTCTGGTCACGTCTTCGTCGTGTCCTTCGATGGCTTTTGAAGTCGGAGTGATGATGGGTTCAGGGAACCTCTGATTCTCCACCATGCCGTCTGGTAGTTTCACGCCGCAGAGTTCGCGCTTTCCCGCCTTGTACTCTCTCCATGCATGGCCGGCGAGGTAACCCCTGATGACCATCTCGACTCTGAATGGTTCGCATTTGTAACCAATTGTCACCGAAGGATCCGGAACTGCGATTTTCCAGTTCGGAAGAATGTCCTTCGTCGCATCCAGGAACTTAGCTGCTATCCTGTTCAGCACCTGCCCTTTGTAAGGTATACCTTTAGGCAAAACCACATCAAAGGCCGAGATTCTGTCTGTCACGACCATGACCAGATACTTTCCTTCGATGTCATAGACATCACGAACTTTCCCGACGTACTTCCCTGTTTGTCCAGGCAGCTTGAAATCGGTATTGACAATTGCTTCCATATATTTTATGAATATTAAGTTCCGCCCACAAAATTAGCAATTCTCACTCTCTTTACATAGGAATATGCCAACAACTTTTCAACAAATCATTACACCGAGAGAATCGATTCCCTTACGTCATCCGGGCTTGACCCAGAATCCGGTCCGCAGGCACTAAATACTGAAACAAGTCCAGGATGACAGGGTGTTGCATAAATCCTAAAGCCGCTAGAAGTAGCGGTACTTCGGACGGAAGCGGAGGACGAAGAAGGTCGTCAGTCCCAGGGCGACGATTTCAGCGGCGATGACGGAGCCCCAGATTCCATTGATGCCGAAAATCAAAGGCAGCAGCATAATCGCAGCCACTTCGCAGACAAGCGTTCTGAAAAAAGAAATGACAGCCGAAATCACGCCGTTGCTGAGAGCAGTGAAGAGAGCCGAGCCAAAAATATTGAATCCGCACAGCAGGAAAGCGACAGAATATATTCGGAAAGCATGACGAGTAAGCAACCAGAGCTCGTGATCATAGCCGACGAAGCTCGAAGCCAGCGGTCCAGCAAGCAGTTCTGCAAACAACGTCATCAAAACGGCAAACATGGCTATAATCTTTATGCTCTTCGAGAAAATATTCTTAAGCTCATCATGATTTTCTGCTCCGAAATTATAGCCTATCACTGGTCCGACCCCGACGGAATATCCAATGAAAATAGCTAGAAATATGAAGTTTATGTACATTAGCACGCCATAGGCCGCTACTCCATTTTCCCCAAGATATTTCATCAGCTGGTAATTAAACAGCATCCCGACGACAGAGGCTGAGATATTGGACAATAACTCAGAAGAGCCGTTGGCACAGGCATTTAGCAGAATTCCAGCTTTTCTGGCCGGCCTTCCGAGTTTCAGCAGCGAAGAATTCTTCCTTGCAAAATAGGCAAGAGGCACGAAACCGCCAACGCACTGGCTCAGTCCAGTAGCGGCAGCCGCACCAGCCAACCCCCAATGAAATACGCCAATGAATAAGGCATCCATGCAAATATTCATGAGCCCGGCTCCTATGGTAACCCAGAATCCCATCGTTGGCTTGGCTGCAGTAATCATCAATGGTTGAAATACAAATTGCAGCATTGCAGCCGGCAACGCTGACAAGCATATAGAGCCATAAAGGACGCATTGATCCAACATGTCTTCTGTGGCGCCAAAGAAGATTGAGACTTTTCTAACGAACAAAATCCCAATGACAGCCAGAATAACGCCCAGAGCCAAAGCAAAATACACCAGCATAGAAAAAACCTTATTGGCCTTGGCATAATCCTTCTGTCCTAAAAGCCTTGAAACCATTGCCGTTCCACCAGTTCCTATCATGAACCCGAAGGATGTCAGCATCTGAATGAAAGGGAATATGAGATTGAGGGCTGCGAAAGGGGTTTTCCCGACCATATTAGACACGAAAAGCCCGTCCACGATGTTGTATACCGAGGCAAATAACATCATGCCTATTGTCGGAATCGTGAAACGGAAAAGAATCCCGTACGAGAAATGATCGGAAAGCCTGATTTTCATAGAGTGGCAAAGGTCGGCATTATATTCCGAATTGCCAAATCATAGCTCCCAGAGGTTATTCTGCTCCTGAAATCAGTTCCTCCACGACTGGAGCCAGGGCATCATATCCATAGCCCCTTGCAAGCCCGAACTTAAGCAGCTTCAGCTTTTTCTCCGGATCACCTTCCAGTGCCTTGCACTTCACTTCCATGACTGAGTGCATCTTCTTGCGAGCCTCATCAGGATCCACCTCATCAAGAGCGGCTGAAATGGCAGCTCGAGATATGCCTTTCATCTTTAGAGCGAAAGAGATTTTGGCAGGTCCCCACCCGTTCAGGCGAGACTTTTCCCTAGCAAAGGCAGCGGCGTACCTAGAATCATCGACGAACTTGTCAGCCGCCAAAGCAGCAACTGCCCGCTGCGCAAGATCCCTGTCTCCCTCAAATGCCTTAAGAGCCTTTCCGAATATGTCATATTGGCAATACTCCCTCTTGACGCACTGCCGCTGAAGGCTATTCAATATTTTCGAATATTCCATATCCATGAATCAGAAATCGAATCCAACGCTAAGGTATGCGCCCACCTTGCGATTATAACTTGACCAATGAATATTGCATTTCACTGGTCCGATGATAGAATTATAAACGTATTGTAGCCCACATCCGAAATAATCGTGGACCTCGGAACTCCAGCTATTTATATCTTTGAAATCGTCGAAGGTGGCAGCATAGTTAAATACTCCTGACAAGTAATTGTTCTTGAATAGCTTGAAGCGCACGTCAACGCCACTAACTGCAAGCATAGTCTGCATTGCAGCTGCATTATCTATTCCCATGAATGGAATCTGCTGGTCGAGATAACGGCCTGCCAGATTGCCGCCAATAGTGTTCGTATATGGCACAGGCACATCTGAACCCAGAAGATAGCGGGCATCTATCGAAGGCATAACTGCGAATGCATCGCCGCCAAACAACCACTTGCCGCTAAACTGGAACGTGTGAAAATTATTGAACTTGCTAGGGAAGCCGCCGAAAACCCATTCGTAGGAAAGTTTCAGCGAGCGTCCCTTCGTTGGGGTATAGGAATTATCAAAAGAGTCAGCGATTGCGTCCACGAATGCCGATATGTAATCGTTGCTGAGCTGATTTATGTCATAATCACCAGTGACCTGCTTTGCCATCATCGAACTAACATGATAGTAGTCATTCCTAGCGCCAACCTTCAAGAAGAAATTTGACCAACGAATATTCGAGAAATACAGTTCCTGGCGCACATCCAAGAAGTTAATCTTGAACTTATTGTCACCAATGCTGAACATATTCCTATCTGTGTATCTAACTCCAGCAAAAGCATTGAGTGTCATGCCCTTAGGATCGATATACGAATACACGAGATTAACGTATGGATTTGTTCCGACCTTGCCAGTGAAATCCAACGAGTGGCCTTGAAGCTTATGCACTCCGAAACCCACGTTAACCAGCATCGAGACAATTTCCTCGGTGTCAAACCTCCCACTCAAGCCTAGCTGGTTGATGGGTCCGCGCCTGCATATGAATCTCAGCCTGTATGGCTCGCAAGTCCCGCTTAGCTCGTAATTCACGTAATCAAATGCCCCTGTGCCAAGAATCGTTGCCTGAGCATCCTCGAAATCGTCCTTGTCCATCATGGTTCCAGCCTTGATTTTCAGCTGCTTCATCAGGTAAGCACTTTCTGCGTCAGTTACCCCGATGACCTCGACCCAATCCACCATGACTTTCTTATTTATAATGTCTTCGGCGCGTTTTCTGCCAAGAGTCGTAGTGTCAGGACCAATCACTGCCTTAAGTGAATCCAGCTTGTCCGCTACAGCCAGCGCAGCCTTGTATCCTCTTTGATACATTGTGTCTATACTCTGCGAATCAAAACTGAGCATGTTATAGTCTTTCAAGTCCGGCTTGATCGTTACATCCGGTATCATCACGTTATTCTCGAAGGAATTACGCCCCATCATGTCAATTCCAGCGCCAAAAATGTCCATCAGATTGTTAATCTCGTCGTAGCCCTTGTAGCCTTCTGAAAGATCTATGCCAATTATTATGTCAGCCCCTGCTGCCTTAGCGATGTCCGCAGGGAAATTATTCCTCATCCCCCCATCTACCAGCACCATTCCGTCTGTTTTAACAGGCGTGAACATTCCAGGAATGGACATAGTTGAACGGAGCGCAGTGTTTAATTTCCCCTCATTCCACACCTTCGCCTTGCCTGAGACCAAATCAGTTGCAACGCAGATGAAAGGAATTGGCAGCTTATAGAAATCAATGGAATCTTGATAACTGACAGAAATAGAACTGAATATGTTGGTTACATTCTGGCCATAAATCATCCCCGAAGGCAGGCTGCCTAGAAGGTTATTCTTCACAATTGATGAAGCGTCTGAATTGCCTGCACCCAAGCGTATCTTGTTCAAAGACTTACGTTCTATTCGCGAATTATCTTCAAACCTCATTCCATAAGGCGTGCTGTCATAGTAGAAAGGGAAAGAGAGGACATATTTCTCTTTATATTTCCTCTGGGCATATGAACTATATGCCTGCGGTATCTTATCGCTCAGAGTATAATTCCAGTCCAAGCTACTAATCAATGTATCTAGCTGATCCTCGCTGTATCCCAATGAATATATTCCGCCAATAAGTCCGCCGATGCTAGTGCCGATAACCATGTCTATCGGTATGCCTACATTTTTCATATATTGCATTGCTCCTACCTCAGCCGCACCTTTAGCGCCGCCTCCGCAGAGCACCAAGGCGACCGTCGGACGATGCCTGTTATGCCTCACCGAATCTAGGTGCTGGCGTATGGCTTCTAGCCTTAAATCACCAATGACACTTTCTTTTAGCCTAGCTTCGTCATCCGCATTCTGGGCGTTCACTGAATATATCGCATTCAATGAAATAACGACACAGAGCAGCATTTTTATGAATCTCGCATTCATTCGTCAGGTTCGTTTTAATAGGATTGATTATGTTTCCCGGCAAGCATTCCGCAAGCTGCAGATATGTCCTCCCCCCTGGAAGCCCTTATGGTGCATGTGATTCCTTGGTTGGAAAGCCTGTCTCTGAATTTTTCCATTATCAAATCCGGGGAAGTCAAGAACGGAGCATCCGGGATTTTATGGAATCTAATGAGGTTCACGCGGCATTCCAGCCCCCTAAGCATCCTGGACAATGCATCAGCATGACGCTTGTCATCGTTCATGCCGGAGAACATTATATATTCGAAGCTGACCCGTCTCTGGCCCGTGAAATCATATTGCTTAATAAGTCTTATCACATCCTCAATGGGATATTTCTTTTGAATCGGCATTAGCTCGCCCCTTTCATCGTCGAAAGGGTCGTGCATGCTGACTGCCAGATGGCAGCGTGTCTCGTCAAGATATTTTTTCAAAACCGGCACGATGCCTATCGTGGAGAGGGTAATGCGCTTAGGACTCCAGGCGAAGCCCCAGTCCGACGTTAGCACGTCTATCGCTTTCTTTACGTTGACATAGTTGTCCAGAGGCTCGCCCATGCCCATAAAAACGGCATTCGTGAGTTCCCCCGACTCCTCAATCGAAATGAACTGGTTCAGGATGTCGGAGACGGACAGGTTGCCGTGAAAACCCTGGCGTCCCGTCATGCAGAATTTGCAACCCATGCGGCAGCCCGCCTGCGAGGAGACGCAGAGAGTCTTCCTGTCGTCTTCCGGAATCATCACTGCCTCGACGGAGCTGTCTTCATATTCATACAGCTCGCTACTGTCCGTGGTCTGCCTGAAAGACTTGGGGCAGCGCACCGGGAATAGGTATTTCTTAGTGCCGTCCGCAGATGCCTGGCATGCCGACGGAGGCACCGCTCCAAGATCGAAAGCGGCAGCCAGCCTCTCACGCCCATTTCTGGATATGTTCGTCATTGCGTCTATGCTCCTGGCTTTTTTTGAATATAGCCACTGAGCCACCTGCCGGCTGGCAAATGCTGGCAAGCCTAATCCCACTGCCACTTCTTTAAGCTCTTCAGGGGTTTTTCCAAGGAGTTTTTCTTTCATTCCAAAGCGTTATGATGCACCTTCGCAAATTTAATAAATTTAATCGCAGAATCTCAGTTATTTTGATAACTTTGCAACAAGCAAAGGACGTTTTGCCCAATTTGAAATAATTTTAAACAATAAGCATTATGGCAAGAGAGGGAGAGAATAAGGCTGCAGAAATCAACGCCGCGAAAATGAAGGCGCTGCAGGCTACGATCGACAAAATTGAGAAAGATTACGGGAAAGGGACGATCATGAAGCTGGGAGATCAGCCACAATGGGATGTCCAGGTGATTCCGTCAGGTTCCATTGCGCTGGATCATGCGCTGGGAGTCGGGGGCTACCCACGCGGAAGAATCATTGAAATCTATGGCCCAGAGTCAAGCGGAAAGACCACACTGGCAATTCACGCCATCGCACAGGCGCAAAAATTAGGCGGCATCGCAGCGATGATCGATGCCGAGCACGCTTTCGACAGGACATATGCAAAGGCACTCGGGGTGAATCTGGACACGCTCCTTATTTCGCAGCCGGACAACGGCGAGCAGGCGCTGGAAATCGCAGACAACCTGATTCGATCGGGTGCAGTAGACATCGTCGTGATTGACTCGGTGGCAGCCCTGACTCCTAAGGCTGAAATCGAGGGCGAGATGGGCGACAACAAGGTAGGACTTCAGGCCAGGCTGATGAGCCAGGCACTCCGCAAGCTCACGGCAAACATTGCAAAGACCAACACCTGCTGCATATTCATAAACCAGCTCAGGGAGAAAATCGGCGTCATGTTCGGAAACCCTGAGACCACGACTGGTGGCAACGCATTAAAATTCTACGCATCGGTCCGCTTGGACATCAGGAAGACGACCCAGCTGAAAGATGGCGACGAAGCTCTTGGTAACAGGGCACGAGTGAAGGTCGTGAAAAACAAGATGGCTCCTCCTTTCAAGAAAGCCGAGTTCGACATCGTGTTTGGTGAAGGAATATCTCACGTTGGAGAAGTCGTGGACTTGGGCGTAGAATACAACATCATCCAAAAGAGCGGCTCTTGGTTCAGCTACAATGACCAGAAACTCGCACAGGGCCGCGAGGGTGCGAAGCAGTATCTCAAGGACAATCCTGCAGTCTGCGATGAGATTGAAGCCAAAATCCGCGAAATCCTCAAGACCGTCAAAGACGACTAAAGTCCTTATTAGTTTGCGATAGAGAAGAGGGTGACTAAAAAGTCCAAATGGACTTAGAGGTCATCCTCCTTTTTTTGTTGTGACGGCCCGGGCAGCCCGGTAGCTCATGGATCAAGTCCAAAACCCTGTGTTTCAGAATACACCAAGTCATCCCGAACGACCTGCCCCGTCATCCTGAACTTGATTCAGGATCTGTTCTTCGCAAGCCTAGATTCCGGATCGAGTCCGGAATGACGGGGACAAACGAGCCCAGATTCCGGGTCAAGCCCGGATGGCTGAAGAAGAATGAACTCATTTTACCGTCATCGTGAAATGCAGGGCTGCCGGTGAGGCAGTGGTCGCAAAGCATAACTCGATTAGAAGGACGAGAATTTATGGGCGACGGTATAGTGCCACCGGCTGGCTTGTAATAAAGGACTGCGCCGCCCACCCAGTTTCATAGAACGGGGGTCGGCAATGCGAATATGTGTCCTCGGCACTTAAAATGAATGTCACCGTTGCCCACGATTGTGAATAATCAAATCTCTCTTCAAGGTTTCACAAAACCTTGTCGATGCTGAAGCAATAAAGAATTGCATACGTATATTCAAACCCTCCGGAAGAAGTGTCTCGCAAAACGATGTCGAGGCAGGCTGCTCAGAAGTGCGTAGGGAAGGGCATGTCTCGACATCGAGGCCTCCCAAGAGCCACGTTGTCGACCGGCACCCCCTTGCAGAGCCGCCGGAAGGACATACTCCGACAGCACTTCGCGAAATTCCACTACGTTCATCCTGTACGACCGACGCCGTCATCGCGAACCCGGTCATCCAGAACGATTTACCCCGTCATCCCAAGCGTTCCGCCCCGTCATCCTGAACTTGATTCAGGATCTGATGTCCAACCCCCCGTCATGCAGAGCCGATTCCGTTCCTACGTTTGCAATTGTCGGGCACGCATGTTTGCGTCAGAAGGCGCAACACAATATACTGCCCTGACCAGCCCCATTTCTAAAAACACGTGCTTACCGTCCGACATCAATGCTGTCAAATCCCAAACATCCCCATTGCCGAAGGCATACAAGTAAACGTAAAATCATGGCAAAAGGTTTCATCTCTCCACGAATTTTACGATTGCGCAGATCCGGATATCATAGGCGTAGAAACTATAACTTTAGAACCAGAAGCGTGACCAGTTGTTCATCTCGTTCCACAGTGTGTCCATCATATTATCGAATGGTCTCAACATATTCGTCATCATAACCACAATCCTCCTATTTATTAGTTTGACATAGAATAAAAGCGAAAAAAGACTAAAAAGTCCAAATGGACTTAGAGGTCATCCTCCTTTTTTGTTGTGACGACCCGAGTTGCCAGGTAGCTCATCAGGCATCAGGGAAAGATAAAAAAATAGCTATTCCTTTGATTAACAAAAGAATAGCTATTGTTATTTGTGATAGATTATTACTATCTTGTCTTTGCGAATTAAAATAAATAAACCTCTATCAAGCAATGGCAAAGGTAATCTTTAAATCTTACAATCAAAACGATAATCTCCTATTTCCACCTTGTCTGGGTGATTTCATAGCAGAGAATGACCCAGTCAGAGTCCTGAATGCAGTGGTGGACAACCTTGACCTGAGCGTTATCGAGGCTTCTTACGAAGGAAGAGGTGCGAGCAGCTACAACCCCAGGATGCTCACCAAGGTGGTGTTGTACGCATACCTCCAGATTGTATACTCCGGTAGGAAGATGGAGTCCCTATTGAGACGTGACGTGAACTTCATGTGGCTGTCTGGCATGCAGACGCCCGACTTCAACACCATCAACCTGTTCCGCAAGAACAGGCTCCGAAAGTTATTGACGAAATCTTCACCCAGGTTGTCAAGATGTTGGTCGACCAGAAGATCATAAGCCTGGATGTGCAGTACGTGGATGGAACTAAGATTGAGGCCAATGCGAACAAGTATACCTTCGTATGGAAAAAGGCGACCCAGACCAACCGAGACAAACTAGACAAGAAAGTCAAGGCAATCCTTGCCGAAGCCGAGAAGGAACTGGGCTTGGAACTCGGAGAAGAAAAAACAGAGGTGATGACTCCGGAAGAGAAGACGGGACGCACGTAGAAGATACTTAAGGAGATGGGCAGAAGAGGCATCAGCGACAAGCGCCTGCGCAAGGACATGTCCGAGGTGGAAGATGCGCATGCCGCCAAGATGAAGGAGTACAATGACAAGCTGGACACTCTCGGCAAGCGTAACAGTTACAGCAAGACTAATCCCGATGCTACCTTTATGCGTATGAAAGCTTTTCGGGAGGGGAGAAAAAACGTAACGAGATAATCCCGATGCTACCTTTATGCGTATGAAAGAGGAGGCGATGAATAACGGGCAGACCAAGCCCAGTTACAACGTTCAGATATCCACAGAGAATCAGTTCATAACACATTACACGATGTCCTGGCGCCCAACTGACTGAGGGATGTTCATAAACCACATGGACACCTTTAAGCAGAGGTATGGTAAACTCAGTTCTGAAGTTGTCGCAGACTCTGGATATGGCAACGAGGAGAACTACGAATATCTGGAAATGAACGGTATAATGGGATATGTAAAGTATCCTCTCTTCCACACTGAGCTCAAGCGGAAGACTCTCAAGAACCCGTTCCTACCGGAGCATCTGTACTACAACGCCAAGGAAGACTACTTCGTGTGTCCAATGGGCCAGCACATGACACACGTTGGATACAAAGTCAGGATCTCCGATCTTGGATACAAGAGATACTCTAAGTTATATAAGGCACAGAACTGCGAAGGATATCCTCTTCGCGGAATGTGCTTAAAGGGAAAGGAAAACAGGGGCATTGACGTAAATGTCCGTAGCAGGCAGTATCGGGACCACGCCAGAGAACTTCTGACAAGCGAGAGGGGGCTATACCACAGAAGCATGCGTCCTATATGATGGCCGCTCTTCTCTGCAAGCCGGAAGGCGGAAGGCAGTATCCTTCGGGAGGCCTGTCCACCCCAGGACAGGGGCAGGGGGATCGGGCCCGCCGGAAACAAGTGGTCGCAGACCACGTAGGAAACGGTGGGAGCGAAGCGAGCTGAAAGGCTCGCAAGCGGAGTCCTCCCGAAGGATAGCTGTCTCCGCCTCTGTAGTCTATAAAAAAGAGACCGACTTAAAAATCGCTTTTTAGTCGGCCTAGTTTTCGTTTTTCGGAAAGGATGCTATAGAAGCCGGGAATAATCTGGCGTAGGGTCTATCTCCTTCTTTTTTTTCATTTTATTTTCAATCGGCTCATTTCCATAGTGGCTTCGCACATCAGTCGTCCAGTCATCTGGGAAAGTCATAGGCTCAGAACTTCTTACATCTTCATCCTTCGCATCGTACTTACCTTTCAGTTCCGAAGGATAATGTTTTTCTATGACGAGCATGCCATGCTCACTGCCCATAAGAGACTCTCTGCTATCAAAAACATTCTTTTCCAAGAGATTGAATTTGTAATCCCTGATTGAATATCGAATGGTGCAGTGAACTCCAGTTTCCTCTCCTGAAATGAAAAAGCGCCTTTCGAAAGCATTGATTAGTGAATCCTTTGCATTGAATACTGCTACAGAGACATTGTAGACTCCCTTCTCGTAAAGGAAATCTGAAAACGGGGCAATCTTGTCATCTGAAACATTTATCTTTTTAGAAACAACCGAGTCAGGCTTCACCAACAGAGCGACCAGACGAGTCCCGTTGCTTCCTGTTTCCATTTTGCAACTAAAGAAAATCGCTGGGTACTCTGGTTTCCCAGCCCATCCATTCAATGAAAAACAATGGGACAGACATACAGCAAGAAAAAATATTATGATCCCTGAATATCTCATGACCATCATAAAATTGTCATGCTTAAATTGTGTCATATTGAAAATCCTCGACAAAATAGAACAATAGAAAATTACATTGCCATTTTATATTCTGTTTTTGTAATTCAGAAGAAGAATAATAAAGTTCCACTTCATCAACCCTTTCAAAACAAGTCCTCTCAGAAAACGCAGTTCGCTGATTCTGAATATTCTCCGGCGAATGATCCGTTATCCCGCTCAATACTACTAATGAAGATGGTGTCCTACATGATACATTATGGTATACTACAGTTTGATAAATTGCATATATGAATCCACTAGAACTATACGTAAATGTAGCACTAAGCGTGGCAGAGAAATAATTTTGAGAGTAGTCATTATAGGAAAGGGATAACGGTGGGTATTGCCGATCGTCCAGAAGAGTCGCATTAACGACAGAGTAACTTCCCCCGACAACTGCCGAATCCGACGGATCATCAGGGAAGAAAGGATCCGATGTACCGATGCTATCATCCGCTGAATTGAATCTAGGATATTCCCCACTTGCATTCTGCATATTGACATATTTTACCGAAAATTTCAAATTGTTCTCTTTTGCAAAAGAGCTAGTGAATCCAATATCCTATTCTCTCTTTCGATTGCTTCTTTTTCTGCAACATTAATAATTTCACCTCTCGTTTTAGCATTAGAATCATCATATACATAACGACCTATTTCGTTATCAAAAAAGGCGAAAGACGAAACTCGAACTTTGCTGCTTTCTTTATTAGGTAATTCAGTGTCAATTGAATCCGAGCATCTGATAAATAGCGGGCAAATAGCCACAATTACCAGTAAAAAAATATATCTTTTTCATGTTATTAAATTTTTTAATATTGTTAAATATGTGGTCAAAAATATTTTGCTATAAAATAACAAAATAAAATTTAAAAGCAATACCTTCCGAAGGAAAATATTTCACTTCGGCAATAAAATCGAGCCAAGTCCAAAATCTTGTTTTAAAGAGGCAAAGATCCGAGAGATTCCAAATTCCGGATAAGGCGGCTGGGCTTACTTGCCATCTGGCGCATTCACGCTGCCTGACTTGAAAATCTCATACAATGCAGATGCCCAGCGATCATATCCTGCCTTTAAAGGATGAGGATTCTTGGGCTTGTAATATTCCCTTACGTTGTCGAGGCTTATACCGCACAGTTTGCCGACATCCAGGATGCCTGCACCGTAGTGAGCGGCAATCTCCATCTGCATTTCAGACAGTTTCTTCCACCTGAGATATCTGTCAGACCTGCAGTAAGCCTCCTTGTCAATCTTACCGTCCTGTGCAAGAAACTCTGGGGCATCGAAATCGAAGTTGTAATACGAAGGGAGAAACCAGAATATCTGAGCATCTGGCAGGTTGCTTTGCAGATACTCCATCAAACCCTTGTAGCAAGACCATAAGCTGACATGCTCCGTCCAGCATCTGACATCCCTCCAGTCAGACGCATCCTTGCCTGTAAAGAATAAAATATATTCCTTGACCTCAGGAGTCTCGCTTACGATGAGTTCCAGCCCGGTGTCAAGAGGGTCAACGCTCACCTTGTTGTCCTTGTCATAACAATATGAAATGGTGAAGCTGTCGTCCCCATTATCAACCGCAGTCCAGCCAGCGCCGTAGAATTGGGATGCCAGCCATATACTGGTCCGGTCGGAGTCCATGCCGCCGGGGATGCTGATTTTAAGGCGATTCTTGCCTATCTGGAAATTTACATCTCCACCATTGGCCGATGGCTTGACTACTTCTATGCGGTTACCGATGTGACCTGGATTGAAGTAAGGAAAGACTAGCATGTTCCCTGCCGCACGCGATTCCATAGGGCTAAATCTTAGGATTTTGCGCAGGTTCTTTTTGCCGTACCGCCTAGCCTCATCCTCCGATGCGAAACAGCCCTTGTGCACGGTTCGCTTGCTCCCTTGCATCCAAGGCCGGTCTTCAATGCTTCCATCGACTCCCTTTACCGGATCAGCGAATGCTATATCGTTAGTGTTAGAAATCATAACGATATCGATGGGCAAGCTGTCCTTGAGAGAGACCAGCAGCTTCGCCCTGCCGAGGGTTCCGTTCATGGTCTGAGGTGCTGAATTCGTGCCTCCATACGAAAGATTACGTCGGTTGAGCTTAGAATAGAATGTGCATCCACTCAACTCGCTGAAACGGTTCTGCCAGTCATTGGTATCACCCAGGCTGTCAAACAGAGTCCAGAGAGTCTTGCCCTGGAGAATCTTTTCTTGCGCCCCTAGATTCGTACAACAAGCCATGATGACTGTCGCCAGAAGCGCGAATTTTGAAAAAAGCCTCATAATGCTTATTTGTCGCCAGAATATTCAGGATTTTCTTGTTTTTTCATTGCTTTGTTGAAGCAATCTCGGCAGAGAGGTTCATATGCTTCTTTTTCGCCGAGAACTACGAGTTCGTTGTCATTTACAAGTCTGTGGGAGTAATTGGCAAGAGCTCCGCATTTTACACAAATAGCATGGACCTTGCGCACCTCCTCCGCAATGGCCATGAGGTATGGCATAGGACCGAACGGCTTGCCTAGATAGTCCATGTCCAGACCAGCGATTATGACTCTTACTCCGCGATTCGCCAGCTCCTGAGCGACATCCACTAAGCTCATATCGTAGAATTGTGCCTCATCAATGCCTACGACCTGAACGTCGTCAGCGATTTTCAACATTTCCTTCGGATCCTTAACCGCATGGCAAGAGATTTTATGAAAGTCATGCGACACGACATCTTCATCGGAGAAGCGAGTGTCTATAGTTGGCTTGAATATTTCTATTTTCAGGTTGGCAAATTTAGCCCTTCTTATCCTGCGAATCAGCTCCTCAGTCTTGCCAGAGAACATTGAGCCGCAGATAACTTCAATACAGCCTGCTTTTTTTGTGTTTTCTGAAAACATTTTCTTAGATTTGTGATTACCACAAAGGTACAAAATTATCGCATTATGGACGAGAACATTCTGTCAGGAATCCTGAAAAGGATTGAGGAAATCAAAGAAGAATTGAACGAGCTGGAAAGTAAGGTCAGGCAGATGGGAGCCGCTTCAGAAGAGGCTTTGAAGCCGGATGCCCCCACTGCGGATCTCCCTGAAGAGCCTATTGACCTTTCCATCTCCGTACCGGATATCTCTGCATCATCATTTGGGGACATACCGCAGAGTCCTGTTCCTGAAGACCTCCCAGAAGCTTCCGAAGCCGCTCCGGCAGCGGAGAAAAAACGCCGCAAGAAAAAGACTGTTTTAGAGGCCGAAACTGCAGAAAAAGCCGTCATCGATGTCATGGCCGAAAAAGAGGCATGGAGAACAGACAGGCCTGGATACCCGGTTAAGAATATAATAAGCGCCATTTCTTTGAACGACAGACTGCTGCTAATTAACTCGCTATTCAAAGAAGATCCTGTGCTGTTCCAAGGCACAATTGCGAAATTCAATGAAATGGGCTCGTTCCAAGAAGCCATCGATTACATCAAAGAGAATTTCAAGGACTGGGACCTTAACTCAGAGCCTGTCTACAGGCTAATGATGGCGGCCAGAAGGAAACTGCAATAAATAATATATCGCATTGGCCTTCTCGTAAATTCTAGCCATCATGGCAGGAAAACTATTCATAGTGCCTACGCCCGTAGGCAACCTAGATGACATGACTTTCAGGGCAGTTCAAGTTCTGAAAGAAGTAGATTTGGTACTGGCGGAGGACACTCGGACTAGCGGCATTCTGCTAAAACACTTTGACATTCATGCAAGGCTTCAGTCGCATCACAAGTTCAACGAGCATGAGACGGCCGAGCTTATTAAAGAACGGATTGAAGCTGGCTTGAACGTGGCTCTCATCAGCGATGCTGGAACGCCGGGGGTTTCCGATCCGGGCTTCTTGCTCGTTCGCACTTGCGCTGCCGAAGGCATTGAGATACAGACTCTTCCTGGAGCTACTGCCTGCATTCCGGCAATCGTATCTTCGGGTCTTCCATGCGACAGGTTCTGCTTCGAAGGTTTCCTTCCTGTGAAAAAGGGCAGGCAGACTCGGCTGAAAGGACTCGCAGAAGAGCCTAGGACTATGATTTTTTACGAGTCACCTTACAGGCTAGTCAAAACATTGGAACAGTTCGCCGAGGTGTTCGGAAGCGAGAGACAGTGTTCTGTCGCACGGGAAATTTCCAAGGTTCACGAAGAACATCGTCGTGGGACGCTCGCAGATGTGGCTGCATGGTTTAGAGAGCATGAACCGAAAGGCGAGATCGTAATCGTGGTCGCAGGCCATCCGAAGCATTCTGGTGGCATCCCGTCACCGGATGATGATTAGATGCAAGAAAAAAAATGAATTTATATTGAATATATTACCTTAACAAGATCCATGAAACTATGAAAGGCTCGAATAAATCTCAAGACGATAAGAAAAGAACCCCTTCCGCATCTTTCATAATCGGTTCCATCGCTCTGGTATTTCTAATCATTGGTTACCAAATCGCATTATTCATTCACCATGCTGCCGTTGAGAAGATTGTCGCAAATCATGACCATCCGGACACGGTTTTCGTTTACTCCGAACCTCCGGAAGGCAGTGGTCAGGAGACGCATGACCAAGTCCAGCAAAGTAAAGAACCTGGTTCAGGATCTAATTCCAGCAAAACAGCTCCAGAACCATCTTACGTGAGGAAAAATTCCGAGCATAGCGAGAAGGCAGAGGCAATAAGACTGGCAAACACGCCAAGACGTTTCGAGAGCTTCAGGTTCAATCCGAACACTGCCAGCATCGATGATCTGATGCGGTTGGGATTCACGCAGAAACAAGCCCAGGCAATCGATAATTATCGCCAAAAGGGCGGACGTTTCAGGCGAAAGAGCGACTTTGCGAAGTCCTACGTGGTAGAAGATTCTGTTTATCAGCGCCTTGAACCATATATCGACATCCCTCGCATCGACCTCAATACAGCCGACTCAGCCACATTCGAGACTCTGCCAGGAATAGGGAAATATTTCGCTTCCAAAATGGTAAGCTACCGAAAAGAGCTGGGAGGATATTCATATCCAGAGCAACTGATGGACATTTGGCACTTCGACCATGAAAAATACGACGGCCTGAAAGATCTCATATTCATAAACCCATCAGCCACAACCCCGTACCCATTATGGAAACTTCCAGAAGAGCAGCTCGCAAAGCACCCATACATCGGCAAATATGCAGCGCATGCCATTGTCATATTCAGGAATAACACCCCTCCAGAACAATGGTCCGTGGAAGCTCTCTCCAAAGCTGGCATACTGAAACCAGAAAATGCCGAGAAACTTTCCCGCTGCCTCATCGCAAGGCCTGAATGAACAAGGGCATACCCATTTATAATGATTTTCCCACGACAGCTTTGATTCTTCCATTTTAATTTCATTTATTTGTGCCTTCCTTGCCGCAAGGCTCATTGAACGAACCTTCCTTTCTAGGATAGTGATGATTGGATTGGTTAGTTTTCACATTTGAAATCAGATTCTACCATGAGACGTCTATTTTTTATGTTTTTTCTCGCCATTTGCTCAACCGGCACCTTCGCTGACAGCAGAAACGGATTTGCGATAATTGTCGATGACGAGAGCTGGGGCAAGTGTTCAGAAGAAATCTTGGCGTATGCCAAGTCTGTGCAAGCCGACGGTTTTGCTTCATTCGTGGCTCATGAAGCATGGGCTACGCCAGAGGCGGTGCGAGACTCGATTCGAAAATGGTACGCTCAAAAGAATCTTGCCGGCGTGGTTTTCATCGGAGATATTCCAATCCCCATGATCAGGAAAGCGCAGTTCCTCACTTCCGCTTTCAAGATGGATGAAAACAGCAAATCTTTTCCATGGAGAGACACCTCCGTGCCTTCCGACAGATTTTATGATGATTTCGACCTGAAATTCGATTTCGTGAAGCGGGATTCCGTAGAGACCCGGTTTTTCTATTATGATTTGTCTCCGGAAGGCCGGCAGAGAATCCAATGCGACATATTCAGTGGCAGGATAAAACCTTCCGCAGACTATGGCGACAAGTATCAGGAGCTCTCTGAATATCTCAGGAAGGTGGTAAGACTCAAGGCCGAAGACAGGGAGAACACTCTTGACAGGGTAGCTTCATACACAGGAGCCGGCTCTTTCTCAGACTGCATGATCGCATGGAAAGATGAAGGAATAACGCTTCGCGAGCAGATTCCAGATGCCTTCAAAAGCATCGACGGCGCAAAGTTCTTCCAATTCCATCAATATCCCTACATCAAGGACACTCTTTTGAGAACTGCCGCAGACCCTTCTCTGGACCTGTTTCTGTTCCACCACCATGGGACGCCAGACCGTCAATGGATTCAGAGCGCCCCGATAGCCAATGACGATGAAGAGGCCTATAATTCCGCAAGATTGTCGATCAGGGCAGTCGCAAGGAACCATGTCAGATACGGAGAGAGCGAGGAGGAAGCAAAGGCGTACATGCTCAAAAAATATCCTGAGATAGATTCCACATGGGTGGTCGATGCTTTCGACCCGGATGTTGTCCGCGCCGATTCACTGACGGACCTGAAACTTGGCATAGTCCTCAGCGATGTCAGGGTCGCTAATCCTGCAGTAAGGGTTTCCATCTTCGATGCCTGCTACAATGCTGACTTCAGGGAATCCGACTGCATCGCCAACCGTTACATATTCAGCAAAGGCAACAGCATCGCCGCAATCGGAAATTCCGTGAACGTGCTCCAGGACAAGCATTCCAGCTATCTTCTTGGAATGATGACGCTGGGATACACGATTGGCGAATGGCATCAGATGAGCGCGATTCTGGAATCACATGTCATGGGCGATCCAACATTCCATTTCCATTCCGATTTCCATCGCCCGGACCTATCCAACGACGATCCTGGCTACTGGAAGGAATATACAAATGAAAAATACCCGTTGGATATACGTGGGCTGGCTCTACAAAAATGCAGCATGCTGAATGCTGAGGGGATGCCGAAACTGCTGCTGGACACATACGAAAGCAGTGATTCATACATGCTGAGGCTTCAATGCCTGAAGCTCCTCCAGTATTACGACACGCCAGAGCTGCCTCAGGCAATGAGAGTGGCGCTTGACGACCCTTACGAATACATAAGGAGAAAAGTAGTCACATTCCTAGGCATGAGGGGCGAAGATTCGGATGCCGAACTCCTCGCCAGACAGTATTTCGCGGACGCTAACGCAAAGAGGATAGCCTTCAACATAGAGAACAACGCTCCTTTCTTCAGAGACAGCCTGTTCCTTGAAGAATTCGACAAGGTCCGTTCTGGGGAAGATTTCATATTCACGACTCCAGGGAAGGAAGGGAAACTCAGCGACAACTCCTGGTACGGAAGAGATAAAGTGCTGAAATCTATCGGAATGAAGAAATATATCATTAGCGGTCTGTTCGATAAGAATGGAAAGAGAAGAGCCAGGCTGATTGAGATGATGAAGAATTATCCATATCCTGAATATGCAGGCAACCTTCTCCAGCTTGTATCGGACGAAAGCCTGCCTGACGACGTGCGTATCAGCAGCGCAGAAATTCTGGGATGGTACATACATGCATGGAACCGCTCTGGAATCGTCTCGGGACTGGAAGAAATGGTCGGGAAATACCCTGGGGCCATAGATTGGGAGATAAGGAAATCTATCGCAAGGTTGAATGAATACAGAAAAGACTGAATATGAGAACTATAGCAAACACAATACTCTTTTTCCTTGCCATGACGGTCTGCATCGCATCATTCGCCGGACCGCGCAAGACTTCTTTCGGAATCATTGCTGACAATAAAACTTTTCAGGAATGCACGAAAGAGCTGGAAGCATATCGCAACATACTTATCTCCGAGGGCCTTCAGGCAAAAATCGTAGCCAGGGACTGGAAGAATCCTGACGAAGTGAAAGCCGCCATATTAGATCTTGCATCCGACAGGAAATGTCCTCTGGAGGGGATAGTTCTTGTCGGAGATGTCCCGATAGTCATGGTTCGCGAAGGCCAGCACCTTACGACAGCATTCAAGATGAACGAATCCACCTTCCCTCCTCAAGAATCAAGCGTGGCTTCGGATCGATTCTACGATGATTTCGACCTCAAGTTCGATTTCATAGGGGAAGACACCACCTGCGCCGGACGGTTCTTCTACAGACTCTCCGAAGAAGGGGCTCAGCATCTAAGGCCAGACATCTATTCTGCAAGGATGAGGGTTCCAGCCATCATGCTAAAAGGGCAGGATGCCAATATGAAATATTCATTAATGAAGAAATATCTCAGGAAAGTGGTGGAGGCGCACAAGTCTTCCGAATATCTTGACAAGATATCTTTCTTCTTCGGAGACAGCTACAATTCCGACGACCTGAACATCTGGAGGCAGAAAGCTGTGGAATACAAGGAATTCTTCCCATATGCTTTCAAGCATTCTTCTGGCAACACTTTCATGACTCACTATCAGGATCCGCAGATGAAATGGATGCTCTTTTCCGAACTTCAGAGAAAAGGAACCGACATATTCCAGTTCTCCGAACATGGGGCTCCTGAGACTCAATATATCAATTGGGAAAACTACTCAACAGATGCCGATGCGAACCTCTTCATTATCAAGCAGGTACTTACCAGAGAATACGAGCGGGTGAAAGGCACGGAAGATGAAGAGGCATTCCTGCACGAAGCCCTGGACTCCATCTTTCATCTGAACAGAAACGTCTTGTCGGACTCGTCCCTGGCAGAGATTGCTGCAACCGACTCCGTAAAGGAGCGGAACGCGAACATCTTACAGGAAGAAATCATAAACGTAAAAAGCAATCCCAAGTTCGTGATATTCAACGCATGCTACAATGGGTCATTCCATAATCCCGACGGCTATGTGGCAGGAGTCCACGTATTTGGAGACGGCGATTGCGTGGTGGCACAGGGGAACACGGTGAATGTGCTTCAGGACAAGCTTGAAGACAAGATGATGGGCATGCTGTCAATCGGCCTCCGCATCGGGCAGTGGCACAAGGAAGTCCCTTACCTGGAGGCCCATCTTATCGGAGACCCTACCTACAGGTTCACTCCGCACGACAAGTTCGAAGAACAGCTGAGGGACAGGCTGTCATTCGACCTTACGGCGAATGCCCTGAATGAGAAGACTTGGCGGAACTACCTGAAGGAAGGCAAGAAGAAAGAAGAGGTTACATCCTACATTGAAAGAGGCCTGGGAATAGCGCATCTGGGATATTCAGCCTTGGAAGGCAGCAAAAACGCTGCTTCTATTTCGGACGAGGCTCTGGACATGCTCAAGAATGACCAATCCTGGCCGGTAAGGGTTACCGCATTTGACGTACTGCGCTCCCTTGCCGATGCTAATTCCAGCGATGCTATTCTGACGGCGTTGAAAGACCCTTTCGAGCTTGTGGTCAGGGATGCATGCCTTTTCAGTGCCGAATATGGCAGCGGAGATGAAATCTTCTCATCCCTTGAAACCCTGAAGGCATCCCACCCCGAGCTGACAAGGGTTCAGATGCAGGCGGAAGATGCAATGCATATCATCAGTGGCTATGAATATTTCGACAGCAATGTTGAAACCTTGTCCGATGAGTCAGCATCTTCCAAGAAACGCATGTCTGCGATAAGGACATTCAGGAACAATAGGTATATTAAGGCAGCCCGGCCCCTGCTGGACATAGTAAAGGGTAATGATGAGCCTGAAGAACTCAGGGTAGCAGCAGCTGAAACCCTCGGCTGGTACAACCGCTCATCCGCTAGAGCAGCCATCAAAGACGAGCTAAATGATTATCTTGGAACGTCAAACTGCACAGAAAGACTAAGGAAAGAAATAACCAAGACGGTCAAACGGCTGAGCGACTGACCTCGTAAATAGCATCCTATAGCACATTACTGCCCGCCTAGGCGGGAGAAATAGGCAATGATGTCTTCCCAAGACTTGAAGGCATCGGAGCCGTATTCGATGAGAGTGCCCATGAAGCCTGCCGGACTGTCATCGGTCGGACAACCGCCATTCACGCCAGGCTCGCCGTCAATCAGGTAATCCGCGAGGAGTAATTCTTTATGGTTCGTTATGGTGACCCTGTTCCATACTGGCACGCCCAGCTCGCGTTCGCACCAAGAAAAAATATCTGCACAGCCCATGCTTCCCCATGACTCCCTGTCATCCCTATTGGCAGCATCGGAAATCCCAGACGGATGGTTGTAAGGCACAGATGCCTGAATATGAATGTCGTAGGACTGTGATAAAATCTCCACTGCTTTTCGGAAGCCGCTGGAATGATTCACTATCTTGTCGCCTAGGGCAATTACAATGACCCTGCGGGAGACTCCCCTTTGACGATCGTCAATCCACTGAACGACAGGCAGGAGCGAGTGGAGAATGGCATCATCGTTCAAGTGATGCTCGCCATCGAAGCGAATGGCCTGAGGATAGTGCTGAGAGAAAAGATCGAACGTATGCACCAAGTCGTCGTGAATGCCGAAAAGCCCATATACCCTGGCGGAGTCTTCTGGAGCCTTTTCGAAACAATGCGAGGAGACCTCCCGGAAACTTTCTATCATACCTTTCGTTATCAGGAACGACATCTGTCCGTCGGCGCGCGGATTGTGAAAATCCTGGCGACCCAAGCCGTTATGCTTAAGAATTGTATCCGCAAGCTGGAATGCAGGGTTCACCAGAATCCTGTCTATTCCATAAAGCATTTCAGCATACATCCCTCCCATCGACGTCCCGATGACGAGGTTAGGCTTCTCCGAGGCGACTAATGCCCTCAGCATATTCATAACCTCGGAGGGTTCCACGGGCAGATCTGGCGCAATCACTTGGCATTCCGGCATAAGCAGCCGCAGGGTGCCGACGCTTCCCGTCGCACCGCTTGAGGCGAAGCCGTGCAAATAAAGTATCTTCTTGCCTGCCATCAGAGCTGGCCTGGCATATTCATATAATTCCATATATTCGCAAACTTAAAGAAAAATCAGTAAATTTGATGGCTAAAATATAACCAGATATGGAAAATCTCGTTGGAATCGTGAAAAAATTCGCCATAGAGGGCGACATTAAAGATATCAAGCCTCTAGGAAATGGTCTTATAAATGACACATATAAAGTTACCACTAAGGGTAATGGCGATGATTATGTGCTTCAGAGGATAAACAATGCGGTGTTCACTGACGTAGATTTGCTCCAGAGCAACATCGAGGCAGTCACGAGGCACATCCGGAAGAAACTCGAGGCATGTGGCGAGAAAGACATCAAACGCAGAGTCTTGCGATTCATCCCTTTGAAGTCCGAGGGAGAGAAATTGGATGTGCTCATCAGCGAAAATCCGAAGACATATTACTTCGATGGCCAGAAATACTGGAGAGTTTCCGTATTCATCCCAGATGCCTATACGTACGAGACTGTCGATCCTCATTACTCAGAGATGGCCGGGGAGGCATTCGGCAACTTCGAGGCGATGCTCACCGATCTCCCCGACAAACTGGGAGAGACCATTCCGGACTTTCACAACATGGAGCTAAGGCTTCGCCAGCTGGTGCAGGCAGTCCAGGAGGACAAAGCTGGAAGGCTTCACGAGGATGACCATTCTGAGAGCCAGGAGCTGCACAAGATTCTTTCCGAAATTGACAAATATGGAGAGGAGATGTGCAAGGCTGAGCAATTGCATCGTGAAGGCAAGCTTCCAAAACGAATATGCCACTGTGACACGAAAGTTAACAACATGATGTTCGACAAAGACGGCAATGTACTGTGCGTAATTGACTTGGACACAGTCATGCCAAGCTTCGTGTTCTCTGATTTCGGCGATTTCCTTCGCACTGCGGCAAATCCAGTGGCTGAGGACTCTCCGGAATTGGACAAGGTGGATTTTGACATGAATATATTCAAGGCCTTTTCAAGGGGCTACATCAAGGGCACGAAGCCTTTCCTGACCCCTATAGAGAAAGAGAATCTGCCGTACGCTGCATGCCTGTTTCCTTTCATGCAGGCTGTACGCTTCTTCGCCGACTACATCAACGGAGACACATATTACAAGATCAAATATCCGGAGCACAACCTAGTGCGAACTCGCAATCAGATGCGTCTCTTCGAGTCGGCGATGTCCAAAGCCCAGCAGATGAAGGACTGGATCGCCTCTCTTGGCTGATTCCAGAAACTAATTAATCGGACGCGACTTACTGCTGTTTTTCCACTATCGCAGAGGTCATAGACCAGATCGTCGTCCCTTCGGACAGGTTAATGCCCTGCTCGACGACATTCTTCAATACGTGAGGGACGAAGACATAGTCATAAGTGGACCTATCGAGATTAGCTTCCAACCACGTACACATCTTTTCCTACGACCGTTAAAGCCGATCCTCAAACATTTAGACGTCGGCCTTAGATAGTACGGTGCATCCGTTCCGTTGTCCACAGGCAGACCACGATGGAGCCAGAGGCATAGACAGTCTTGTTCCAGACTATGTAGTAATCGTCTTCCGTTACTGACATAGCGGCTATGCTGTTACATTCCCCCCCAGACTGTCTTAAAAGTCTATGTGAAAGTTGAAAAGCCAATACCCTCTCTACGAGGTCTGATCCAATTGTTCAGCTATCAAAGAGAGCAACTTCTCTTTTAAGACAATCTCCCCCCCCTCCCGACTGCATCAAAAGTCTTTGCAAGAGCTGAGAAGCCAATATTCTTACACAAAGTCGGGTTCAATTAATCAGCCATCAACGAAGGTAAGTTTATTATTAAGACAATCTCTCCTGCAAACGGCATGACTATGTATTGCATGTTTGCATCAAAAAAGTTCGTAACCTTCACGAAAGGCATGTTGGGCAAACCTCGAGCCTTACAGCTCACAATCACGCCATAGCCAAGTGCCTCTTTGCAGCTCACAGTAACACCACATACGACTGCCTCTTTGCAGCTCACTCGGGAGTGAATGTGGCTTATATGGTGCTGTAGTGGGGAATTACCGATTTTTGACCGCCTCAACTGGCAGCCTAAAGTCAGAATAACCACAATGCAGACCACTCAGAGGCACTTTGCCTCCCGACCGATTTGCAAAGTGGACTTTGCGACTGGACAACCTTCGCCTACATGGCGAGAATCTGGCTGTGGCGGTGCGGCATGGATGGACGAAATCAGGGACTACAAAATGCAGGGTCTGCCAGAGCCATCGGTGCGGACGAGGATGACTTTGTGGGCACACATAGATTCTCTCCCGCCATTCCTGGCTCGACCCGGAATCTATGCTCGCAGACAACAAATACAGAATCAAGTTCAGGATGACGTGGATGGCCGCTCTGGGGGACGGAGACCGTACTGGTATTGCTGAAAATCACCATTCACAAACGATAACTTATGGAAGGCATATGTACGGCCTGCATGACGATACAGTGTGCATTATTGTTTTTTTGAAAACATTAATAATAAGATAGTTATAAAAGCCTTTCACACACTCCTTTATTGGCGTAAAGACTATTGGGGAATAGTAAAGGTCAGAGACCCTTAAGAGGAGGTGCCTAGCAGATTCGAACCGCTGTACCAGGTTTTGCAGACCTGTGCCTAACCACTCGGCCAAGGCACCTTGAATCAACATCGCATGGACTTGCACTCGGCAACACAAATCACTGGTCAATTGACGTGAATGCAAATTTAAGATTAAATTCCCGTTTGCGCAAATTTATTCGGAAAGATAATTTAAAAGTGCAGACAACATTAAATCATAGTGTGGAAGCCTGCGAGGCTTTTACGATTATTCCACGTAAAGAAGAAGGCCTTTCAGGTATTCACCTTCGGGGTGGTAGATGTTCACTGCATGATCTGCGGGCTGGTTCAGGCGATCCAGAATGCGAACGCTCCTGCCTGTCTGAGCTGCAGCAGAGAATACGGCAAGGGCAAACGCCTCTTTATCAACTACTTGAGAACAGCTAAAAGTGAATATGATGCCTCCTGGAGCCACTTTGGAAATAGCTGCAGCATTAAGTCGCTGATATGCCCTCAGGGCATTGCTCAAAGCGCCCCTGTGCTTTGCGAATGCAGGAGGGTCCACTATCATCAGATCATATTTGTCCTCAGGCACTTTAGCAAGATATTCCATAGCGTCTTCGCAGAACTCCGAGTGGGAGGAGTTCTCGAAGCCATTCAGCGACATATTCTTAGAAACCATGTCAATGGCTTTCTTAGAGCTGTCTACCGAGTCGACGTGAACGGCGCCGCCGCCAAGGGCATAGACGGAGAAGCCGCCTGTGTAGCAGAAAAGGTTCAGGACATTGCGTCCCTTTGAATATTTTTCCGTAAGCAGCCTGTTCTCTCTCTGGTCTAGGAAAAATCCTGTTTTCTGACCTTCGGTCCAGTTAACTAGGAATTCATGACCGTTTTCCTGAACGACCTGTTCGTCATCAGAAAAACCATCAGTTTTATAAATGTATCCATCCACTAAGTCCAGTCCCGCCTTAAAAGGGGCTGTGCCGGAACTTTTGTCGTAAACCGCCTTCAAAGAGTCTCCGTAAATCTGTTTTAGCGCATTACAGATGGCCTCTTTTGCTCTGAACATACCTACGGAGTGTGCTTGCATCACACAAACGCCATCGTAAAAGTCTATGATTAGACCTGGCAGGCCGTCTCCCTCGCCGTGCACTAGGCGATAGCAGTTCGTGACAGATCCTGTAACAGGATTCTTGGTAGGATTAGATCCTGAATCAAGTTCAGGATGACGGTGGATGGTTTGTTCAGGATTACGGTAGGTGGCTTGTTCAGGATTACGGTGGGTGGTTTGTTCAGAATGACTATCGTTTCTCAGGTCAGGATGACCAAAACTTGCCAGTCCGGCGGCAATGCGAAGGTGCAGAGCCTTCGACAGCATATGCATAAAAAATTCCGGCTTCGTGGGATTTTCTCCGTTGAAACTGAGCACCCTGACGGCTATTGAGCCTATCTGATAATGGCCATATGCTAGGAATGAGCCGTCAAAAGCGAAAACACCCACGATATCACCTTCCGCTGGCTCACCCACGATCTGAGCGATAGCACCGGAGAACACCCATGGATGAAACCTGCGAAGAGACTCTTCCCTACCCTTTTTCAGAATAATCTTAGTCATATTCATTTATGTTTGACGGAACGATTGGTGGCAGAAACGGCACCTTTTTGTTTGCGCGCCGCAGGCGCTGAACTGCGCTTCGTCGAAATAGGGCGGTCTGCCGCAGGCGCTGAACTGCGCTTCGTCGAAACAGGGCGGTCTGCCGCAGAAGCCGAACTGCAAGTCGTCGAAACTGAGGGGTCTGCCGCAGGCGCTGAACTATGCGCCGCCGCAACTGAGCTGGCTGACGCAGATACCGAATTAGCCGTAGGAACAGCTATATGCTGTTTCGGCGGATTCGGAAGCATTTCCTCTGGAGTCAGAGGGTGTTTCTCAGAAGCCAAAAGCTTCTTGTACATCTTCAGGCAGACCCAAGCATCAGTCGCAGCATAAAGCTTCTGCGACTCTGAAAGTCTGCCCGCTTCCCAATTCGAAAGCTGCTGGCTCTTGGAAATCCGAAAACCCAAAATGATTGCGCTCATTTTCTTAACGCTCTTATCCTTGATGCCATATTCCCAGACCACCTTCTGCAAATCCACGAAACCACCAGGCTCGAAATCGTGATGCTTCCGCAGCCCGTGTACGTCATCGTTCACAGCTGCACCGACCTTCAAGATCTTCTCGTTCGAGAGAATATTCCTGAGCGGCTTCGGGATTCCTCCCATAAGTTTTATCCTAAAAAGAAACGCCTCGTCTTCCCCAGAAAGCTGAAGAAGCGAGACACCATAGTGATGCTGATTCGGAGAAAAGCATGGCCTAGATTCAGTGTCGAAACCGATGATCTTCTGCTTTTTCAAGTACCTGACTGCCAGAATGAAATCCAATCCTAACCTATTGATTACTTTTATCTTGCCCTTAAAACTAGCCAGCTGCAGCTTTTCTATTTCTTCCGGAGTAATACTATTTTTGAACATACGATTCCACGGTTTTTGGAGCAACTGACCATATGGACACAGAATCTGGGTATTCAATTGGGATGAAGCCCTCGTCAAAGCTGACAAGGACAGAATTTAGTGACATCGAACTGTCATCCATAGGCACTACAACATAGCCCTCAGCAGAAGGATATGCGATGTCGTGAGTGAACATATTCTTTTGCCTAAGAAGGGAATAGAGTGATTCTGAATACGAATATGCGGTGTCCGTTGAACAGATGATTGGAATCTGGCACCCTATCTTAGAAAAGAAATCTTCAATATCGGCTATAGCACACTCTGTCACTAATGGAGAGCAAACCACCAGCACTTTCGGGGAGCCTTTCGAGATAGATGCACGACCGCCGTACGGAGTGAAACTGAAAGAAGTATCCAGAGCATAAACGCAGTCGCGAACAGAAATTTCTCTTAATGCCACAGAATCTCTCTTGAATATTATGCTGTCGAAAGGTGCGTCGTACAAGTCCAGGATGGAAACAAAAGTCTCGCCAGCGAAATCTGGCAGGCCATCTGAAACTTTGCGGCCATCCACATTATCGAACTTATCCGAAGTCATGAGTTCCTCGCTCACCTTCAGGCATTCGGATGGATCCCCTACTAGAGCAATGCTGCCAGTGGTTTTGCCGGATAATGCGGCATAGGACTTTAACGCAGGAAGCGAATCTGCGAGAAGGTCATCCACGAAAGGGATAGCCACGAAAGTGCTTTCTACGTGCCTAGCGCATGACGTAATGCCAGACAAAACCACAGCAATGAAAAAAATGCTTAAAAGATTCTTCATTAATATATTATATTCATTTAGAAGAACAGGAGCTCCCTGTACTTCGGCATAGGCCAGAGTTCATCATCCACGAGCATCTCCAGATGGTCTGCGCTGTAACGCACTTTCTTCATCCAGGACATGACTTCCGTAGAGTATAGCTTTGCTCTCTTGGCAATGTCGGAAACGGCATTGGCCTTCTTCCTAGCCTCGACCAGCTGCTCGACATCAGCCTGCAAGTTATTAATGAAACCAGCTATTTTCTTGTACGTGTTAATCTCGGCCTTGCAAAGTTCTTTGCTCTCTGCCTTGAACACTGCCTGGCTGCCGGTAATATCCTGAATAAGCAAATCCTGATACCTTACAGCGGCAGGAATGACATGATTCAGGCAAAGGTCGCCTATCACCCTAGCCTCAATCTGAAGCTTCTTCACGTATGTTTCGTTCAGAACCTCGTAGCGCGCCTCTATCTCGGCCTTGGAAAGGATGCCTTGCTTGACGAAAAGAGCCTCTGAATCTTTCGTGAGATAGTTCTTATATGCATCAGGGAAATTCGTGATGGCCTTCAGCCCTCTCTTCTTAGCCTCTTCAAGCCACTCTGCGCTGTAGCCATTGCCTTCGAACATTACATCCTGTGATTCGGTTAGGAATTCTTTAACGACCTCCATAACTGCATCGTTCTTCTTGCTGCGTGCCATCATTTTCTTGTCCACGCGCATACGGAAATCGGCAAGAGCCTCAGCAACAGCGGCATTAAGCACATAAGTCACAGATGCAGCGTTCACTGAAGAACCTACTGCGCGGAACTCGAACCTGTTGCCAGTGAAGGCAAAAGGAGATGTCCTGTTACGATCCGTGTTATCTGGGAATATCTCAGGAATGGAATTAACAAGCTTAATTGACTCTTTGCCCGAACCTGCACTCTTGTCTGTTTTCATCTTCATGATGGAATCAAAGACTTTAAAAAGTGTAGACCCCGAGAATACTGACATGACCGCTGGCGGAGCCTCGTTCCCGCCAAGGCGGAAACCGTTGCTGTAAGTGCAGGCAGAAGTCATTATCAACGTGTTATGCTGATGCACAGCCTTCAGGACAGACGCATAGAAAGCAAGGAATTGAAGGTTCGTGGTTGGAGTCGTCCCTGGTGAGAGCAGATTGACGCCAGTGTCTGTTTGCATAGACCAATTCGTATGCTTGCCGCTTCCATTTACGCCGGCGAAAGGTTTCTCGTGAAGAATGACTTTCAGATGATGCTTATCAGCCACCTGCTGCATCACAGTCATCAGAAGCATGTTCTGATCGATGGCCTTGGTCATCTCACAAAATTTCGGAGCGCTCTCGAACTGATTAGGAGCCACCTCGTTATGCCTTGTAGTGAGTTCTATGCCAAGCTTATAAGCCTCCGTCTCGAAATCTTTCATGAAAGACATCGCCCTTTGAGGGATTGTACCCTGATAATGGTCAGAGAGCTGCTGATCTTTCGCTGAAGTGTGCCCAAGAACCGTCCTGCCACAGAGGGCAAGGTCAGGACGAGCCTTGTAAAGGGCCTCATCGACCAAAAAATATTCCTGTTCGAGACCTATGTTTACAGTCACCTTTGTGACCGCATCGTCAAAAAGATTTGCCACCGAGACGGCAGCCTTGTTTAGAGCCTGGTAAGCTTTCAGGTTCGGCACCTTCATATCAATCGCTTCTCCATTGTAGGAAACAAAGATAGAAGGTATGCAGAGCGTCTGACCAAGGATATAAACAGGGGAAGTTGGGTCCCACGCGGAATAACCGCGGGCCTCGAACGTATTCCTCAATCCTCCGCTAGGGAAACTTGAGCCGTCAGGTTCCTGCTGGACAAGAGCAGTGCCGCTGAATCTTTCGAAGACATCACCATTTTTGACAGTGACGAAAGCCTCATGCTTTTCCGCAGTAAGACCAGTAAGCGGTTCAATGATGTGCGTGTAATGAGTAGCGCCCATCTCTATCGCCCAAGTTTTCATGCCAGTGGCAACTTCATTTGCCAAGCTGCGGTCGATGCTGGTGCCATACTCGCTAGCAGAAATCACAGCCTCATAAGCTGGCTTTGACATGTAGCGGCGCATCTTTTCCCTATCGAAGACGTTCACACCGAAAAACGATGAGATGGGACCATCCTCAACGAAATAACGCTCGTTTCCATGCATTGCAGCTTCATTCAATGCTCTTTGTCTGAAAGTTGACATAAAACTTAAATTAATTTGTTAAGAACGTCTACAAAGGTAAAAAAAATCACTATCTTTGAAAAGATATCATGCATATAAAACTTTAACTTATTTATTAGCAGAACGACATGGCAAGCATCTCTAAAAAAACTCAGCTTATGCCAGCTTCCGCCATCAGGAAACTGGTTCCATTTGCCGACGAGGCAAAGAGTAAAGGCGTCAAGGTTTTTCACCTTAACGTAGGCGCTCCGGACATAAAGTCTCCGAAGTGCGTGCTGGATGCAGTGAGGAACAACGACCTTGATCACGTTTCTTACTCGAATTCTGCTGGAATGATGGAGCTGAGGAAAGCCTTCGCCGAAAAATATTATCGCAAGGTCGGCATAAATATCGACCCTTCCGAGATTATTGTCACTACCGGAGGAAGCGAGGGCATAGACATTGCCTTGCAGATTGCTTGCGACGAGGGGGATGAGCTTCTCGTAATGGAGCCATTCTACACTAATTATTATACATTTTGCTACCTGAACAATATTAATCTTAAAGTAGTCCACACCGACATAAGCACAGGCTTCATAGTGCCTTCTATCGACGAATTCGAGAAACTGGTCTCTCCTCGCACTAAGGCCGTACTTGTCAGCAACCCAGGCAACCCTACCGGAACGCTGTACTCTAAAGAGGATATGATGGTCTTGGGGAACTTCTGCAAAAAGCACGATCTGTTCCTTATTTCCGATGAAGTTTACAGGGAATTCTGCTATTCAGGAGAACCCCACTTCTCCGCAATGAATATTCCGGGGCTTGAGCAGAACGTTATATTATTGGATTCTGTATCTAAGCGTTACAATCTTTGCGGCGTGAGAATCGGCTGCATCATTTCCCACAATAAAGATGTCATTGCCGCCGCCCTTAAGTTCGGGCAGTCGAGGCTCTGTGCCCCTGTCTATGGACAGATTGCGACATTGGGTGCAATGGACACGCCAGATTCCTATTTCGAAACTACTAAAAAGGAATATATTGCCAGAAGAGACTATGCTTTGGGGAGACTAAATGCCATGGAAGGCGTATATTCCCCTGTTCCAGGCGGAGCGTTCTATACCATTGCAGAGATTCCTGTCGATAATGCCGAGAACTTCTGCAAATGGATGCTCACAGACTTCAGCTACAATGGAATGACGACCATGGTCACTCCAGCCCAGTCATTCTATAGGACACCTGGATGCGGCATCAGCCACATCCGCCTAGCATACGTGCTAGAGGTGCCTGAGCTAGAGAAGGCTATGGATGCTCTCGAAGCCGGGCTTAAGGCCTACCCTGGAAGGACGATTTGAAAGCGATCATCGCCATAGATTCTTTCAAGGGCTGTCTGACCTCGCAGGAAGCCGGAAAAGCAGCGATGGCCGCCTTTTCTTCTGGGGAGGCGGCTGTGGTTCCTATCTCAGATGGCGGCGAAGGTTTCACGGAAGTAATAACCGAACTGCTCGACGGCATATACAGAAAAGTCAATTGCACTGACCCCCTAGGACACTCCATAACTGCAGAATACGGATTGGCTGCGGATGGTACGATTGCGATAATTGAAACCGCCGCAGCCAGCGGATTGGGCCTTGTTGCGCCAGAAGATCGTAACCCATTATATTCAAGTTCTTTCGGCACCGGGGAAATGATGGCAGATGCCTTGGATTCCGGCGTAGAAGAAATCTGGCTAGGTTTAGGAGGCACTGCAACTTGCGATGGGGGCACTGGCATGCTGCAGGCGCTTGGCTATAGATTCTTGACGCCTTCAGGCATGTTGGCACCTGGTCAGGCCGAGCTGGGGAATATCTTGGAGATAGAATCCAGCAGAAGGAACAAGAACATTCCGTATTGTAGAATTACTGGCTTCTACGATGTCTCAGTGCCATTTTTCGGAAATGGAGGAGCTGCTAAAATGTTCGCTCCTCAGAAGGGTGCAACACCAGAAATGGCAGATGCAATAGACTCCTGGATGGCTCAACTCTGCTACGTCTATTCAAATTTTTCGGGAGAAGACATCAGGAATATTCCAGGTTCGGGTGCAGCAGGTGGCATCGGGGGTGCGCTTAGGGCTTGTTTCAGGGCAGACATGGTTCCCGGCATCTGGAAAGTGCTGGATCTTGCCAGGTTTGGGAATATGCTTGATTCTTGTAGCGTTGTCATTACTGGTGAGGGTCATTCCGACATTCAAACGCTTAAAGGTAAAGTTCCTTTCGGTGTTCTTGAATATGCCAAGAAATATGACGCAGAGTGCGGCTGCGGCAGAAAAACGAAAGTCTACCTCTTAGCAGGCAAAGTATCTGACAGAGATCAGCTTCTAGAAGCAGGATTCGAGGATGTCATTCAAATCACCCCAGAGGGCATGTCGCTTAATAAAGCGATGCAGCCCACCATAGCCAAAGCTAACATAACAAAAGCTATCACAGAATTAGAATTATTTTGAATTTACTGCGTTCGCAGGGTTCGAAGAGCAATGGACCGAAAAGTGCTATATTCCTAAAACCTCGTAGATTTTTGGGATGAGAAGAGCTTGAATATATTCTTCCTCCATGAAATGGGTGCCTTCGTATATTGCGTAAGTACCATCACCGAAATATTTCTGCCAAGTCCTTACAGAAACGACTCCGCTGCGGCGGAACTTGTCTTTAGTTCCGAAGAAGGCATAGAAGCTGTCCTTGCTGCCATTAAAAGTTGTGTTTTGCAATGCCATCTTCCGGCATGAAGCCCATTTTTTCAAGAGAGAAGGATCAAAATGCAATCTCTGTCTGTCGCCAGGCTTAGGGCGATAATACCAGTCAAAGAATTTCGTAAGACCAGGGATCCTATCTACAACAGCCATCGCTTGAAAATATAGCGGAGCATTCAGAGATGGGGAGACGAAAAGATGAGGATAGCCTCTCAAAGCTATGGCATGCACACAGCCCATGCTCTCACCTATCACCAAATCAGGATGCACCTCGGAAACCCACTGAGCAAGCTGTGAAGTGGCAACCTCAGGGTCGAAATCGTAAGTGCGGATGAAAACCTCGAACTTAGAGCCCAGGCTATCTTTCAGAATGGCCGGAATTCGGCTGTCTCTGCCCCCACCCATGCCATGGACATAAAATATCACATATTTACCGCCTGTCATGCTCTTTGAGGGAAAAGGACGAAAAACAGGTTAATGATTATGTAGACCGTAAAACTAATGATTGGGATCACCGTCCAGCGAAGTCCGAAAGTCACAGCAGCTGCCACAGACAATGCAGCGACTGCCAATAATGCCAAGCGTTTGGCTTTCTCTCTCATCGGAGTCTCTTTGCTCGTTCCGAACTTCATAGAGAACATCGGAATCTCGCTCACAAGCAATGCACACAGCAACACCGTGAGCAAGGGAATGAATGCAAGATTCCTGCACCAAGAGGCCAGGATGCCGCCAGGAGCGACGCTGACGTAAGCGGCTAGCGAGCCGCAAAGCATTGCGGCTGCAGGGGTAGGCAGGCCTAAGAAACTATCGTGCTGACGCTCATCAAGGTTGAACTTTGCAAGCCTCAGCGCCGAAAAAGCGGCTAGAAGCAAAGGCATGAGGCCAAGAATCGTACCGCCGACATGGCCGCAAACAGACAAAGCGGATGGCATGAAAAGCCGCGACAGCATAGCCGAAGGCAGAACCCCGAAGCTCACCACGTCGCATAAAGAATCCAGCTCCTTGCCGAAGTCTGAATATGCCTTCAAGAACCTCGCCGCCAGACCGTCCATGAAGTCGAAGACGGCGGCGGCGAGCATCATTATAAAAGATGATTCAAGCGAATCGCTGAACGCAAATACAATACCAGCAGCACCGCACAGGATGTTCGCACAAGTTATGGTGTTCGGTATGTATTTGCGAATGCTCATTTAATCCCAAGCTTCTTCTTCAGATCCTTTGGCAGAGCATCCTTATGAACAGTGATTTCCAAGGTCTTGCCACGCACGAAGGCATCAGAGCAGTACCATATTCCCTTATACTTGCCCGTCTCGCCCCAGGAATTCTTTACCATGAAGAAATCCTTTCCGTTCTGATCCTTCGCAAGGCCGAAAATCTGCATTCCGTGATCGTCGGTAGTGTTTTTCTCGTCATACCACTGCTGGCGTGACTCCTGCGTCACGGCAATCTCTGCAGGAAATTCCTCCTGCTTAGGCTGCGCCTTATCTCCAGCATCTCCGGTCCAGCGAGTCTGGTCAGAACCCGCAGTAGGCTTTTTAGAGTCATCAATCAGGACGCCGATTCCGTCCCTGTTAAAGCCCGACTCGCTTACATCAGTGCCCCATGCTACCGTATAGCCATTATTAATTGCGGAATAAAGCACATCCATGAGTTCGTCGATAGGAACATTGTATGCGCTGTCCCATCTCCAGTTATCGCTCAGTTCCATTATGTACGAAGAATAGAATGGGTGGTGCGTGAACGATGTCAGCGATACGAAATCGGAAACTTTGATTCCAAGCTCGTCCCTATACTGGGCAGGCGTGTAAGTCTTGCCATTGTACTCGAAAGTCTCCGGCACCTTGCCAAGGAAACTGTCCACGATGCCGTCAAAAGCCTTCTTCCAGTTCGGTGAAAGGGTTTTGTTAGGATTCTTAACGATTACATCCACGAAGGACTTCGTAGTAGCATCCAGCTCACCATGAATCGGGAGGGACTGAAGACCAGGCATGGCAGCTTGAGGCACTATGCCGTAGTCTTCTATGACATGAAAAACGTCTCCTGACTCGGAACCAGCCGAAAAGCCAATGTTTCCATCTGTACGCACATACTTGTCGGCCCTATCCTTATAGGAATGGGAGACCACGAACATTTCCGAAAGGTCTGGATACTGAGTAGTGTCATTTATGCCTTTCTGACGAATGATCTCTGACTCAATGTAACCGATGGTGGAGAAACACCAGCAGGTACTAGAACGGTTCTGATTCTTGACCGAAGTGATAGGGTTTTCCTTTACTACAGTGAACTTATACTCTGGAAGAACGGCTTTCTTAGTTTGGGCTGACAATGGGAGAACCATCGAAGCCAGCAACGCAAGCGCAAATATTTTTTTCATGAATAAAGAATGGTTAATAGTTATTGGCTTTTAATTGGAAATAGCTCTTAGGGTGTTTGCAGACAGGGCAGACCTCTGGAGCCCTCTTGCCAATGACGATATGGCCGCAATTGGAGCATTCCCATATGCAATCTTCATCACGAGAGAAAACTACAGCATCCTGGATATTCTTAAGCAGTTTCCTGTATCTTTCCTCATGGGTTTTCTCTATGGCCCCTACGCTGGAGAATAAGAAGGCAATGTCATCGAAGCCTTCTTCTTTTGCAGTCTTGGCGAAACCGGCATACATGTCAGTCCACTCGTAATTTTCACCGGTGGCAGCATCCTCGAGATTCACCTCCGTCGTTGGCATCTCACCGCCATGGAGTATCTTGAACCATATCTTAGCATGTTCTTTCTCGTTGCGAGCGGTTTCTTCAAAAAGCTTGCCTATCTGAACGTAGCCATCTTTAGCGGCTTTTGATGCGTAATAAAGATACTTTGTGTGAGCCTGGCTCTCGCCAGCAAACGCAGTGTGCAGATTCTTTTCTGTCTGAGATCCTTTTAGTTCCATGATAAACGATATTAGATATTGAATTAATTCGCTGAATTGTCTTCAACAAATTTAATTATTTTTGCAGAAAAATCAATTGCAATGACGAAAAAAAGCAAACCTTCAACGTTCCAGACGATGCCAGCTGCAAAGAAAGCTCCCACAAGAAAGGCGGTGTCTAAAAAAGCTGGAACTAGGAAGCCTATGGCCAGGAAGAGTAGGAAGAAGGTCGTTAAGGTTTCTGTATGGCAGGCTGCTGCGATAGCAGTCGTAGCCGCTTTAATCGTCATTCTGCTAAGCCAGCATTTCAGTTTCAATAAAGAATATGGTGCCAAGGTGCCTCAGGGAGACTGGCATTATGGCATAGACATCTCCCATAATAACGATGGGCCGATCATATGGGACTCGCTCTATGTGATGACCGATCGCAGATGGAGGACTGTCAAGGACCCTTATAGGGCAATGAATATAAAGCCTGTGAGTTTCGTCTATATCAAGGCGACCGAGGGCGCAACTTTCAAGGACTGCGACTTTAAGACAAATTGGAGAGAAGCTGGAAAGGCAAACGTCAAGCGAGGGGCCTACCACTTCTTCCGAAGTTCTAAAGACGGAGAGCTTCAGGCCGAGAACTTCATCGAGACCGTTGGAAAACTGCGGCCAAATGACCTGACACCGGCACTAGACATCGAGACCATCCACCAAGGCTGCTCCAAGGAGCTTCTGAACCAGAGGGTTCTGCAATGGCTGACGGCGATTGAAAAAGAATATGGGAAAAAACCTATCGTCTACGCAAGTTCGTCCTTCATCAAGGACAATCTTTGCGAAGGAATCGTCAATGAATATTCCGTCTGGGTAGCTCATTACAGGAAGCAGCAGCCAGGCTGCGAGCCATGGAAGATCTGGCAGGTAAGTGACAAGGCCGTGGTCATGGGCATTCCAGGCCTAGTTGACCTAGATGTCATGAAAATTGAATAGTACCATTTCCACGGCCTCTCAAATGAATCATTCACTCTCGTCCAGGAAGCAATATGAGAGACCAAACGAAAGAGATATTCCCGATGCAAGCTGCCTGAGACCAGTGCTGCTCCAGTCAAGGCACCGGCTGAGCCGAGTTCTGGAGATAGTCCTGAAATTCTTTCCGGAACACCGATAGCGCACGCTGCACTTCAGTGTTCACGCGCCTTGGGGCGATCCCAAACTCCTCTGCGATCTCCCGATGCGTCATCCCACCGACCCGGCTGGCAATGAACACCTTGAAAGCCAGGGATGGCAGTGCCTTCCGGCAGGCTTCTATCCGGCCGCTCATGTCTACCTGCAGAGCTGCATCCTCGGAGACCTTCCCAGAAAGGATGGCGATCGACTCATCCAGCAGAGCTCCGTTACGGATCTGACCCTCGATCTCGCCCCGACGGCGCATCCGCCTCAGCAGGTCCAAGCACTTGTTCATCACGACCTTGGAAAAATAGCCCGCCAAGTTCCGGTCCGCAATCCGCTCCTGGTTCTCCAGCAGATAGAGCAGGCTTTCCTGCACCAAATCCTCCGCAACCTCACGATCCCGCACGAAGGACAGAGCAAGCAGCACGAAGCGCTCCCTCTCCTTATGCAGCGACATCAGTGAATCGTCGGAAATATGGGATTTTCCATCAGGCATGTCTTTTTTCCAGCAATTAAAAATACGACGTTTCTGGCAGGATTACAAATTATACGAAATTTTTGCGTCAGACTTCCTCGCCCAGACGCTTAATAAGTAAAGCACATAGGAACAAACGCCTTACGCTGCCACAAACCACATCGACCATGACCCAGAGGGAAAACCATGAAAGAATCTCTGATGAGATGCTGTTCAAGTACTTCCGGAGCGATACTTCTCCGGAAGAGGAAATGCAGCTGAACGATTGGCTGAAAGAGGATTCTGCGAACCGGAAACGCTTCCGCAGGACGTTCGACGTGTACCAGGCACTCGTCCTGCATGACATCCGGCCGGAGACCGACCGCCTCCGGCCGGCCGCCCGGAATCGCCGCAAGCCGATCCTGCGCACCGCCGCCCTAGCCGCCGCAAGTGTCGCTGCCGCCTTTGCAATTGCGTTTGGAGCAGTACACATCATAGGCAGCATTGTTCAGAGCCAGCTCTCTCACACGATGGCGGAAGTCCGGGTTCCGGCCGGACAACAGATGGATTTCATTCTGCCAGACAGCACCAGCGTAAAACTGAATTCGGGTGCAAGCCTGCGCTATCCAATGGCTTTCTCCCGGAAGAACCGAACCGTCAGTCTGACTGGAGAAGCCTACTTCTCCGTGACGCACGACCCAGACAAACCATTCATAGTAAAGACTTTCGCCTCTGATGTCGAAGTGCTGGGAACAGAATTCAACGTGGATGCCGACCCGGCTGCCGGCATTTTTTCCGTCGCCCTTGTCAAAGGCTCCGTCAAGGTTGGCAACGGCACGGAAGAACTAATGATGAAGCCTGATGAGACCGTGAACCTCGTCGGCGGACACCTGCAGAAAGAGGCGCAGGATGTCCGGAAGCATATCCTTTGGACCCAAGGCATCCTCGACATTGGCGGACGGAGCTTCGAAGAATTGATGCGAGAATTCGAGAATGCCTTTGGCATCCGCATCGTCATCGAATGCGCCAACGTTCCCGTGCTACACTGCACAAGCGGCGAAATCCGCATCAACGATGGGATCGACTACGCGCTTCGCGTTCTGCAGCACCTGGCCGACTTCCGCTACGAGCGAGACGGCGACACCCTCTACATCCACTAATAAAAAAGCCTGCGGATACCGTGAATATCCGCAGGCCATAGCAACAAGCACATGACTGGAACATCATTGAAACTTATTACTAACCATTATACAAATGTATGAATAAAATTCCGAGTATTCTGCAGGCACTCTGCAGTCTTCTTTGTATTTTGCTCGCATTGTCCGCTTCCGCCCCGGATGTCAAGGCCTGGCCTCAGGAACAACGTACGCGGATCACGATGCATCTGGAAGATGCCCCGCTCGCTCAAGCGTTGGAGAGCATCAAGCAACAGACACATTATCTCTTTGCGAACCAAGGCGTCGATCTCTCTAGGACAGTCAGCATTTCCGTCCGGAATGAAACGGTGGAAAATGTTTGCGAGACCCTGTTTGCGCCCCTCGACATCCATTACTCCATCGAGGGCTTCCATATTTACCTGTCCAACCGGGCGAAAGCGGATGTCCGCAAGGTCTCGGGTACGATCCGGGATCGAGCCGGACAGCCTGTCCCGGGAGCCGTAATCCTGGAGCAGGGGACGGAAAACGGCACCCAGACCGATCAGGACGGACGGTTTTCAATGGAAGTAACCGATGCCCGGAGCATGCTGGAAATCAATTGTCTTGGATATGAGTCCCAGCAAATCGCGGTTGGAAACCATGCTTCATTGCAAATTGTCCTGGTCGAAGGCTCCATTGCCCTGGAAGGGACGGTCGTCACCGCCCTCGGCATACGCCGGGCGGAGAAAGCGCTAAGCTACAACGTGCAGCAGGTCAAGGCGGACAATCTCGTCCGGATCAAGGACGCAAACTTCATCAACGCCCTGGGCGGCAAGGTGGCCGGCGTCACCATCAACCAAAGCTCCGCCGGCGTGGGGGGTGCCTCCAAAGTGATCATGCGCGGCTCGAAATCCATCCAGCAGTCCAGCAACGCCCTCTACGTCATCGACGGCATCCCGATGCACAACTTCGGCGGAGGAGGTGACACGGAATTCGGCTCCCGGGGATTCACGGAAGCCATCGCTGACCTGAACCCGGACGACATCGAGAGCGTGTCTGTCCTGACAGGAGCCGCCGCAGCCGCACTCTACGGCAGCACAGCCGCCAACGGAGCCATCGTCATCACGACCAAACGCGGCCTCACCGGCAAGCCTCAGATCACCTTCTCCAGCAACACCGAATGGATCCGTCCTTTTGTGCTACCGCATTTTCAGAATGAATATGGCACCGGCAGCCGGGGCAATGCGTATGGATCCACGATCCTTAGCTGGGGCCCGAAGCTCCCCGAAGCCGCTCGCAAGGGCTACACTCCGGAAGACTTCTTCCGCACAGGCAACGTATTCACAAACTCCTTCACCCTCTCTACTGGCACCGAACGGAACCAGACCTTCTTCTCCACCGCTGCAGTCAACTCTACGGGCTTCATCCCTAACAACCGCTACAACCGCTACAACTTCACCTTCCGCAACACGACATCTTTTTTCAGGGACAAGGTGAAACTTGACGTAGGTGCCAGCTACATCGTTCAGGACGACCGGAACATGACCAACCAAGGAGTGTATTCGAACCCTTTGGTTCCGGCATATCTTTTCCCGCGCGGGGACGACTTCGAAAACGCCAAAATTTTCGAACGCTGGGATCCGGCGCGGCTCATCAAGACGCAGTACTGGCCGCAGGGAGAGGGCGACCTCCGCATGCAGAACCCATACTGGATCGCATACCGGAACCTCCGGGATGCAGGCAAGAAACGATACATGCTGTCCGCCTCCGCAACCTGGAAGGTGCTCGACTGGCTGGATTTGTCCGGCCGCATTCGCGTGGATAACGCCGCAGGCCGCTTCGAGCAGAAGCTCTATGCCAGCACCATCAGCACCCTCACGGAAGGCAGCACCCAAGGCCACTACACAGTTTCCAAATCGGAAGAAGCACAGACCTACGCCGACCTGCTTGCGAACGTGGACAAACGCTTTGGGGACTGGTCAATCGTGGCCAACCTCGGCGCAAGCATTACGGACACTCGCTTCGACGAACTCAGCTACAGGGGGCCGATCCGCGAGAACGGCATTCCGAACGTGTTCAATGTCTTCGACCTGGACAACGCCAAGAAAAAAGCCAGACAGACTGGCTGGGAGGAGCAGACGCAATCCGTATTCGCCAGTGCGGAAATCGGCTGGAAGAGCATACTCTACCTGACCATCACTGGACGCAACGACTGGGCTTCCCAGCTTGCGAACTCCCCACAGTCGTCATTCTTCTACCCATCGGTCGGCCTCTCCGCCGTCCTTTCGCAAATGTTCCGGATGCCCGAGCAGTTTGATCTGATGAAGGTTCGCACGGCCTACAGCTCCGTCGGAATGCCATACACCAGGCACCTGACCTCACTGACATACTCCTATGACGAGACCACCCAGACCTGGAAGCCCAAGACCCACTACCCGATTGGGGATCTCTATCCGGAACGGACGGAATCCTGGGAAGCTGGACTCGACCTCAGGCTCTGGAAGGATTTCAGCCTTGCCCTGACCTGGTATCGAGCTGACACTTACAACCAGACCTTCGACCCGCAGATTTCTGTTTCTTCCGGCTATTCCACGATATACGTGCAGACTGGATCGGTGAGAAACACAGGACTGGAACTGACGCTGGGCTATGACCATACCTGGGGGAATTTCAGCTGGGATTCCGGCTTCACCCTCAGCACCAACAAAAATAAGATCCGCCGCCTCGTGGACAACTACGTCCATCCCGAGACCGGAGAACTCATTACGAAGAACCGCCTCGAAATAAAGGGGCTAGGCAAGGCCAAGTTCATTCTCAAGAAAGACGGCACACTCGGAGATCTGTACACAAACAGCGGGTTGAAACGCGACGACAAAGCTCAGATAGAGATCGACCCTGCCGGTGCTCTGGTGACCGTGGACAACCTGCCAGACATCAAGCTCGGCAGCGTTTTCCCGAAAGCCAACCTCGCCTGGCGGAACGACTTATCGTTCAAAGGATTCACCATCGGGGCCCTACTGTCCGCCCGCCTCGGCGGCATCGTCTATTCGGCGACCCAGGCAGCCCTTGACCAATACGGTGTGTCCGCAGCCTCATCCGAAGCACGCAACCGCGGTTCGGTGCTCGTGGAAGACACCTTCTACGTGGATCCACAGACCTGGTACGCCGCAATCGGCTCCTCAAGCGGTCTGCCTCAGTATTATACCTACAGTGCGACCAATGTACGCCTGCAAGAGGCCTACATCAGTTGGCAGCTACCGAGGAAATGGTTCCGGAACGCAATGGGAATCCAAGCCTCCCTCATCGGCCGCAACCTGCTGATGCTCTATAACCACGCCCCTTTCGACCCGGAGGCGGTGGCCAGCACAGGCAACTATTACCAGGGCATCGATTATTTCATGCTTCCGTCTACCCGGAACATCGGCGTGAACGTAAAAATCACCTTCTAACGTCTTAGGAATATGAAAACTGAAATTCTATACAATCAGTTCCTGATGCCATGCGCTTTGCTCCTGCTGCTCGCATCGTGCACGGGGGACTTCGACAGGATCAACCGCAACCCCTACGAGATTACCAAGGAGCAGCTCGGCCGGGAGCGTTACAACATCGGCTCAACCCTGAAGGGCCTCCAAGGTTTAGTGGTTCCCAGCGAGGAACACCTCTACCAGTTCGTCGAATGTCTGGCCGCCCAGCCGTTCGCCGGCTACATGGGTGCCACCGTCCCATGGACGGACAAGTTCGAGACGTACAACCCTCCGGTGGCCTGGCAGAAGGCCCCTTTCGGGGACATGATCACGGACACGTACCCGCTGTACCGCGACATGCTGGACAAGACAGAGGACCCGGTGGCGCTGGCCCTGGCAAAGGTGCTGAAGGTGGCGATCATGCACCGGGTGACGGACATGTACGGCCCGATCCCGTACAGCAAAGTGCTGGCGGAGGACGGTTCGGTGTCGCTGACGGTGGCCTACGACTCGCAGGAGCAGGTCTACGACCGGATGTTCGCAGAGCTGGACGAGGCTCTGGCAGTCCTGACGAAGAACGCCGGGATCAGTCCGGACGCATTCAAGAAGTTCGACAACGTCTATTTCGGGGACATCTCGAAATGGGTGAAGTTCGTGAACGCGCTGAAGCTGCGGATGGCGGTGCGGATCGTGTACGCAGACGCGGCCAAGGCCCAGGCGAAGGCCGAGGAGGCCGTCGCAGGCGGTGTAATAGAGTCCAATGCGGACAACGCACTGCTGACGGTGGAGGAGAACCGTGCGGCGATGATCTACAACGACTGGGGGGATCACAGGGTCGGCGCAGACATCATCTCCTACATGCAGGGTTACAAGGATCCCAGGATGGAGAAGATGTTCACCAAGGTGAAGGTGCAGTACTTCACGCCGGACTGGCAAATTGCGGAGAAGGACGACTTCGCGGGAATCCGGATTGGGATCGACGTGGTCAACAAGGAGAATGTCGTTAACTCCTACTCGAAGCCGATAATCAAGGATTCTGACCCGTTCGTGTGGCTGACGGCCTCCGAAGTGTTCTTCCTGCGTGCCGAGGGTGCGCTGCGGGGCTGGGAGATGGGCGGCACGGCGAAAGATCTGTACGAGCGGGGCATCGCCCTGTCGTTCGAGCAACGGGGCGTGTCCGGTGCGGAAGCCTACTGCGCGAACGCCGCGGACAAGCCCGCGGCCTACGAAGACCCGCAGCGGACCTACAGCGTCACCCAGCCCGCCAGCGACATCACGATCGCATGGGAGGAGGGGGAGAACACCTTCGAGCGGAACCTCGAGCGCATCATCACGCAGAAGTGGATTGCAATTTTCCCGCTGGGCGTAGAGGCGTGGAGCGAGCAGCGGAGGACGGGCTACCCGAAACTGCTGCCGGTGGTGGAGAACAAGAGCGGAGGCGTAATCGATTCGAACACCGGCATCAGGAGGCTTTGGTACCCGCAGATAGAATATGCGGAGAACGGCGCCAACATGGCGGCGGCGGTAGCGGCCCTAGGCGGCCCAGACAACGGCGCCACGCGTCTGTGGTGGGACAAGAAAAACAATCAGTAAAAAGATAACTACATGAAAACAATCAAACACATACTTTGGGGATGCACAGTTCTCGCCCTCCTGTCGCTGGCGACGGCCTGTCAGGAATGGACGGACATCAAACCCGTGGACATTGAGGTGCAAGGACCAGAGGAGCAGAATCCTGAAATCTGGGCTCACTACATGGAAATCCTGCAGGCCTACAAGCGAGGCGACCACTTCCTGGTCTACGGCAAATTCGCAAACGGTGCGGAGAAACCCACCAACGGAGGCCAGCTGCTGCGCTCGCTGCCCGACAGCCTGGACATCGTATCGCTGGCAAATGCGGATCGTATGTCCGCAGCCGACCGGGAGGACCTCCCGCTCCTGCGGGAGAAGGGCACCCGGGTGCTCTACTGCGTGAACTATGCGGCCCAGGCCGCTGAACTCTCCGATGCGGCCAACCTCGGAGCATACCTGGACCAGTCCATCTCCGATGCCGCTGCCCTGCAGCTGGACGGCTTCTCCTTCACCGGAATTCCGTCCTATGGCACGGAGGCGGAAGTGAACGCCCGCCGGGAAGCAGCGAAGCTGATCGTCCAGAAACTTTCCACGGTCGCCGGTGTGGGGAAGGACAAGCTGCTGGTCTTCGAAGGCAATCCCGCCTTCCTGGAGGATGCCGACCTAGCCAAGCTCAACTACCTGGTGCTTGACACCGAGAAGACCGCCAACGCCACGGACCTAAAAATCCAGGTCGGTCTCGCCCTTGCCCACGATGGTCTCACGCCCGGCAAGCTGCTCCTCTGCGGTTCGCCGGAAGGGGAACTTGTGAATGAGGAAAATGTGAAGCAGAAGGCACTTGAAGACCTGGTCGAACGGGTCGCCTCGCTGGGTCCCCTCGCAGGACTGGCAGTATACGACCTCGGCAAAGCTTACTACGATCCCGAAAAAAGCTACGGGCGCATCTGCGGCCTCATCCGGAAACTGAACCCGTAACATTCAGAAACGATAAAAAACAGAAAAAATGAATAAGATTAGAAATAAGATAATGCATGCCGGAAGCCGGGCTTCGCAGACCCTCTTCATGGCACTTGGCTTGGTTGTGACGTCCTGCGGGGACAGCCTCATCACCCAGCCTGTCGGCAATCTTCCCAACGAGGCCGCGCTCGGCCACGTGGGCAGCACGATGCGCAGCGAATTATCCATCTCCGGCCGCGGGCAGATTGTCCTGGCGGAACCCGTCGAAGGCGAGGAACCCCAGACCGTCGTGGTGGACGAGATCTTCTACCAGCTCTCCAAACCCGTCTCGACCGATACCAAGGTGACGATCTCCGTCGGCACCGAACTTACCCCGGAATTCCTTGCGGAAGTGGAGCGGCAGAACGAGCGCGTGAAAGCCTACAACAAGCTGATGTGGAGTTTCCCTCCTGCACAAGAGAAGTTATTCGGTGCCGCCCTGCTCCCGGCGGAGAATATCCAGCTGGAATCTGAAAACTTGACAGTACCGGCCGGGAAGACAATTTCCGAGACCGTCAAGGTTTCCGTGTCGAATGTCGGATTGAGCAGGGATACGCTATATTTTCTCCCGGTCACCTATACGCAGAACAGTGGTCAAGGCTCTCAATCATTGCAATATGTGATTACAACATGTACTGCCATCAAAGTATTGATAAATGAATTTGACCAGGGGCAAGAAGTTGTATTGGATAATGACTTTTTCACCGTTTTCTATGTTGACACGGAGAATTATCAACCTTTGATTGCCGACATCTATGGCTATGCGAGAATGGATATGATGTCTGGAATATTTGAAAAGATTTGTACAATCGGCAATTTAGTCAATCTGCGTCCAGCATCAGTCGGCTATGAGGCTGCTACCGGTCGTACACTCTTTAGCTTGAGTCCGGATCTGCGTTATGTATTTGAACACCGCGAAAAATACATTTCACCTTTGCAGAACCGTGGCCGCAAAGTCTGCGTCTGCATCCAGGGGGGCGGCAAGGGACTGGGCTTCTGCAACCTCAGCGACGCCCAAATCGCCGACTTCACCGCCCAGGTCAAGAAGGTGGTGTACGACTACGATCTGGATGGCGTGAATCTCTGGGACGAGGGGGCGAAGTACGGTAAGGAGGGCATGCCCGCCGTGAACACCACCTCCTATCCCAAACTCATCAAGGCCCTGCGCGAAGCGATGCCGGACAAACTGCTGACCTTGGTGGACAAGGACGAACCGACGGCGCATTTCGACGATGTAGCGGCCTGCGGTGGCATCAAGGTGGGGAAGTATCTCGATTATGCCTGGAGTGGCTATTACAAAGATAACGAAAATGTCCAAATCGTAGAACCATGGGAGTCTGATCACCCTTTCGGAGATATTGTAAGAAAGCCGATAGCCGGAATCGCTCCTGAAAAATATGGATGTTTTTCCGTACCACGCTTAGGGACTGGTGGAGGAGCTGATTTGCAGACTGTTGATTTTCCTAAGAGGATCATTGATTGGAGAGATTCGGGGCGAAAGAAAAATAATATGGTGGTCTTCTCTTTTGATCTTACAGCTAATGAGCAGACACAATGGGAAGGCGAACCACTTAATTCCTTGGGGATTTACATGTATCTTTCTGCAGACGATGGTGGCTTCATGCAAGAGTTTTTGGGAAACTGGATGTTTATGTTCGGAAACTTCATGCGAACGCCTTTTATAGCCGACAAAAATGGAGGAGGTGGATATGGATTGTATAAGAAAGATTGGTGATGATCACATGAATACATATGGAGGTGTTTCCGATGGACAGGTAGTTTTCCGCATCACAGGCTGCGAGAGCAGCCGGGTGCACAGATTCGGGTTGAATTTTTGTCCTTGTCTAAATTTATTTTTGTATTTAATTATCAATTTATTATGACTAAAATTAGTAACATCTTTTCCTTGCTTGCGATGGCAGCAACGATAAGCGTAGCATTTGCAAGTTGCAACAGCTCCGAAAAACTGGAAATGAACAAGCGGGATGCACTGAAAGAACTCCAGCCCGTGACCCGCGCCGTGGGGACCAAGACCCCAAAACTGACGGTCTACATCGAGACAAACGACGTAAACCCGTTGAATGCCAAAGAGTACTACTTCTGCAACTCCAATCCGCAGGAAGAAGTGATCGACCACGTTATTCTCTTCGCATCCAATATCAACGGTACAGCAAATTCCGCGACTCTCTATCACAATCCGAATCAGACCTACATTCTGAACCACGCCAGCACGTTGATCCAGCCTTTGCAGCAGAAAGGAATCAAAGTCTTGCTGGGTGTTCTGGGAAACTGGACTGGCGTAGGCTTCGCCAATCTCACCTCAGACATGCGTGAAAGCTTTGCGCAGCAGATAGCTTCCTGCGTAAACACCTACGGCCTGGACGGAGTGGATTTCGATGACGAGTATGCGAATTATTCGGTTGCACCGTCCAACCTTCCTTCTCCGAGCGGTGCAAATTACGGCGCGCTTGTGGAAAGGGTAAAGCAATTGCTCCCTGGTAAACTGGTGACTGCATTCAGGTACGGGTATGCTCTTTCTTTTCCTCAAAGCACTTTGAATGTTATTGACTATATGTGGCCGAATTTCGGAGCAAATAATGCTGCCCCTGCCGGCTTCTCGGCAAACAAATGGGCGAAAATGTCCATTCATATCGACAATTCCGGCACAACGAATCCATCAGCAGCGCTTATTCGTTCTTCGGCTGCCACTTACACGGGATATGGTGCGATAATGATGTTCAATATGCGTGAGTGGAATACTGCCAGCATCATGAATTACTTTGCGCCTTACGTTTGGGGGCAGAATGTCTGCTGGACTGGTGTAAGCCATCCGAAAAACTATTGATCATCAAGAATTATCAAATTAACTTAATTAATTATTTATTTATTTCTTAATTTTTTATTTTAACCTGGAGTGCATCGGCGCGATGCGCTGATGCCAAGGGTTCACCAGTACACTATACGGAGGGGCTCTTCCCTCACGGGTAGCCTCTCCTCCGCTTCTTGAGAACCGGCCGCGGTACTCCGCGACGCGTTTGGATTGTAATTTTAGCATGATTCAGCATAATTTAGCGTAATAAATTGGATCATTAAGGATTTTAGGCCTGAACTTAAAACGGCGGAAAACGGATAATACGGAATATTCAATGAAAACAACACGGAACAAAATCATACTGTCATCCTCCCGCACAGCGAGACGGGGGGCGTATCTGCTTTCCGGTCTCCTTCTGCTAGCGGGAGCCGTGGGCTGCGGCGAGCGGGACAACGGGGTGGATTCCCCGTTCGGGAATGTGGTCTATCTGGAGGCGGCGAAGGTGCGCCCAGAGAGCGACTTCACCTTCAAGAACACGTTGGAGACGGCCACGAAGAATCTCACGGTCGAACTAGCGTATCCGGCGGATGCCGATGTGGACGTGGAGCTTACGGCGGACGCGTCGCTGGTGGCGGCGTACAACGCCCGGCACGGCACCGACTGCAAGATGCTGGATGCCAGGCACTGGATCCTCGGCACCACGCAGGCGCATATTAAGAAAGGGGAGGTACTCTCTGCCCCGGTGCAGGTGACGTTCCAGTCGCTGACTGAGCTGGAGATCGACACGCAGTACCTGCTCCCGGTGCGAATCGCCTCCGTGACGGGTGGGGTGAAGACTCTAGAGTCGTCTGCGACGCTGTGGTACGTGGTGACCCGCTCTTCGGCGATCACGACGGCGGTGAGCCTGAAGGACAACTACTTCGAGGTGCCGGGCTTCGACGCGGGCAGCCCGACGGCGGAGGTGGTGAACGGCCTGGAGAAGATGACCTTCGAGGCGATCATCTACGTGAACAACTTCCAGAACATCAACTCGGTGATGGGTATCGAGCAGTACTGTCTGCTGCGGCTTGGGGACAGCGGCTTCCCGAGCGCGCAGGTGCAGTTCTGCAGCCCAGGGGACGTGAAGTTCCCGAAAGCGGACAAGACGAAGGTCCTGCTGGACAAGACGTGGTACCACGTGGCGGTGACGTACGACACGGAGAACCGGGTGGCGGTGCTGTACATCGACGGGCAGGAGCAGAGCCGGCTGGAGGACTACGGCAACGGTGAGGCGGTGAACCTCGGGAAGCAGAAGCGAGGGAAGGACTTCTTGTTCAAAATCGGCCACTCGTACGGCGAGCCGGAGGACTACACGCGCCAGCTGGACGGGAACATCTGCGAGGTGCGGGTCTGGGGCATCGTCCGGACGCAGGAGGAGATTTTCGCTTCGATGTACGACGTGGACCCGAAGACACCTGGGCTTCTGGCTTACTGGAAGTTCAATGAAGGGAGCGGCGACACGGTAAAGGACTGGACCGGCAACGGCAATGATGCAGTGGCCCACAAGCCGGCCACCTGGCCCGACGGAATCCTCGTCCCAAAGAAGAACAAGTAGCACACAGAGCAGCGGTTCGCCATCGCCGGTAAGCCCGGCCTGTGGTCTTGATAGTTTCGCCTGAGATGTAGTGCAGCGAATGCGGCATTCAGCCCGCCAGTCGCCGTACTGCATCTTCACTCAATGCGGAATCGCTTGTGCTTCTCATTCTCGTACATTCTTCCAGGGAAATCCAGCCGGAGCACCGCAGGATGGCGTTTTTGTGGATTTTTGCCGGAGGAAGTGGCGGGACGTGACTGAAAGTCGATTTCCTGATGCGCCACAAAGGTCAGCGTACCCTAGTAGAGGGCAAGTCTGCCACCGGCAATATCAAAAGCACCAAGGCCATCCTGAAGAGAAAGAACGTCTATAACGTGAACAGAGCCATCAAGCTGGGCAAGTATAGCATCGGTCGCAGCGATGAAACGCTGACGTTGCCCTTATATATAACCTTCTTGCTCACAGCATATTGATTAGGAACGCACGTGGCTGGCTATGCCGTCAACGTGGATCCTGCGCCCCGTGTCACACCATCTCTCACAAGCAGCCAATGCGTCGCCCTGGCCCCAAGCATCCGATGAACTACATGTGGCATACAATTACAGTGCACTGGCAGCAGCTTTTGCGAGTCTGCCGTCTCTTCTTCATGAACGATTGGGCAACCACTCTACTTCAGCGAATATGTGTCAAGAATGTCGAAGAAAGATAGTTGCCTGACAGCTGGTCTCTCCTCAACATTGAAATGTCTTTCCTCGCCAGAGAATCGGCAAATTGCATCGGCTATGAAATAGCCAAGGTTTACAGGCACTGCATTTCCTATCATCTGATCTATATTCGTTTTGGTTCCGGAAAAATCGAAGTTTTCGGGAAACGTCTGTATCATGCTACGCTCCTTGGTAGTAAGTGGACGTATTCCTTCAAGAGAGTCGACTGGATCACCTGGCTGAAGCTTGTAACCTTTTGGCATAGGGCGGATCAATACCTAACAAGGCATCAGAGTCGATATATTCATGAATTATTTCGTTGTTCTTATCAGTCGAAATAAGAACTGGCTTAACCCCTTTGCTCCACATGTAGGCAACCAAAGACGCAGGAAATGAACTGTTGAACTGATTCTTCCCCCAAGCATCTTGGTACCTATAGTCACGACTTGAGTATTTCTGGCCAAACAAACCAGGAGCCTCTCCTTCTATAAAGTAGATTGCCTTTTTATCTTTTCTTACCATAAACTATTTGACACGACTATTAACCGACCGATAAATTCATCGTCGCACGAATACGATTGATTCAATGATAACGATACTCCTACAATTTGGCAACAATAAATGCTAAATAACTGACGCATCACGAATTGGAGGATATGCTAATGCGCCTAAGGTATATTAGGTGCCCAAATGTCGGCTTATAGCCGTGTGAACGGCTCCGGGCCGCCTTTCCAGCGATAGAGATGGGCGCGACAGGCTTGACGGCCGTCGCTGTCTTTATAATTTTCTGAGAAATACCAAAGTCCGCCTCCCACGCAACATATTCCAGTAGACCCCCACTTGAAGTTCCAGGCGGAAGGAGATCCTGAATCAAGTTCAGGATGACGGTGGGTGGGTTGGGCAGGATGACGGTGGGTGGGTTGGTCAGGATG
>JAQYTJ010000054.1 GCA_028724885.1 Bacteroidales bacterium | reverse complement strand
CTATGCGGCTTAGGAGGCCCGTTTGAACCGTAGAGTTCGAAGAGGACAGTTATTTATTATCTTATCCGCCTTACCGAGAGGTGGATGGCTCGCCATACACACTTGTGATGCCAAATAAGCTTTAGCTTATACCTCGCACGTATGGAATACTTGATTTATAGAGGAAAGGTAAGGTCTTTTGATACACAAACCTACCTTCAAGTATATGTTTATGTCACATTATGCCACGGAAGTTTGCAAGTGTCCCTGTATTATTGCTGATAAATAATTATAATTGATTAAAGTCATTATGAAAAAGTTATTTATTGTTTTCGCCATGCTGATCTCTTATTTAGCATCTGCACAGACACAAGTCGGGAGAAGACCATTCGAGGCAGAGATCGGAGTCAATGCGAGCTACGGACTGAACCATTTCGATCCATTTACGGGGTGGTACATTGCGGCAAGGTATAATTACGCCAACATACCTTTTGACTTGGGAATGGAATATTCTAATGTAAGTTTTTACAATAAAAAGAAAGACAACTATTACACGAATGAGAATATCAAGGTCGTCAGCAATTATAATTTCTATGGCATAAAGAATTTTACCCCTTTCGTTGGTATGGGTGCTGGAATGGCATGGAATGAGTTCCACGATGAATATTACAACGGAGACTCAGTTGGTCGATACGTTAAAAGGAGCCTGATCCTTACTCCAAGAGTGGGATTCGAGGTATTCGACCATGTCAGATTCATGGTGGAATACAATCTCTTCCCTACTTTCGAAGGACATTACAAGGATGCCCACCATTTGGAATTCAAGCTTGGCATTGCCTTCGGAGGCGGCAAGAAGAACTAAATTAGTTGTTCGATAATGATTGTGCTGGCAGTATTAAATACTTGTCAGCACTTTATGAAATTTGGGCGCTTTGGAATTAGCATATCCACTCAACGATAACCACAAGCCTACATATCTGAATTGCTATTAATCGCATTATTTTGCTCAATGGCAATTTATTTCTACTTTTGTAAACCATAAATTACAATTAGGCTTTATTCTCATTTGGATATGAAATACATTGCTGACAGATTGAAAACATCGACATTCCTTGGTTATAATTTGACGGATTTCAAAAGATTGTGCGTTATATATTAAAATGTATAATATAACATAACTTTATGCTTTTATTAACTATTATGAAAAAAACAGCAATTTTTATTATCCTGTCTCTTGTCTGCTTGTCTGCGTTCGGTCAGGATTATGTGAATCCGAGTTACAGGCAGGGCTTTGCGGCCGAGGTTGAGGCCGGATACATTTGCAAAGGAGCCTATACGAACTTCTCATTAGGGTATAATATTATTCATGGGTTGTATGCTGGTTTGGGGTCAGGTGTCGAATATTTCTATTTTGAAGCAAAGTGGAAAAAATCTGTATTCGTCCCAACTTTCGTTCAAGTTAGATACAGCTTTCTGAATAAGAAGATAAGTCCGTTCATAGATTTTAAGGCTGGAGTTGTTGGTGATTTCACGTCACGAGGGACAGGACACTTTTTCCGTCCCGCTATAGGCATGGAATATCGCAGGGTAGGTCTGAAAGTTGGATATTATTGGAGCAACATGACTTATGAAAATGACACGACTGGTGATGATCCTTGCACGATAGGTCTAATCTATAGATTCTAGGATTAGTAGCAAGTCTTCTCATACATTTATCATTAAAAGTTTATTTACGTATGAAAAAAAATACTTTTATTACTAATTATTATCGCAACATTTAACTTATCGTTCTCTTCGTTTGCTGGAGAAAAAAGCCGATACACTAATCTAACTTATCGCAACTCAGGCTATCGAGGCAAGGTGAATTTCACGAATCACATTGCAGTATGGTTCTGATTGGAGACTTCGCATGGCTACATGTTTGACAGCAAGAATTACATTGGTGGTGGGGAGCGGCTTTTTTTACTACTCCTTTCTCAGACGATTTTCGCCAATTTTTCAGCTTCTTCCAGCAACTTGGAAGGATTGTGAGCCTTGAGATTCTCAAGATTCTGCAGTTTCCATTTGACAGATGGGTAGTTCTGGAAATATGCAAACTCAAACTTATCCCAGTCCGGCTCCGCACGCCTTATTCATAGTCTGCAAGTTCTGCTGGAATTGTTATCAGGTATTCACTTATGTATCTGCCGCTTTCAGCGAACAGGTGCTTTCCTGTTCCGAGGTCTATCTTTGAAAGGTCAAGAGCCTTGAACCATTGATGGCCCGCTTTCTGAGCCATATACAAAAACAAACGCTTCACCTTTACGGATGAGCAGCCTTCAAGAAGTTTCTGCACAAGTTTCGGGCGGAGTGTCGTGAGCATTTCCATCACATAGTACAAGTCGAGCAGGGCGAACTGGGACGGAGCCAGATGCAGACATTCCATAAAGGCCATTTCCGGCCCGGATATCAGCAATTGGTGTCCTTGATAGTCGAGAGTCTCCAATCCTTGCTCACCGGCAAATATGGAGGTCGTGAAGGACTTTACAGTCATATCCCACTCCAGTTCCGTCATCCAGGATGGAAGCCTCTGTTCTCTTGAAGTGAACAGATAAGCCATAGGTTTACCAAGTGCCACGAAATGCGAATAACTCCGCAGGTCAAGTGCGGAAGTTGCCCCGATATCCTCCGCCACCGCCGCTCTCGCGGCGAATGAGGCTTCCAAGGGAGCTGCGGACGGTCGTCCGCAGCTCCCGGGCCCGCCACGAAAGGGGATGGGGAAAAACGCTCCTTCCCCGAAAGCCTAAGCCATCGATTCCTCCCCGAAGCTATGTCTTATGAATTTTTCCCCCACTTTTGGCATCGCAAAGATAGGTGAGCTTTTTGTTAGTGACAGAAATATTACTATCTTTGCGAAAAATGTCGGAACGAAAAATATCGCAATATGGAAAACCCGTTCAAATATGGCGTGCTGGTCGATGACGACTACTTCACAGACCGCACGAAGGAATTGCAGTACGTGGCGCAGTTCCTCCACAGCGAGAATCATCTTATCCTTATCAGTCCAAGGCGATATGGAAAGTCCAGCCTTGCACGTAAGGCTGTCAAGCAGACAGGACGGCCCTGCGTGTATATAAACTTGCAGCAAGTAACCTCCATCGAGGACTTCTCCGCCATGATTATCAAAGAAGTCTATAGATTATACCCATGGGAAAAGCTAAAGCATATGCTGGCAAGCCTAAGGATAGTCCCGGTCATATCGTCAACCCCTACTGGCGACCAGTTAGAGGTAAGTTTTAATCCACAGATGGCGTCATCCTTAACGCTCATTGAGGATGCCCTGGCCTTGTTGGAGAAGGTCAGCACTCCGGAAAGAAAACTGATAGTAGTGCTGGATGAGTTTCAAGAGCTTCTGGAAGTAGAAAAAAATGTCGACAAGAAACTGCGAGCCATCATGCAGGAACAGGAAGGCCTGAACTATATCTTCCTTGGCAGTCAGGAATCCATGATGGCAGATATCTTCGAACGTCCAAAATCCCCATTTTATCATTTTGGCTTACTCATGCGCCTTGACAAGATACCATATGATGATTTCCTTGACTTCATCAGAGAACGCATGACGCCCGTTGTCAAAGATCACAGCGAAGAAATAGCAAGAGACATTCTCGAATTTACAGGGTGTCATCCATACTATACGCAGCAGCTTTCCGCAAGATGCTGGGAAATCATTCAGGTAGGGGAAATGACAGAGAATCCTGTCGAGTATGCCATCAACGACCTTGTCAATGCCCATGACCTCGATTTTGAGCGTATATGGCTTATGATGAACCGCACAGCGAGGAAGATAATGCAGATACTTTCTCTTGGCAAGGCCCCTTACAAGGAAAGAAACCTGCCCACAAGCACATCTTATAGCTCCTTAAAGAAACTTATGAAGGAAGGGTATGTCATACGGACTGGCTCTTACGAGATAGAGGATCCGTTTTTCAGAACGTGGATTAAGAAACAGCAAAATTAATCAACCGCTCGCGAGCTGAAGACTTCCGGGTTTCCTTAAGCCAAGTTTTATGCTGTTTCCTGAGAAACCCCACGATTTCAATCGTGGAATGAAATGGCGGCATTTGCCTTGGAGATTGTCTAAATCTTATCTTTGACACATTGCTTTTGAGAAATCAAGTCCCCAGACCGCTGAAATGGCGATTTGGAGACTTTTGCGTTCTGGAACTTTGTAGCTATGCGGACTCCTTTTAGTCCTTTTTCGTAGATTTTTTAGATTCTGCGATGATGGCCTTCATTCTCTGTTTTGAGACGATCTGCGTATCCGTTCTGAAGCCGGCGGAGCCATGCAGGTTGTTGGTGACGTCCGTCCGTGTATATGTGGGGACATAGCCTTCTCCGCTCACGGCGAGGAAGTTCATGTCCTGAAGAGTGCCGATTATCTCATCGGGAGAGAAGCGCTGTCCTCCGCGGTTGATCTTCTTTGCGAGGTACTTGTACAGGATGAGCGCCAGGAAGCAGGTGAGAAAGTAAGTCGATCTTTGTGATGCGGAAGCAGTCTTCTATGATCCAGCGCCCGCCGTTCACCTTGATGATTTCTGGGGCGATGTCATCAAGGTCGGTGCAGATGCCGTAGAAGCCCCGCTCCACGAAAAAAAATGGCGGATATTCGACTGAATATTTAACTTATATCATATTATTTATTATCTTTGCATACGGATTATTTTGAATATAATATTATTCGTTATGCCAGAAGACTTATTCGTTTTTACGACATGCGAGGACGTCCTTGGAATCCTCTCGCGCCAGTTAAGGAAAAGGCGACTCGAAAAAGGTTTTTCGAGGGCGTCCCTCCAGGATGCCACGGGCGTTCCCGCGCCGACGATTGCCCGGTTCGAGAATTCGGCCAGGATATCGCTGGAATCATTCGTCAGGCTTTCGATGGCGCTCGGGTATGAAGAAGAACTCAAGAACTTGTTCCGCGAGGACAAGTACGCCTCGATGGAAGAAATGCTGGCGATGAAAGAGAATAAAAACAGGCAGAGGGGGAGAAGGAAATGCTGAAGCTGCCTAAATCATTGACTGTCCAGTATCATGGAATGAACGTCGGCATCCTGTCGATGTCCCCGGATAATTCCCGCTGCATGTTCGAGTATGACAAAGGATGGATCGCCAACGGCTTCTCGATATCGCCGCTGGAGCTTCCGCTAAAGACTGGCCTGCAGGCGGCGAGAACCAATAATTTCTATGGCGATTTCGGCATCTTCGAAGACAGCATGCCGGACGGGTATGGGAATTACCTCCTCGACAGGATATTAAGGAAATACGGGACGTCTTTGTCTGAGATGACCCCAGTGGAAAGGCTTTCGTTCGTCGGAACCAAAGGCATGGGCGCTCTCTGCTACATCCCGGAGATGGAGCTGAACTCCCGTAAAGACGCAGCCATGCTGGATGAGATGCAGCAGGATGCGCTGGACGTTCTGTCCGAGAAGGATTATGCTAAAGTGGAGACGTTATACGCAAATAGCGGCAATTCCGGGGGCTGCAGGCCGAAATGCCTTTGGGACGACGGCGAAGGGAAATGGCTGGTCAAGTTCAGGCACGTTTACGATTCGCCTGACGCCGGCAAGAAAGAATATGACGTCCTCAGGCTTGCCGAAAGATGCGGCATATCAATTCCCGAGATGAAATTGTTCAACGGGAAATATTTGGGGACGAAGAGGTTCGACGTGTCTCCGGACGGGACGAGGCTTCACGTGGCCACGGCCTCGGGACTGCTCTGCGAATCGATTTACAGACCCATGATGGATTACAGGAAGCTCATTCGTTTCACCCGCCATCTTACCCGGGATGTCTCCGAGGCGCAGCAAATGTTCAGGCGGATGATCTTCAATTTCGAGATAGGGAACAACGATGATCACGCAAAGAACTTCTCTTTCGTCTGCGCCAACGGAAAATGGTCCTGCTCCCCGGCGTATGACGTCACCGAATGCCCCGAGGCGAACAACGGCTTCCATGCCTCGCTGGTCAACGGAAAGGAAAAGCCCGGCACGGAAGATTACGTCGCCGCGGCGGCGGACGCCGGCCTGACTAAAAGGCAGGCCATTGAGGCGATTCAGGAAATAAAGGCCATCGTTTCCGAACGGAAAGACGCCGGCGAGCGGGCCGGGGAATCAGAGGCGAGACTGCCGCTGAGAAAGGGAAGGGGATATTAAGATGCACTGACCGATCCAACGAATTCATTCGCGGGAGCGGTCAGACTAAACAATACTCCCTACGGAACCAATAAGCGGACTCCAAAGACGGCGGTTCCGTATACGAAGGGCTTGCTCATAAGTCTTTATTTTTTGCGAATATGGCGCATTATTTTTAGCCCACAAAATTGTGGGCCAGTCCGGCTCGATAGATTATGAGATTCGCCCTTTCATCTCACGATTGAAATCGTGATTTTTCCCGGGCGAATCTCATAAATCTAGACTATCCGGATTCAAAAGGAAATCGATTAGACCTATCCTCAGAATTCCATTATTATCGTGGTATGAATCAATCAGGTCTTTCTCTATGATAATTTTCTTGAAAGAGTCCGGAACATTAATCAATGATTTCTTCTCTTGTATGACTTTATCCTCATCTTCCATTCGGAATGCAGACTGTATATAATATCGCTTACTTCCTTGATTAGCAACAAAATCAACTTCAAGACGCTTGCGAACCTGCTTCCTATCATCATTCCTCTCCATAATCTCAACCATCCCGACATCAACATTA
>JAQYTJ010000053.1 GCA_028724885.1 Bacteroidales bacterium | reverse complement strand
AATTCTTTCTCTGATACCCACCATATACGGCTATTTCTGCCGAAATTAGAAATATGGCGGGGTAACACAAAAATGGTATAAGTACCAACCACTTATCATATTTTGCCCTCATTCTGCCATTATTACGCAAGTTCTTGCTATCTTTGACTTGGTCAACATTCATTCTATGCGCAAGGTAATAGGAATAGGAGAAACGGTCCTCGACATAATATTCAAGAACAATCAGCCGGATACGGCGGCTCCAGGCGGCTCTACCTTCAATTCGATGGTTTCGCTTGGCAGGGCTGGAGTGAGTGCATATTTTATTTCCGAGGTAGGAAACAACCATCCTGGCGCCATCATCTTAGATTTCATGAAAGAGAATGGGGTCAGCACTGAATATGTCAACGTGCTGCCGGTAAAGCAGCCTATATCGATGGCATTCCTGAACGAGAAAAATGACGCCGAATACAGCTTCTACCGCGATGCGCTAGATATCCACCCCGAATTCAAGCTGCCTCAGATACAGACGGGCGACGTGGTGCTGTTCGGCTCTTTCTTCGCCCTGAACCCTGCCGTAAGGCCGCAGGTTAAGGCTTTCCTTGAATATGCCAAAGCGGTGGGAGCAATATTATATTACGATGTCAACTTCCGTCCATCGCATAGGAAAGACCTGGGCAACGTGCTGGGCAATGTCGAGGAGAATTATGAATATGCCGATGTCGTGCGTGGCAGTGATCAGGATTTCATCACCCTTTACGGCATAGATGATCCCGATAAGGTATATTCAGAGAAGATTCTTCCTCACTGCCGGAATTTCATATACACAAAGTCAGTCGAACCTATAGAAGTTCGCAGCCTCCAAGCCACCAACGCACTGGGACTGGCTTCGGCACCGGACAAAAATTGTGTTCCTGCCATTTTCCGCAAGACGTATCCGGTCGCACCGGTAGAGACCGTAAGCACCATAGGCGCAGGCGACAGTTTCAACGCGGGCTTCATCTACGGCCTGTCCAAACTTGCACCAGAGTCATATCTCCGCCTGGCCGAAACCCAGTGGGACAACCTGATAGCCATAGCCAAGGCCTTCTCCGCAAACTGTTGCACCAGCATGTACAATTACGTTACCCAAGACTTCGCAAAATCTTTGAAATAATATTATGAAAGCATTACTAAAATTACTCCCAGTAATATTCCTGACGCTCTTTCCCACCCTCAGCCTCATGGCACAAGAGGAAACGAAGGATTATGACGCCGAATATGCCGTAACCCTCCTGAAGCCAAGTGCCACAGCACCGGATTTCACGCTCAAGACAAACGAAGGCAAGGATTTCAGCCTCTATTCTCTGAAAGGACATTACATCGTGCTGGATTTCTGGGCGTCCTGGTGTCCGGACTGCAGGAAAGAAATTCCGAACGTGCTGCGAATGTACAAGGAATATGCACCCAAAGGCGTCAAGTTCGTTGGAATATCCTTCGACGACAAGGCAGATCAATGGAAAGATGCCATCAAGAAGTATGATCTCAAATATATTCAAGTGAGCGAGCTCAAGCGCATGCGAGACTCGCAAATCGCAAAGACCTATGGCATAAAATGGATCCCATCCATGTACCTGATAGGACCTGACGGAAAGATTCTCGTCAGCACCGTGATGTCCGACAAGATTGAGAAAGCCCTCGCCAAAGTCTTCGAATCACGTTAACCTGGTACCTGGAAGCCCCATCTTCTAAAAGCACCCTGGGCAGGCATAGCCTCATTACGCACCACTGCGATGAATAGTGCCCTACCCGCTAATTGCACGGACAGATCCTTCTAGGTCATGATTGTATGTGACGCAGATTGGCAGATTGATCGCAGGATCTCTGACGCGGCGTGCTGGCAAAGGTGCTTCCTGGCCGTTATTTCACGAAGGTGAGTTCGTTGAGGATGCGTTTCATGCCGGCGTAGCGGTCGAGGACCCAGAGGACGAACCGGATGTCGGTGTTGATGCATTTGTTATAGCCGAATGTGTAGGACACATCGCTGGCTAGAGACTCCTTGTTGCCATCGAAGGCAAGGCCTATCAGGTTTCCGTCGGCATCCAGCACAGGGCTGCCCGAATTACCGCCCGTGATGTCGTTGTCGGTCAGGAAGTCCACGTACATAGTCTTGCGGGAGGCTTCCCATCGGCCCCATCGGCCTTGCCTAAGGAGGCGCAGCTGGCGAGGGTTCAAGTTGAAATCGTGGGCGGACTCGTCGTATTTCTCCAGTATCCCATCGGTAGTAGTGCGCCAGTCGTAAACGGTTCCGTCAATCGGCGAATAGCCCCCCACAGTGCCATAAGATATTCTCATGGTGAAATTCGCATCAGGATATTGCAAAATGTCTTTATCTATGCGCATCCAATAGAGAGCCCTTTCATATTCCCGCTCTAGAGAATTAGCCTTCTGCCATTTCTGCATCTGACCATTCCTATTGTTGAAATCCTTTATCGAGACATCAATGAACAACTGCACGAGAGGATCCCGTTTCACTTCATCCTGCGACTTGATGTTGCTAATTTTACTCTCTGAGGAGAGGAGACTGTTGTCCCAGAGATATTCGGACATATCATTCCAGTTATTCCCGAACCGAGACCGAAGCCTTTTTATGAAAGGGCCGAAATAACTGGCATCCAGCCTCTCGATGTACTCGCTAAGTGAATATGCGAGCAGTTCTTTCTCAACCCTTGGGTCGGTTTCGTCCAAGGCTCGCCTCAGTGATTTCTTAGCATCATCCAGACTGTGGGCATTTACAGCCCTGAAACAATACCGACTAATGAAGGTGCCTCTGAATAAGGTCTCCCTATATATTGCCTTATTTCTCTCGCCTTCATTGCTTTCGGAGTAGGCTTTGCGGAGGTTCGGGATCAATTTCCCCCACACTCGTCTCCTCTCGTCTGAGCCATCGATCCAGTCCTGCAGCTGATCATCCTGCGCCTCCTTGTCATAATAAACCCTGAAACGCCCAAGGCAGCCCAGCAGTCCGGAATTGTTCTCCTGAGCGTTGCAAAGGCCGAAGAACCAGTCGGAATATTTCATCCTTACCTGCGGATCCGCATTCATCCATTTCCGGATGATGCTTATCTGGCCAGACTCAAGTCTCGTTGTGACGGGAAGCTCGTATTGCTCCATATAATTCACTCTGGAAGCGGACGAATACCTGTTCGTTCTCCCAGGGTAACCGATGACCATGGCAAACGAGCCGGGCTCATACCCCTTCAAAGAAATCTTCAGGCTTTTCTGGCAGTTTACGGGAACGCCGTTCTCGTAAATCCTGTACAAGGCAAAATCGCAATTCTGCCGAGGCCACTCCCAGTTATCCTCGTCTCCGCCGAAATATCCGATGCATAGCGGCGGAGCGGCGACCAAGCGAAGATCCGTATAGACCTTATAGAGAGACATGTAGCGTTTCTCCCCCGTCCACATCGAGCTCAGGATTGCCTCCAGGCCGGTCTCTTCGGAATATTTCTTCTCAAGAATCGAAGAGAGCTTCCGACTCCCTGCATTCTGATGCTTACGGCGCATCTCTCCTGCCAGATTATCATATTCCTCAGTCACATCTATAACCTTCTTGAGGAAATAGACGCTCTCCCCTTCTATCGGAATTTCCTCCGCAGATGTCATAGCCCAGAACCCGTCTTCCAAATAATTGTGTTCCGAAGTGCTTAGCTTAGACACATTGGCGTAGGCGCAGTGATGATTCGTGATTATGAGGCCGTTACTGGAAATAACGCTACCGGTGCAATAGAAGCCTAACGACACTACGGCATCGGAAATAGAGGCTCCGGGAGCGTCTGCATTATAGATTTCCCCTGCGGAGAGACGAAGCCCACGCGCCTGCATATTCTTTTCCAGAGCCTCGTGAATATCCTGGATCATCCACATGCCCTCATCTGCCGATGCATGGGAAATCTCCCCTCCCAAAAGAACGAGGCACATGGATAAGCCAGCTGAAATTGTCTTGAATATATTCATGTCATTCCTCCGTATAAGTCATAGTATAGGAATCTTTTCTGGTCAGCCTGCCTACAATTTCGCAGACATCCTTCACGCCAACCTCCTCGTAGGCTTTCACGTAATTGACAGAAGGGTCTATTTTGTTTCGGACGAAATTGATGGCTTCCGTATTGATTCGAGGCATGGACTCCCTTTTCACCGCATCGCGCTCACGCTGCCTCTTAACCAGATAAGTGCGAGCTTCGTAAAGTTCTTTTTCCGTAGGGCCTTCAGAGCAGAATTTCTCAACAATTCCGTCCATGTCCTCGATTAATGTCAGGGCAAGCTCAGGACGAGTCTTGAAGCTAATCTCCGACTCGGAGTAACCACCATAGCGCTCGCTGACGGTCGTAGAAAAACTAACGGTGTAGGTTCCACCGCGTTTCTCCCGGATCTGATTCAGGAGACGCTGCGACAGAATGTAGTCCGCAAAATCCACCGCCGCCAGGTTTCTCGCCGTGACCTTAATATTTGATTTATAGAGTTTGTAGACGACTGTGTACGGGTTCATGACTTTCTTCCCTTTCATTGAGAACTCCTTGCTTCCCTTGAAAGTGGCGAGGTAAGGTTGCGCATCTGCAATTTTCCAGGAATAATCCTTGACGTCGATGGACGACAGGTACTTCCTGACATATTCCTCTACCTCCGCCTCAGGAAGGCTGCTGGCGACGTAAGCCTCCATGCCTTCTATGCGACCGTATTCCCTTGAATATATTTCCTTCACGAAACTGGAGTCGGCAGAGAGCACGTCCGCAGAATCTATTCTGCAGAGCCAAGGATGCCCCTCGTGTATGAGAGAGTCGCTCGCTTCGTTGAATCTCTGCGCGTCTTTCTTCTCTTCTCCAAGGGACTCCAGCGTTCTTTTACGGTTAATCGCAACCGATTTCCCGTCTATGACATAAGGGGCCGTAATGGACAGGGAGGCAAGCCTGAATGCATTCTCGGCCTTGTCCTTCGGGGCGGAAATCACGATCGAGGCAGAATTGCGCTGGATTCTCAGCATCCGCGAAACTCCGCTCAAGCCTGCATCCTTGGAAAGTCCGTCGTTCAAGACCCCACGGATTCCGGAGTATTGGCGTATGAGCGTGGAAGCATATTCAGATTCGGCTATCTTGTCTTGTGGGAAGGCTTTGTAGCCAGTGTTGAAATACATGGCAAGAGACAGAGCAGGCGTGGCTGAAGCCTCGCGCACAGGAGTATAATAGACCGTGATGCCATTGTCCAGCTTCCAAATCTTCGTCTCCGGCAGCTGGCTGATTCTCTTCCCAGCCTTGCCGAGAGTCCCTTCAGGAGCCGTCACGCTCAAATCCACTTTCTTTATGCTGGCATATCCAGGAGCGACAGAACTGCCTTCAATTTCTGCGATGATGGCCTTCACTTCGTCCGCAGAAGGAATCTTCGACTCATCCTCCGGCTTGCCGAACCATGAATATATTGCATCGGAATCCTTGAACATCTTATCGATGCTCTGCTGAACATCGTCCCTGGTGATGCTGCCTAGAATCTCTTTCTGAATTTCATGCATCCGTGCAGGAGTAGTAGTGGCATAGCCTCCTATGAAATTGTCATGGAAGACAGCGACATATTCGCTGTTCTTGATGGCGGAGGCAAGCTTCGGCCTGTCCAGATGCCATCGCTGCCCCTCCTGCAATTTCGCAGCATCCACTTCTTCTTGCGAAACCCCATGCTGAAGCATCGACTCCACGTTCCTCTTGCAGAACCGGAATACTTCTTTCTGGTCAGCACCTTTCTTTCCAAGAATCGTGAATAACGAGACGTAATAGTCATTGGACTCAGGATAGGTGACCAGCACCGCCGATTTAATCGGAGCATCCGGATTCTCGATTTGCTGGCGCATCCTGGAGGACATTATGCTAGAAACCATTTCCCGGCAGAAACGATCTTTCCAGAAAGACTCGTCGGACCGCACGGACGGGAACAGCTGGCGGTAGAATACCTTGAGCGCAAAGAAAGAAATCGTGCTGTCGATGTGATTCTGGAATATGGGGCCGTCAGCCTCAGGCGCAAGGTACCTCTCTTTCGGGGCAGGATTCAGATCGGCAGGGATGTCTGAAAACATATTCCTGACCTTGGCTTCCATCGCCGAGGCATCGATGTCCCCCACTATTATTATTGCCTGCAAGTCCGGGCGGTACCATTTGTGGTAGAAGTCCAGTATCTCATCCCTATTGAAATTATTGATCACATCCAACGAACCCAGCACGGTACGCTTCGACGGCTTAGCCCCTTGGTAGACCATGCCGGTCTGAACGTTGAAAATTCTGCGTTTGGCATCATTGCTTCGCCTCCATTCTTCACGGATCACGCCCCTCTCCGCATCCAGCTCATCATTCTCACAAAGAATGTCGTGCGACCAGTCGTGCAGAACCATCAGCACGGAATCCACGAAAGAATCTCTCTTGAGCGGCACCTTGTCTATGTGATAGCAGGTCTCGCTGCGAGAAGTGAAAGCATTCACGTTTGCCCCGAATTTCACTCCATTCTTCCCAAGAAATTCCAGCATGGTTTTCTTCGGATAGTGTTTCAGTCCGTTGAACGCCATGTGTTCCAAGAAATGAGCCAGCCCGTCCTGGTTGTCTTCCTCCTGCAGGGCTCCCACATTGTGGACAATATAAAAGTCGGCTATTCCTTTTTCGTTGATGTTCTGTCTTATGTAGTAGGTGAGGCCGTTCGGCAGTTTTCCGGTCCTAAGCTCAGGGTCTGAAGGAAGCTGCTGGGCCTGAGCATGCCAAGCAGTTGCAGCCATCAGGGCGGCTGCGAGGATATTCTTTAAAAATCGCATCCTATAGTTAAGAGTAATTTGTTTCTGTTGCTGCCGGTAAGGTATTCCGCCTTGCCGGTAAGGTTGTCGTATGAATCCGAGATTTCAGCGAAGAAATTATATTCATGCCCCCGGATTTTTTTAGCTATGGAATAGCGTACGCCGAACCCGGCTCCCAAGCTGGATGAGTCGTAATATTCAAATGTTTTGTTGAGGTAGTCATCGATCGAGCGATGGGAACCGGATGCGCTTGCGTAGCTGCCATCCTCATTCTTCAGGTCGTCGCCATGGAAGGCGTACCTTACCTCTCCGGAAATGCTCAGAAGCCCATGCTTCGAGTAAATATTCTTTAGCCCGAAGGCCTTGATGAGGTTCTGGTTCAGCTTCTGCTTTCTGTAGAAAGGATAGAGAATTCCTTTCTGGTCAACCAAGAAGCCGCTGTATGAAATACCTGCGCCCCAAGACGGGAGGATTCCTTCCTTTGAGTTCTTGCTCAATGAATATGTCACATTCACTTTCCCGACCGTCTTGTTCCCGGCCTTGTTCTTGCCAAAATATTCTATTCTGGAATCCTCCCCAGGATTTGTGGAGATACGCCACGAGTTTTCCTCGTTTTCGGTCGTCATGACGTTGAGCGAGCCTTCCAACCTGTGGGAAAGCTTCTCTGCGCTGTAGTCCAGCCATCCGTGGGCAAAGTATCTCCATCCCGTGAAATCACAGAATCTCACCGACGAATAATTCTTCTTGCCGAAATAGCCGTCCCGATAGGCGACTCCGGCATCCAGCCTGAGAGCAAGCCTTTCGGAAATCGGATAGCACAGCTGGGCATTTCCTCCGAAAAACTGGTTGAACATTGGTCTATCGTTGGTGACAGACAGGTAACCATTGTCGCCCTCGATCTGCTCTACCTTCCCAAATATGCCTCCGTAGTCCACCAAGTAGAAATAATTCCTGTCCAAAGTACCGAAAAGATCTATATCTATGGTTTCCAGAGTCTTGGCATAGGTAACTCCGAAGCCTGCGGTAGGCCCCCCCTGCCTGAAGGAATACTTTATGCCCACCTCGACTTCCATGTCCATCCATTGGTTGTTCGGGCGAGGGTCTTTCCGCTTTGCATAATTGGCTGTCTCGTAGAGAATTTTGCCGGCGAGATTCAGGCGGTCGCTCAATGAATATGCAAGCGCCCCTTCGAGGGAATATTTCTCTAGAATCTTGCTCCCGGTCGTGGTGTCCGTGCTCTCGAAAAAGTTCACGGGGTTATAATAGTGGTCGAGTAAAATTGGCCCTCCCATATTGCTGCCATGGAAATAGCCATATTCCATTCTCCCATAGGCTTGCAGCCTGTTCGAGATGCGCAGAAATGACCTGGCATCCAGCCCTCCTTGCCAAGAGTCGGACGATTCTCCGATGTCTATCAAGCCGCCGTCAGACTTGTCGAAATTGAGCCTGACGGTCGATGCCGCCCCCTTGACTTCGGTAAGCCAGGCGGGATTGGAGAAGTCAGCACGTTTCGAGAGCCTAAAATATTCGTCCTTCCACTCTTCCGTCTGAGAGAATGCCGGAATGGTGGAAAGACAGAATATTCCTAAAAATATGAAGATTCCTCGCTTCATTTCTTTATAGAAGCGACCTTTCTCTGGTGGAAGTCGTTCGTGGAGTTATTCGTGTCTTTGAATATGATGTGCGCGCCTTTTGCGATTGATGCCTCAGCATCAATGCCGGAAGGATCCGTGGAACCGTTCTCTACGTCGGCAGTGCCTCCGGCATAATCGTAAACCAACTTGCCAACATTCTCCTGCAAAGCCTCGGTCGCCTCTTTATTCACGTTCCTGTAAACCGTGTACCCAAGCTTGTTGGTGAATTTCACGTATCCAGCATCCAAGCTGCTCAGAAGCCTCTTATTGCTCTTGTCCAGAACCGTGGCATTGTAGACCTCGACTCCGTCCATCACCCAACTTACAGGAACCTTGGCGCAGGCGTACGCCTTACTGCCTGTAGTCTCTATGTTCGATGCCGTTTTCACGAAGGCCTCCGCCGTCGTGCCTTCAGGAGAGAACACTACGAAGGCAGGGGAACTGTTCGACAAAGGCCAAGCCGTGGCCATGCCGTAAAGATAGGTTTTAAGATAATGCGAAGAAGGAATCTTGCTGGACGGCGCTGGATAGGCAGCTGGGAACGTGAACACCTCAGGGTCGTACATTGCGAAGTCGGCATTGCTCAGGTCCACTGAATTCGAATAGGTGGCCGTGTTGTCGATTGCACCCTTCATAGCTATCACTATCTGAGAGTATGCAGGAATCTTGACTTGCGTGCCGGACTGGAACCACCACACAGCATTCCAGCATGGGAGGTAGTCTGTGTAAGTCAGTTCACCATCCTTCCTGTAGTTGCTGTTGGTATTCGAATTAGCAGGGTAAACCATCCCGAAAGCATAATTGCTTGCGTCTGCCTCGACAGGGGAATTGTTGTAGAGCGTTACATAAGCATCATTCAAGAAATGCTTGGCTCCGGCGTTGTCCATGCAGCCCCCGAAATACAGCTCCTTGATTATGACCTGGCTTGTGGTGGACTTGACCATGTCCAGGTTGAACGCATTGGCACCCCCGTCAGTCACCGTCACCGATGAATTGTTGCCATTGTATATCGCAGACTCTTTGTACATAGTAGCGATGGCTTCGTAGATTCCCGCAGTAACGCTGAACGTAGCAACACCACCTGTGGTGGTCGCCACATAAGAGGTAGAGCTGGATTTGCTTGTCAATGTTACGTCCACGGCATCGGAAATTTTTTCGTTGTCAATCAGCACGTTAATTGTCACGGTGTTGGTCTTTGACTTCTCATCGTCATTGTTGCAGGCGTATAGCGCCATCGCTGCTGCTGCCATCAAGAGGTAGAAAAATTTTTTCATGTTTTATGCTTTTAATTGTTCGTTTTAAAATTTCAATCTGACAGTCAGTCCGTAGTAGAACTTTGGAATGTAGCTCGACACGGACGAATGCTGCTTAGTCATCGTGGAATACACTTGCCCCATGTTCCTGAAAAAGTTGTTCGCATAGAAAGAAATCGAGGCGAACTCGCCTATTTCTTTGGTAATGCTGAAATTCGCAGAGAAATAAGGCGAGATGTAATTCTTCCTAAACGAATAGACATAGCTGGTTTTCACGACCAAAGCCGAAAGATCATTGAACAGCTGCGGATTGCTCGTTTTAGCCTTCACGTAATCTTCGTAGAACGGTCTAGGGGTCGGATCCCAGTAGTTAGAGTAATACAATGGATATGTAGCAGTATAGGAACTGTTGTTCATGAAATCCGCCTCTCCAGAAGGAAGGAAAGAAGACCTGTCCGGTATTGCCACGGTCCTAGTCTCGCCATAGATGCCCTCGCTCAGGTTCCTTGAATATTTCATCAGAGTGCCCTCGACTTTTAGAGAAAATATCATCCTGGCTTTAGGAATATGAGTGGTGAATGTCACGTTTACATTCACGGTCTTGATCTTGCTGCCGTTCGCATACTTGTTCCCTCCTGTGTACCAGCCGACATATTTATACGGCGTGCCATCCACAAGCTGCTGCGAGGTCGGCGAATATGCAAGCAAATCCTTGCCGACCGATTTATATGAATAGAAATTCCCGTCTAGCCTGACATCGGTGCTCACCGGATTGATGCGAGGAAAATCTATAACCCACTCGATTCCGTAACGATTCACTGTAGAGCCGTCATTGTCAGCGAAAGTGCGCTTCATAAGAGACTCGCGAGTTATCCCTGCGATTGTTTCTGAAGGCATGACCCCAGTCTTGTCAACGACTGTGACTATTCCGGTAGACTTGTCGATGAGGTAGGTTCTATTATCGACCGGTATTCCACAAGACTCTAACATGGCCTGGTCCGTGTAATTGTATGCAAACGGATCGTATGCGCTGGATACCCTGAAGGATCTGGTAGTGCGGTTCAAGTAGCCTGCCACGGAAATCTTGGTTCCAAGGATGTCTAAATCCACCCCAACCTCGCTCTGATAGTTCCTCTGCCATGTCAGGCCAGGATTATATTCGATCTGCGAGGGCTTTACATAGTACCCATAGAAAGCGGAGCCGTCGCTCACACTTGGCGGGTTGAGCACCCTGATGCTGGAATAGTCCGGCTGAGGATAAAGAATCGCGAACGAAGGCTGCTTAACCGCCATCCCCCAGCTCGCCCTTAATGCAAGGCTGCGAAGGGTCTTGTTTCTCCGCCTAATGCCCTCAAGCACAGTGTATTTAGCATTGAACCTTGGCGACAAGCTGCTTGTTGTGCCATATTCAGACCCTTTTATGAAGGTGCTCTCGCTCCTTAGTCCTGCGATCAGGTTCACGCTGCCTTCCTTTCCGGTCGGAATCATGACATTGTCTTGAAAGAAGATTGCCATGTTATTCATGAACGGCAGCTCGCTGTAGTCGTAGGTACGGTACGTCGGAGCCGTGGAAATGTCTTCGGAATATTCCCCTTTGCCAAAATTCCCATCGGCGTTCCATTCTGCGCCAAGCAGGATCCGATTGCTGACTTGCCCGATTTTCTTGGCGAGATTGCCTTTCAGGGTCAGCTTGTAGCTGAAAGGCTTTTCATCAAGGCACATGGTGTTGTACCAATAGCCGCGAGGAATCAGTATCGCCGCAGCGTCTGAGTCGGAGCCATAGCCCTGAGCCATGAAATAGCCTTCCTCCTTGCCATGCAAGGCAACCGTTCCGCCAGCGCTAGAATATTGCTCTTTCGTCTTGCTTAGGTTGTCTGAATATACCAGCGAGCCTTTGAATTCCAGGTTAGTAATCCAAGGCTTGCTGAGCAGCCAGCTTGCCGCGATGTTGCCGCGAAATGAATTATTCCTCTGTCTTGAATATGTCCCTGTGAGCTTGTCTGGGTCGGCCTTCGAAGCCATTCCTCCCAGGTTACCCGACACTCCAGTCGTGAACCTTAGCGGAATCCCTTCGAAGAAGCCTCTCATGAAGGTATTCGAATAAGACACCGAAATCTGTTTTCTGTCGTATGAGGTGTAAGGAGAACGCTGGTCTCGGTAAGATTTCGTGTATTCTGCATTCACGTTAACCACGCCTTTCGATGCCCTCATATTCGTGTTCCCCAGCTCGAATCCCTTGCTGAACGATGCCTGCTTGATATTCGGGTTGGTGGTGAGCGTCACCATGTAAGGAGTGATGCCTTTCCTCGTATTCAGTTTGACGATTCCAGCCCCTACGTCGCCATACTCTACGGAAGGCACTCCGGAAATCACCTCGACCGATTCTATGTTGCTGGTCGCTATGTTGTTAATGGCAACGCCGCTTGTCCCGGACAAACTAGCATTGTTGGAAAGCCTGACTCCGTCCACTTCCACTGCTGTTCCGAACGAGGCATTTCCGCTTTCCGTGACGCCTCCTGCCCTGAGGTTGAATCTCTGCGTCGAAGTGAGGCTCGGATTCTGAGTGACGCCTCCAGGGAGCAAGCCGGAAATGTCGGATGCTGAGACAAGCTGCACGTGATCCAGCGCTGTCCTGTCCATAGTCCTGTGGGTCGTCGCACTGGATTCGTTTTCCTTCGCCGTAACCACGGCGCTTGCCAATGTGAGGTTATCCTCATCCAGCATGACCGTGAAAACGTCTACGTTCTTAGTGATCGTAACTGGCATCCTGAGGGTGACATAACCGAGACAAGAAATCTCCAGGGTGTTTTTCCCGACAGGGATATTCCCGATTGTAAACCTGCCGTTCGCATCTGCCGTAGCCCACTGTTCACATTCCACGAAAAGCACGGTGGCAAAGTCCACCGGACTTTTGTCTTTCCTGTTCAGGATGGTTCCGGAAAATGAATATTTCTGGGCAAAGCTCAGAAGGCAAATAAACAACCCTGCGGCTATGGCAATCAACCTACGCATTAGCAAATATTTTTCGCTAAGATATCTATTAACATTTAATAATCATAATATCAAACCTCAAACAATTTTATAAACGCCCCTAGATACCTTCATATAGTGGTGTCTAAGGGTGTTTTTTAGAGATTACGAATCGTAACTATCAACGAACCCTGATGATGTCGCCATGGTCTTTCACGACGACTTCTTTCCACTTTTCCGTGTAACCAGGCTGGGTGAGGCCGTCAGGAATGCCTTCGTCATATTTCGAATGCTTGAAGGTTCCGTCTTCGTTCTGAGCCTTCACGTTGCCATCTATGAATTTAACCGTGATGAGCTGTTCCAATGCAACCCAGTGGTCGAACTGGCTCTGGGCAGTGCTTACAGAATATTCCGTTAGCATCTTCCTTATAGGGGTCAGAGCCTTGTCCTTAATTTCCTTGCCTCCAGCTTTTGAAACCAATTTATTATATTCATTCAAGACTTTCTGGTCATTCTCCGAAAGCTTTCCTCCCATTTGCTCATTTTCGAATTTGTCGACCTCGGCTCGCACAGTTGGGGCTATCATGTTGTATGCCCTGTAGCAGGTGTTCGTTACCCTGTTGTTCATCCAGAATGATGCGGTCGGGGAATATTTCAACAGGCTGCCATTGCCCTCTCTAAAGCAATCAGGCACATTTTCGGTGTTTGTGTAAATAGGGCTGAGGTAAGATGTGGCAGCGTCATCGGTGCCGAACCATATCACTCCTCCAACGATGTCTGGCAAATCATGACGTGCCTGGCCTACGAACCAGAAGCCCGTCTGCTGCGTAGCGATGGCGCGTTCGTTGACGTAATCCCAGTCTCCGACCTTGAATCCCATTGGTCTCCAGCGATAAGGGAGGGCGTTCCCACCAGCGCCGATATCTTGCGTCATGTCCATAGGGGTACCTTCGAAGTGATCCCTCATGGCATCTGCAACATCTTTTACGCCGAGTTTGCGAGCCGGCTTCACGAAGAGCGGCATCCTGTGCTTAAGGTTCTTGCCCATTACATAATCGAGGTAGTCATCTGCGTCTTCGGTTATCATCTTCCCATCTTTTTCGTAGGTGAATTTGCCGTCGCACAGAATACGGAAAGCGCTCCAAGCCCTTGCGTCGCATGCCCTCACGCCCCCGAAATCAATAGGATTGTATGCGGCGCTGAAGTCGAAATCCTCGTCCTTGCCGCTGAAATAGCCTTTCTTTCGTGCGAATTCGATGACATCCGACGAATAGAGGCAGTTCTCCGGATCGTTGAGAGGGAACGTCTGGATTCTCGCTTGATTTGCATGTGCGCAGATGTAGCCGTCCGGAATCCTCCTAGCAACCCAAACCAAGCCTTTATTGACGTTTTTCCCGTCTTTCATCTCGACTCCTTTACCAATCAAGTCCATCACCCAAGCTTCGTTCTTGTCGGCAATCGAAAAGCTCTCGCCCTCCGACGCATAGCCATATTCATTGGCAAGGTCTACTATCACCTGTATAGCCTCGCGAGCTGTCTTAGCTCTTTGCAATGCCACATAAATCAATGACCCATAGTCCATTATGGCAGTAGAATCCATAAGCTCAAGCCTTCCTCCCCATGTGGTCTCCCCAATTATCAGCTGATGCTCGTTCATGTTACCCACCGTCTTGTAAGTGTGAGGCACCTGAGGTATCTGACCCAGCGGTTTTGAAGTGTCCCATTCTACGATGTTCAGCATGGTGCCGGCTTTCCAGTCCATTGAAGGGTGGAAATACAGCTCTCCATACAGCCAGTGCGAGTCGGCTGCGTAGGAGACCATCGTGGAATTGTCTTTTGAGGCACCCCTAGTAACTATAATGTTAGTGCAGGCTTTGCTGTTGTGCGTTAAAGTAATGGCTAGAGCGGTACATGCTCCTAGCAGGATAGCAGTCCTTTTATTCATTTTTTGAGTTTATTTTAATATTATATAAATTTGTTTTCTTATGAGGTAAATTTATGAAGAATATTCATATTATGAAAAAACTTGCTTGCTTAATACTCACTGCCATCGCCTGTTCCGGACCGATGCTCTACGCCCAAGAGCATGAAATAGCCAAGCCTGAGGACGAGGCTAAGAAATTACAGGAATATATTGACAACCAGATAAGCAAGCTGGAAAGCACGCTCAAGCTGGAGGACTGGCAGGTCTATTACGTCGATTCAATCCTGAATAATGACTACAAGGCTATGCATATGGAGCTCAAGGAATTGCAGGATTCAAAGGTTATGAATTCCGACATTTATGCGCAGATCTCAGACAAGTGGCTGGAGCAGATTTACAGTTCGTTCCAGAAGATATTCAACGATGAGCAGTGGAAAAAATATTTGAAATCCGGCGCCGCCAGGGAGAAGAAGGCTCGTGACAAAAGGGCAGCGAAAAAAGATGACGGGAAATGACCCTGCATTTGCAGCCCGGCGCCAAGACTGTCATCCAGAACTTTGTTCAGGATCCGGGAATGCAAAATATTAATAAACTAAATTCAGCAAATTGCCGAATATTAAAGAATATGAAAGAAGAAATAGAAAAATTGTTAGCCCAGGTCAACGACCTGAAATGCAAGACAGCAAAAGACGTTGAGGAAGCCAGAGTGAATCTCCTAGGGAAAAAAGGCGAAATCACCAAGCTTTTCGAGGAATTCAGAGGCTACGCTCCGGAAATGAAGAAAGAGTTTGGCCGCAAGCTGAATGAATTGAAGCAGGCTGCGACCGCAAAGATAGAGGAACTGCGTTCGCAAACAGTCTCGGATGCAAGTCCGGCAGGCAAAGCAGATGACCTATCAATGCCAGGAACGCCATACGCCCTTGGCTCCCGTCATCCAGTGTCCATCGTCCGCCAAGAAATCGTAGACATATTCAGAAAATTCGGCTATGACGTTGCCGAAGGACCTGAAATCGAGGACGATTATCACGTGTTCGAAGCCCTGAACTTCCCACCCAACCATCCAGCCAGAGATATGCAGGACACATTTTTCGTATCCGCCGGTCATCCGAATCCGATTCTGCTCCGCACCCACACGTCTTCCGTGCAGGTTCGCACGATGGAGAGCATGAAGCTTCCGATCCGCGTCATCTGCCCTGGCAGAGTCTTCCGCAATGAAGCCATCTCCGCTCGTGCCCACTGCATATTCCATCAGTGCGAAGGACTCTATATCGATGAGCATGTTACTTTCGCCGACCTTAAGCAGGCCATACTCCTGTTCGCTCGCGAGATGTTCGGACCGGATACTGCAATCAGGATGCGTCCATCATATTTCCCGTTCACCGAACCATCCTCGGAAGTTGACGTAAGCTGCAATATCTGCCACGGCAAAGGCTGTAACATCTGCAAAGGGACTGGCTGGCTGGAGATTCTGGGATGCGGCATGGTGGATCCTAACGTGCTGGAGGCATCGGGAATAGACTCTAAGAAATATTCCGGCTTCGCCTTCGGAATGGGACTGGAACGCATCGCCATGCTGAAATGGCAGGTCAATGACCTCCGCCACTACTTCGAGAACGACTTCCGCTTCCTCTTCGAATTCAGCACCGCCACTGAAGTGTAATTTTCTGAGAAAAAATTTGCAAAGCCAGAAAATATCCCTAACTTTGCAATCCCAGACACTGCGTGCATAGCCACGCTCAAGGTAGATGGGACAATGCGGAAATAGCTCAGTTGGTAGAGCACGACCTTGCCAAGGTCGGGGTCGCGAGTTCAAGTCTCGTTTTCCGCTCCAAGAAAAAGCCAACTGTTCAGGTTGGCTTTTTCGTTTTCTTCTGCAAACTGAACATGTTCCGTTTTGCTGGTAGCTAGCGTACTGGAAACCTAATCAGTTTCATTTTTCATTTCATGTTTAGGAATAGCAAGCCTTGCGCAAACGACCTCAAGCCCAAGAATGAGCAGTCGCTATATGCTCCAGTCATCGCTCCATGCTCAAATCGCCTACCTACAACCACTGCTGCGCAGCCGCCACAGTATGGTCTGCCTAGCCGATATGGTAGATGTGATATGTTTCGTATATTGCTAACAGCCAACATATTCACTCGCGCCAACTTGTCCATGTATCATGATAAATGGATTGAGAAGCGTATCTATGGGCGAGAGCGCGGCGTGAATCCTCATTAATTGGTATACGCAAGTTCGCTCATATTCATTAATTTTGTAAATTAATTGCCGCATCGGCAGAAGCGATGCAGCGGATAGAAACGGTTTCATTGCTAATGACCCTTAGAGAACTGAAAGTCGGACAGTCGGCTATAATAACTGCCGTGGGCGGTGCCGGTGCAGAGAAAGCCTCGGTCGCCGGGACTAGGATGGGGGAAGCTACGGGAGCCGGAAAAACTTCGGAAACCGTGGCCGGAAATTCTTCTGTCGCCGGAACCAAGGCGAGGAAAGCCTTGCGTCAGCATTTCCTGGACATGGGAATTATTCCAGGGATAAAGGTGACGCTGGAAAAATTCGCCCCAATGGGAGATCCCATGGAACTCCGGCTTCACGGCTACGAACTCACGATAAGGCTGGAAGATGCCCAAAAGATAGAAGTGAAACCTTGCGAGAAATCCGGAGACGATGAATTCTACACACACGACTTCAATTACGCTTACCTCCGCGACGGCAACGAACATCCAGGGTACGGCGAGATGAATCCGGTGGCATGCAAAAAAGGCGAACACGACCACGTAGTCAACGAAAAAATCTCTTTCGCCCTTGTCGGCAACCAGAACTGCGGCAAAACCACCCTATTCAATCAGCTCACTGGAGCCAACCAGCACGTAGGCAATTTTCCTGGAGTGACGGTTGACCAGAAAACGGGCATCGTCAGGGGGCATCCCGAAGCCACCGTCACCGATCTTCCGGGAATATATTCGTTATCCCCCTACACCAATGAAGAAATCATAAGCCGTGATTTCATCCTGAAGACGAAGCCGACAGGGATAATCAACATCGTGGATGCGACGAACCTGGTCAGGAATCTTTACCTGACCATACAGCTGATGGAGCTCGGGATACCCATGGTACTGGCTCTCAACATGATGGATGAGGTAAAAAACAACGGAGGGACGATTCTCGTGAATATATTGGAGCAGAGACTGGCCATTCCGGTAGTGCCGATTTCCGCTCTCAAGAACGAGGGTGTCACAGAGCTAATCGACCACGCCTTGCATGTGGCAAAATACAATGAGGGACCAGTCCGCCAGGATTTCTGCAACCCTGAGGAGCACGGAGGAGCAGTGCACAGGGCAATCCATGCCATGATGAGCCTTATCGAGGACCATGCCCAAAGAGCAGAGATTCCGCTAAGATTCGCAGCCACGAAACTCCTTGAAGGAGATCACCTGGTGGATGCTGCCCTGAAGCTCGACCAGAACGAAGAGGAAATGGTGGAGCACATCCGCCGCCAGATGGAAATCGAGCGAGGCCTTGATGCACCGGCGGCAATCGCAGAAATGCGCTATGAATATATTCTCTCGGCTTGCGCCGACACCGTCGTGAAGCCAAAAGAGAGCAAGGAGCATACGCGGAGCCGGAATATAGACAAGATACTCACGGGCCGCTGGACTGCCATTCCCTCATTCCTGCTAATAATGGTCCTGATTTTCTGGCTGACTTTTGACCTGCTGGGAGGAAACCTGCAGGACTGGCTTCAAGATGGGGTGGACTGGTTCACTGATGTGACTGATAAGGCTCTTACATCGTGGAATGTCTCCGAGGTCATTCATTCTCTGATAATCAATGGAATATACACAGGAGTCGGCACGGTCATCAGCTTCTTGCCGATAATCGTGCTCCTGTTCTTCTTCCTGTCGCTGCTGGAGGACAGCGGCTACATGGCAAGAATAGCATTTTTCATGGACAAGAGCATGAGGAAGCTAGGTCTCTCTGGACGAAGCATCGTGCCTCTGCTGGTGGGATTCGGCTGTTCGGTGCCAAGCGTCATGGCAAGCCGCACTCTGCCATCCGAGAGAGACAGGAAGATGACGGTCATGCTGACCCCGTTCATGAGTTGCACGGCAAAACTGCCGATTTACGGATTCTTCATCGCTGCCTTCTTTCCGGCTCACAGAGGGCTGCTGATGACTGGTTTGTATTTCACAGCCGTAATCGTAGGGATACTGGTCGCCATATTCTCTAAGAAATTCATTTTCAAGGGTGAACCGGTACCTTTCGTGCTGGAATTGCCGAACTACAGGATGCCAGGAGCCAAAAGCGTGCTGAGGCTTATCTGGGACAAGACCAAAGACTTCCTCCAGAGAGCATTCGGCATAATATTCATTGCCTGCCTCGTGATCTGGTTTTTCCAGTCGTTCGATTTCAGGCTGAATTTTCTCTCGGACCAGCAGGACAGCATGCTGGCAAAGATATCAGGGGTGCTGACCCCGATTTTCCAGCCTATCGGTTTCGGAGACTGGAGGGTGGTGTCTTCGCTGATTTCTGGCTTCCTCGCCAAGGAGAGCGTGGTGGCTACGCTCAACGTGTTGTTCGGTAGCCAGGCTGCCGTACAAGCCGCATTGACGAGCGCAGCTGCCGTTTCTCTATTAATATTCTGCCTGCTCTACACGCCTTGCGTCGCCACGATAGCCACGGTGAAGCGAGAGATGGGTGGGAAATATGCCGTCGGGCTGGTATTCTGGCAGACAGCGATCGCATGGGTATGCGCAGCCATTGCCTACGGAATAGCTCTTGCAGTTCTATGAATATTCCGACAATAATATTGGTGGTCCTGATTGCGGCGGCAGTGACAGGAGCCATCGTCAGCATATTCAAGAAGCACAGGAAGCATAAGGGCTGTTGCGACGACTGCGATGCCCAAGGCTGCGCCCTCCGCCCACTGCTATCAAAAAAGCAAACCAAACAATAGACCGTCCCCTACCTTCATAACTTAATGATTGATTGCGGACAGGCATTCACCACAACACCCCTCAGTCACCCCATCACCCCGAACGTTCCACCTACGTTATCCTGAACGCCTCCACCTATGTCATCCTGAACTTATTTCAGGATATGCTTTTCGCAAAAATAGATTCCGGGTCAAGCCCGGAATGACGAGAGGGGAATGAGCATGCTTTCCGCCGCTGTAACGGTGTGCGATTCGGGCTTTTTGCACACCGAGAGACCTCGAACCACCGGCCTGGTGTGCAATCGGATGGAAAGTAATGCTAGATTTTCAAATTGTGGGTGCCGCTCTGAAGGAGCATGGTCTTTCCGCCGGAAGCGGACACCTCGCAGGTGGTGCCTTCAGGGACGATGATGCTAGCGTTGATTCGCTTTCCCTTACGATCTAGGGTCACCTTGATCAGGCCGTAGCTGGTGTCCACAGTGCAGCTCACATGACGGAGATAGCCCATCTGCGGAGCGACCCTGAATCTCCTGAACCCTGGAGCCGTAGGCTCGATGCCTGCCACTTTCCCGCTAAGAAGGATAATTCCCGAACCCGTCCACGCATGGTTGCTTGATCCGGAGAAGTTCCAATGCTCATAAAGGGTGCTGTAGCCATTCATGATCGTCGGATACATTTTCTTCATCCTGTCCAGCGCCAGTTCAGGCTCACCCATCTTGAAAAGAGCCTCCAACACATAGTGGAACATGTAAGTCGTGGAATAGTATCTTTCTGCGAACACTTTCTTGATGACCTCGTATTTGTCCGGCCCGGCAATTCCGCTGACCACGGCGAGAGCCTGGACCCTGTCGTCAGGAACGTCAGTGTTCCGAGGAGAGCGATATTCCATGCCGTTCGAGAATTTCTCGTTGAACTTGTCGGATAACATTCTTCATCATGGAAGAAATCTCTGCTGCATCTTGAGTCTTTCCCAGCATATTCGCAAAGCAAAGCTCTCCTTTGAGCGCGAGATAGTACCATAGAGGCAGCTGGCCGTAACGATCCTGATGCTCCCCTGCGTCAGGCCAGTCCCATCCGCCCGTGCGGTATATAGGCATGCCGTCCGAGTCCAGCTTCCACACATCATGAAGATATTTCCGAACTGATCCGTAAATCTTCGCAACGAAAGAAGAATCTCCGCTGTAATAATAGAAGTTGCGGAAACCATACCAGCCGACAGAAGCCAAGATCTGCATCGGGAGTTCCTTGAAGTAGTTCCCACAAGGGACAGGGGCATATATCTCCCCAGTCTGCCTCTGCCAGGCAGTCAGTTCAAGAATGCCTTTGCGGGCAAGAAGGGCGGAAGATCGGCTGAGAGCGTAAAACGCCTCGCCAAGTTCATTGACCTCGTCTCCCCACCACAGAGCTCTCTCCATGTCCTGGCAATCGTAATACGTATCCCTCATGCAGTCGTAAAGCGTCCTCTGAGCCTTTTTCCAATACTCGCTAAATAACTCGTCATCGCAATCGAATGAGCCAGAGAGTTCGGCATCATATCCAGTCTCGCGATATTTCACGTCCAGAACCTTAACTCCTTCCGGCACTATGTAGTACATGACCTCGCAATTCATCCACGCCGGGAATTCATATTCCTGAACTCCACCGCTGGTGATATATTCCCCCATCACGCATTCCTCAGTGCCTACTTTCTTGTGGTCAGTCTCTAATTTTATCAATTTCCCTGCGAAGGCATCTAACTTAAAATATGGAGTCATCTGGCAGTTGTATGGCATCCGGCAGCAAAGGGTGTCTCCTATGGTAGCGGTAGAGACATATTCCTTCAGCCCGTAATCTTTCCACTGAGGGATTGGCCTCTCAACCAGTTTCCCCAATGGAGCCTGTCCCGGAGCCACCCCAAGCACCAGAGCATGTCCTAGGAATTTAGGGTTATATGTCTTGTACCAATCCCGGAATACTTTCTTGCGTCATAGCAGACATTGCTCTCAGGCAGCCTGTAGTTCGGCTGATGGCTCGAGGCAAACTGGTAAAAGGATGCTTGCAAGGTTTCTCATTCGCGTTATTTTTTTCTTTTCAATGTTTCTACAATGTAGGACGTGCCTCCGCATATTACCTGATTGACGACCTGAGACTCATGAGAAAGGGTAGCAAATATGATCCCTACCTCGAAAGGAATGCCGTAGATGGTCTGCAGCGCAAGAGCGACTATGTAATGAAAAGCTCCGAAGCCCCCAGGCACAGGCACGATCGAGGCCAGGCTGCCGGCTATCATCAAAAACAGAGCGTCGGCTCCATTCAAGTCAGCAAGCTTGCCGATGTATTCAGCCAATTCCGGATTTATCTTGTCGAACTCCATGCCTTGGACAGCAAGCAGAATGGTGTAACTCATCATCCAGTAGCAAACCCATATTCCTATCGTAAGCACGAAGAATTTCCAGGTGCCTTTCATCTTCATGCAGCTGGATATTCCCTGCCACACTCCAGCGAAGATGCCAGATACCTTTCCAGCCTTTTTATTCTTGCGCCCGATACGAACTATCAGCCAGATGACAAGCACGATGGCTGCTACGATCATAATGGTCAGGATAATCGCGCGTGGGGTCATTTTATTAAAGGCTGGCTTCAGGATATTATCGGAAAAGAACCCTCCGTAACGTTTCCAGCCGAAATAGAGGAAAACTAGCATCAGCAAAACCATGGTCACGAGATCCCAAGATCGTTCCAGAGCCACGGTACCCAGGACCTTGTCGTAAGAAGCCAGCCGATGCGTCTTGCCAACCGCATCAGGTTCAGATTTGGAGGAATTGGCCGTGATATAGCCGCATCGCACGAACTCTCCTACCCTGGGCAGGACTAGATTTACCAAGTAGCTTATGTTGATTGCATTGAAAGTCGCTCCACGCCCCATCTTCGGATCAATTGGGAGAATGAGTTCTCGCCACCTGAGGGCTCTGAGGTAGAAAGCAAGGACACCGAATGCCATAGAAAGTATCACGAATTCCCATCTGCACGCCTTCAGGGCTTCCCAGAAATCCTCCCACTTGATGCCCCTGAAAGAAAAATAAAGGAGCACGATGGCAAGGATGATAGAGATGGCATATTTTATAAAATTTTTTAGTTTAACAATCATATTGGACAAAAATAGTCATAAATATAATTAAATTTGCATCTATCAATGCAAAAGAGATGAAATCTATCCTTGGAATTGGCAATGCCCTCACCGACGTGCTGGCAATCTTCCCAGACGATTCTATTCTTCATGAATATCATCTTCCTGTTGGCAGCATGCAACATGTGGACCTAGAGACAGGAGACAGGATATGGTCGAAACTTAAAGAATATGGAGTGAAATATGTCCCCGGCGGCTCAGCCGCCAACACCATAACTTGCACTTCTATTCTAGGCATGCCTTCTGGCTACATCGGGAAAATAGGAGATGACGAACTGGGCCATCTTTACAAGAGCACCCTAGAGCAGTTCGGGGTCAAGACTACCATGTTCACAGGCAAAAAAGGCTCCGGAAGAGCGATGTGCTTCATCACTGGTCCCAGCGGGGAAAGGACTTTCGCAGATTACATGGGAGCTGCCCTTGAAATGGTTCCAGAGGACTTGAAGCCTGAATATTTCGTAGGCTATGACTATTTCCATATTGAGGGTTACTTGGTTCAGAATCAGGACCTGATTCGCAAGGCGGCGCAGATGGCTAAAGAGGCTGGCTGCAAGATTTCAATCGACATGGCATCCTATAACGTGGTGGAGTCCAATGAGGCCTTCTTTCATAATCTGCTTGACAGATACATCGACATCGTCTTTGCGAATGAGGCAGAAGCCAGGTCATACACAAAACTGGAGCCTCGAGAGGCATTGGATATGCTATCCGGCCAATGCCAGATCGCAATCGTGAAAATTGGCAAAGAAGGCTCTATGGTGAAGGCGGGCGACGAATACCATTACATCCACGCCTGCCCTGCCCAAACCTTGGATGCGACAGGCGCCGGAGACACGTACGCAGCCGGTTTCCTGTACGGATTGTCTCTTGGGCTGCCTCTAGAAGCCTGCGGAAAGATAGGCTCGATAATTGCGGCTAAAGTCGTCGAGGTAGTCGGAACCAAAATTGACGTTCCTCGCTGGAAAGCAGCGAAACAAGAAATCCGAGAACTCATAGCATCAGTTCAGAAATGATCAAAGAGACGCTAATTGATTTTTTCCGCAAACAATCCCTGAAAAGGCACTCCAGCAGCAATCAGACTGAGATACTGCCCATCAGCAGGATAAAATCCTATGCGGCCATCATAGATGTCGAGGATTCCACCTACGATGCTTGCAAGACAGCTATAATCAATTTCTTCCGCCGTTTCGAAATCAACGGCATGATTTTCTTCCAAGATTTCCGGGAAATCGGCAATGGCGACAGACTTATAACCAGCATCCAGACCACCATCACAAAAAAGGATCTGAACTGGTACGGAAGGCCTTCGGATTATAAATTGAAAGTGCTCGCCGAGAGGGATCCAGACATACTCATCTGCCTCCTGAACGGCCCTTCGTACCCGATGGAATACCTCATAAGAGCATCCGATGCTCGCTTCAAGATCGGCAGGAAACAGCTCGGCGGCAATGTCTTTGACGTAGTTCTTAGAGACCCGGGGGACAAGACGCTGTCCCAGCTCGAGAGTTTCAACGCCGTGAAAGATTTCTTGCTAAAAATCAAATAATTCTATAAGACGTAATGACAAATATCATCAATAATCTTCTCATCGCAGCGAAAGGCTTCGCAATGGGAGCAGCGAACGTGATTCCAGGGGTTTCAGGAGGGACCATCGCCCTGCTGACAGGCATATTCGAAAAACTGATAGAGTCCCTGAATGCCCTGATGGATCTGAATTCATGGAAGCTGCTATTAAAAGGAAAACTTAAGGAATGGAATGAATATGTAGGAGGTGTCTTCCTACTATGGCTTCTGATTGGCTTGGCAGTCAGCATATTCACGCTTGCTAAACTGATGGAATATGTCCTGCATTACTATCCCATTCAGACATGGTCTTTCTTCTTTGGTTTGATAATAGCCTCGTCTGTCTTCATGCTGGCAGACATCAAGAAATGGAAATTCGCAGACGGACTATTTCTAGCCGGTGGAATCTTGCTTGGCATCGTGATTTGCACGCTATCCCCAACTCAGACGACTGATGCTCTTTGGTTTATTGCAATATGCGGTGCCATCGCCATCTGCACTATGGTACTCCCTGGTATTTCCGGAAGCTTCATCCTAGTAATCTTAGGAAAATACGACTTCATCATGCAGGCTGTGAGCGAACTGAATATTCCTGTCCTCCTGGTATTTTTCTTCGGCTGCATCGTCGGACTCCTAGGATTCTCGAAATTCTTGCACTGGCTGCTTTCTAAGGCAGAAAGGCAGACTCTTATAGTGCTCATAGGCTTCACCCTCGGTTCTCTGGTGAAAGTCTGGCCTTGGAGCGACAAGGTCAGCATCCTCGCTTCTCAGCTTCTGAAGGGCGGTATGACGGCAGAGCAAGCCAATGTTGCAGTGGCTGCCTTTTCCAAAAGCAGCACTGACATTACGCCGCTGATTGAAAATGATGTTTTCAGCGCAGTGTGCTGGATAATCATTGGAATCGCTCTAGTAATGCTGCTGGAAACACTGAGCGGCAGATTTAGCAAAAACACTAAGCATCCTGCCGCAGGAAACGAATCAAATTGATATATCACTATGGCTAATCAAAAAGGGGCTGAAGGAAGGCTCCTGTCGCTGGATGCGCTCAGGGGCTTCGATATGATGTTCATCATGGGGCTTGGCGGCTTGATTGTAAGCATCTGCACGATGTTTCCTGGCGGTGGAGACTCGTGGCTGGTAAGGCAATTCTCACACGTCAACTGGGAGGGGCTTCATTTCGAGGACACCATCTTTGCATTGTTCTTGTTCATCTCTGGAATGACTTTCCCTTTCTCTGTCACGAAGAAAAGGGTAAAAGGGATGTCTGACGGCAAGATTCTTCTGGACATAATCCGCAGAGGGCTGGTGCTTTTCCTATTCGGGCTAATTTATGACGGACTCTTCGATTTGCAATTCGCCACTCAGCGGATTCCGAGCGTGCTTGGCCGAATAGGCCTCGCATGGATGCTGGCAGCAATGCTTTATGCTTTCACCGGCAAGAAAGCCCAATGGGCGACAGCCATCGGAATATTAATAGGATATTTCCTGCTCCTGCGTTTCGTAGTTGCGCCAGACGCTCCTGCTGGCGCTGATTCTTTCTCTCTTGAGGGCAACATCGCAAGCTACGTCGATCGCAAGCTGATTCCTGAAAACATCTATGTGCGAGGCATCTACGACCCTGAAGGCCTGGTCAGCACCATACCGGCAATCGTAACCGCCTTGCTGGGCATGTTCACAGGACGCTATGTAAAGGAATCGAAGGATAGCGGAGAGAAGAAGACCCTGAAGCTCTTATGCGCTGCTACCATCCTATTAGCCATCGGACTAGCCTGGAGCATCTGGTTCCCGATAGTCAAGAAGCTTTGGACCAGTACTTTCGTACTCACAATGGCAGGATATTCAGTGGCCATGTTTGCGATTTTCTATTACATAATAGATGTCAGGAAACATCGTAAGCTGGACTGGATTTTCCGGGTGGTCGGGCTGAATTCCATTACTATCTACATGGCGCAGAGAATAATAGATTTCTCTTCCATCAATGGATTTTTCCTGAACGGCTTCGCAAACATCTTTCCTGAGAATATCGGCAGCTTCATCCTTAGCCTCGGCTATTTCGCACTATGCTGGCTATTCCTTTATTTCCTGTATAGAAAAGAGATATTCCTTAAAGTGTAAAATTAGCAGGAATTTGATTATATTTGCAAATCCGTTTGGTCAGGCATTCTGGCCGCAAGGTGGTGGAATGGTTCGGTAGCTCAGCTGGATAGAGCAACAGCCTTCTAAGCTGTGGGTCTTGGGTTCGAATCCCAACCGAATCACTAAAATCGTCCCTCATACATCTGAGAGGGCGATTTTTTTTGTAATTTGTCCGATAAGAGATCACAAATATTGTCCAGCGTCACGAGCCAAGTCCAAAACCATGAGTTAAAAGGCACTCTGTAAATGCTGTCTTGTCCATATTGCCGAAAATCATCACCTTCTTTGACAAATGCACCACAAAGGCTTCCGCAAAGTCCTTCTACAGCAAAATCAAAGCCTTCAGCGCTCAACCCAAAAGAGTATCAAATATGAACTTTTGGCTTCAGAACATCTATGCCACACACACTATTGCAAATTAGCCACGATAATCCTCTTAAGATAACAGCCATAATGGCAGTAAAAATAATTAAAATCACCGTCTGAGCCAAGAGGCGAAGAAATAATCGTACAGACGGTAGGTGTTACCGTCCTGCAGAACTATATCGTTGTTTATCAGGGGGCGTAGAGCCGACTGGACGGAACTTGATGAATCCAGATTGTATTTCTTTATAAACCCTGACCTAGTGATTCCCATTACGGTCCCTTCTTTTGCAATCGCCTGGACGAGAGCCTTCTGCTTCAGCGAAAGATTGGAGAGGATCTGCTCGTAATTCACTGCCTGGACATCCACTGCATTCTGGAAAGCCTCATCAAATTTACCCGTCTGGCAGATTTCCCCTTGCCCCGTCATGGCAAACAGCTCATTCATAATGACTTGAATAAACCACGTGACCCCATCGAAATGGTCATATACCATGCCGACGAGTTCCGGTTCAACTTCTTTGCCATATTCTTTGAATTTAGAAATTGCGAACTTGACATAGGCATCTTTCGGAAGAGGATTAATGCCGATGCTTATAACGCTCTGATAAAATGGCTTAGCTGGGGAATTGAACATGTTTGCCATAAGATGTTTTTTGCTGCCAGCGAAAATGAACTGGGTCTGCTGGCATCGCTGGATCTTCGTCCTGAGAAGCGCCTCCGCTCTGACTCCTTTATAGCTGCAAATCTGCTGGAATTCGTCTATCGCCACAATACATGGCTTATCTGCAGATTCCAGATATTCAAAAATTTCGTCTAACGTTTTTTCCGGCGCCTTGATGTCCCCTAAGCTAAGATTTAATTCCGGCTCTCCTGTCACGGCATCTGTTCTGAAAGCTAGGCGCAAAGTCTTGACCAAGTCCCAGAATCGTTTCTTTAGGGATTTCCGCTGCTCCACGTATATTGCGCTGCTGAGTGAGTAGACAAATTCCTCAATTGTCTGAGTAGCATAAACGTCTGTAAAAAAAACATGATACCTTTGGGCAACCTCTTTCTGAGCGAAAAGATGATAGATCAGACCAGTTTTGCCCATACGCCGTGGAGAAAGCATAGCGACGTTCCTGCCATTTGCTATCTGCTTGTACAGAAATTCAGTTTCTTTCTCCCTGTCACAGAAATAATCGTCAGAAACATATTTACCTATGACGAAAGGATTGTCTACCAATAATTTTCTCATAGTGACGCAAAATTTATTACAAATATAATAATTATTTTTATAATAAATGAATTCAACACGGATCCGAAACCATGCGGCACTCGCATGTTTTCGGATCCGTTTGGTTACTATGTGAGTCCTGGCCTAGTAACCGAAGACTTCTTCGAGGGTAAGGGTCTGTACTGGGCCGAGGGTCTTCAGGAAGTCCATGTCGAAGCCTTGCTGGTCGCCCAAGAAGCCATAAATGTATTTCCTGTCCTTGACCCACTTCTGCTGGAACGCCTTCACGTCATCGAGGGTGAGGTTCTGGACCTGCTCGAAAATAGCCTTGTTCCTGTCTTCGCTAAGCCCCAGATCCTGAAGGTCCAGGTAGGAATATATGACATCGATTCCCGTCGTCCTCGCAGTACGCAAGTCATTGATCATTGCAGTCTTCGCCACGTCGAAAGCCTGCTGCGACTCCGGCATGTCATTGATGATCTTGTCGAATCCTTCGACTGCGGCCTTCTGCTTATCGTTCTGAGAGGCGATGTAAGCAAAGAAAACATACGGGATTTCCGATGAATATGGCTCCACGAAACGTGCCGAAGCTGAATATGCCAACCCTCTAGCCTCCCTCATCTCTTGGAATACTATTCCATTCATGCCGCTTCCAAAATAACTGTTGTATAACCTATCTGCAGCGTCATTAGAGACATCAAACTTCTCGCCTCTGTTAGAATATTGCAGGTAATAGAATTGGTTAGCATCGTATGGGACTATGAGCACCTTGCTCTCGTCAACGGCTATCGGCTGAGGATATTTCTTCGCCAGCGGAGCCGGATTGTCCGCAATCTTATGGTTTTCCTTTAGCATTCCTTCCACCTTAGCGAGATCGGAAGGCCCGTAGTAAATGATCTTGTGCTGCTTCGAATACAGATTCCGGACTGCATCCAAGAGTTCTTCGGAGGTCAGCGCCATAATCTGATCGTTCGTGAAGGTGAACTTATGAACGAATTCTGACCCATAGCGGATGTAAGTCCACATATTGGAGAAGCAGGACTGCTGATTGAGCTTGCTGTCAGCCCTGTTCTTCAGGACATCCGATTTCAGCTTAGAAAGAATCGCAGTGTCAGGAATTGCATTGAATATCCTGTCTTCAATTATGCCCAAGGCCTTCCCCACATTTTCATCTAGGCCGGTGATGCCGATGATCGAAACTGCGTTGCTGGCAGACAGGACCTCGTCGCAAGCCAGCTCGTACAAATCCTTGTTAATTTGCTCTGCACTGCGAGACGGGGTTCCCAAGTAAGTAAGATAATTCAAGGCAAGCTGCAAACGAGGGTCGTTTTGGCTGCCCATGTCGAAAATCATCCTGACCTGGGCGATGTCATTGATGTCATTCTTCTTGTAAAGCATCTCGATGTTCTTCTCGAATGTCTTCTTTGTCATATCCTTCGCATAGTCCACGAACACTGGCTCAATAGGTTTCACGGAATCCGCTTGGATGACCTTAAGGAAATCGCTCTGCTTGTCGCGGTTCGTCTCTATAGGAGTTATCTCAGGAGCGGCGATTTTCTCGATGCTCTTGTCCTCGCCAACGTGCTTGAACGCCTCCACGTAATTGTTTTCGCCGAGATATTCATTTGCCCAGTCCACTATCTGCTGCTTCGTGACCTGCTCCATTCTGGACAGCTGCTCAACGTCGTCTTTCCATTCGCGCTTGGATATGAATGAGTTCACGAACATCATGGCACGGCTGTCATTGTCTTCAAGCTGACGCATCTCGTTAAGCTTGTAGTTGTTGATGGTGGCCTTTATGAGCGTGTCGCTGAACTCCCCTTTGCGCAATTTTTCCACTTCTCCCAGCATGATGTTGCGCACCTCATCAAGCGTCTGGCCCTCGCGAGGATACCCAAGAAGGAGGAATTGTCCTTCGTCTGGAAGGGAGTAGTTCAAGGCAAAGGCGGAATTGATTTTCTGGGCCTGCAATAGGTTCAGGTCGAACAGCCCAGCCTTACCATTGTAGAGAATGGAGCCGACCAGGTCTCCCACCTCGCTGTTCCTAAAATCCTTTGATCCCGGCACTCTCCAGCCAAGCACCATGAATTCCGCATCATTGCCGTACACGGTTTTGTGCACAGGGGCAGTGATGGGATCCTCCGGCTTTGCCTCCAGATCTTTGAGGTTCTCGTTAGGCTTCCAATCGCCGAAATATTTCTCGATAGTGTCCACGAACGCATCCGGGTCGAAATCGCCGGAAACGCAAATCGCCACGTTATTCGGCACGTAATAATAGTTCCTGTGATTCTCGATGTTGACTATTGAAGGGTTCTTCAGATGTTCCTGCGTTCCCAGAGTCGTCTGCTGGCCGTAAGGATGATTCTTGAAGAGGACAGAATCGATGGCCTCCAGACACTTGCTCAGATCCTCTGTCAGGCTCATGTTCTTCTCCTCGTAGACCGCCTCCAGCTCAGTGTGGAATCCGCGAATCACTGGATGCATGAACCTGTCGGCCTCGATCTTCGCCCAATTGTCTATCTGATTCGAAGGAATGTCCTCGGTGTAGACAGTCATGTCGTTGGAAGTGAAAGCGTTTGTTCCCTGAGCGCCTATGACCGACATCAATTTGTCATATTCATTAGGTATGGCAATCTTCGATGCCTCATAGCTGATGGAGTCAATCTGGTGATATATCGCCTTTCTCTCCTCAGGGTCAGTTTTGGTCCTGTAGACCTCGAACAGGGCCTTGATCGAATCCAGCTTCGGTTTCTCGGCTGCGAAGTCGGAAGTTCCGAAGCTTTCAGAGCCTTTGAACATCAGATGCTCAAGATAATGCGACAGACCTGTCGTCTCGTGAGGATCGTTCTTCGAGCCAACCCTGACAGCAATGTAAGTCTGCAGGCGAGGGGTTTCTTTATTGACGGTCATGTAGATTTTCAGCCCGTTGTCGAGCGTATAGATCTTCGTCTTAAGCGGATCGCCCTTCACTGTCTCATATTTGTATTTAGAACAAGAGCCAAGCACGAACAATGCAAGGACTGACGCAATACCCAATAAAATCTTTTTCATAATATTGAATATGAATTATTTAAATATTTCTTTAAAGATATTCATAATAAATGAATATGCAAAATTAGACGAGCTCTCCAACCGCAGGCTGCAGTATCTTGCCGATGGCATCGGTCTCGATCAGGAAGCCGTCATGGCCATAGACAGTGGGAATCTCGAAATAGCGGGCTCCAGGGATCATTGCGGCCAGCGGTTTCATGTCCTCAGGAGGGAAAAGCTCGTCTGAGGACATGCACACCAATGTGAAATATCCCTTTAGCATGCCTAGGGCCGCCTTCAAGCCGCCACGCCCACGGCCCAAGTTATTGCTGTCTACCTGATCGCAGATGGATTTATATGAATATGCATCCCAGGACTTGATGAATTTAAGGCTCTGGTGGCTGTAGTAGGAGGAAACTTTCTCTGCGAACATGAAATCCTCGCTTTCCTCTTCCTGCTTGAAGAGGCCTTCCTCGCAGCGATAGGTAAGCAGTGCGATCGCCCTAGCAGCCTTGAGACCAAATAGACCTCCCTTAATCGTAGTGCCAGCCTTGAAGGTCGGGTCTGCCTCCAGCGCAAACCTCATAGCCGTGTTAAAACCTGTGATCCACGGGGTCGCACAAGCGCCTGAAGCAATGATGAACACTTTCCCGAATATTTCGGGACATGAATATGCCCACTCGAAAGACATGAACCCTCCCATGGACGTGCCAATGAGGATGTCGATTTTTTCTATTCCCAAGTGCTTACGAAGCATGTCAAATGCCCGCACCGTGTCCCTCACGGTCACCTTTGGAAACGCCAGCCTGTAAGGCTTGCCCGTCTTCGGATTGATGCTGGCAGGTCCGGACGAACCGCATGCAGATCCAAGCGCATTTGCGCAGATGACGAAATATTTCTGCGTGTCAATAAGCTTTCCAGGACCCACAAGCGCAGGCCACCACTCACCCTCGGAATCGGAAGAAGCCGTGAGGGCATGGCAAAGCCATATAACTTTTTTCTCGGGATTATATTCAAAAGGGGAAGTATGATAAACAACTTTCAGATTCTCAATGCTTTCACCCACCTCAAACTCGAATTTTCCGCCATCGAAGACATGCCTATCCATAATTTTTCGTTTTCCAAACGGACGTAAATTTAGCAATTAGCTTTTATTCCTGCAAAGCATCTAAAAACACGATTAGCTTTTTAAAAAGTGAATTATTAATGGTGCGTTAATATGAATACACACATATCTTAATCCAAGTAGTATGTTCATGGAATTTTCTTATTTTTGTAAATATGTCAAATTTCAGGATTGGAAACGGCTACGACGTGCATGCTTTGAAAGAAGGACTGCCGATGTGGATTTGCGGGATAAAAATCGACAGCAGCAAAGGCTTCGTAGCTCACTCGGATGGAGATGTAGCCATTCACGCCCTATGCGATGCTATACTTGGCGCCGCAGCTCTTGGTGATATCGGGCTGCATTTTCCAGACAACGACGACAAGTGGAAAGGCATCGACAGCAAAGTGCTGCTCAGGAAAGTAGTGAATATGATACCTGAATATTCCGTCTGCAACGCAGACATAACCATTGCGCTTCAGGCCCCCAAGCTGCGTCCTTACATTGATAAGATGCGCTCTTCGCTCGCTTCCGTAATGAATATCGACCCATCGCAAGTTTCCGTGAAAGCCACGACGACGGAAAGGCTTGGCTTCGTGGGCAGAGGAGAAGGCTGCGAAGTCTGGGCTACAGTATTACTAGAAAAGAAGAAATGACACCTATCGCAGTCATAATCACGGCTCTGGCTTATTTTGCCGCAATGTTCATGGTTTCTTGGCTTTCTTCCAGAAAAGCCAGCAATGCCAATTTTTTCAACGGAGGCAGGAAATCGCCATGGTGGATAGTGGCAATCGCCATGATCGGGGCGCCGATGTCTGGGGTTACCTACGTTTCGGTGCCAGGAATGGTGGGCGTTGGCGGCACCCAGATGGGCTACATGCAGATGGTGCTGGGTTTCTTCGTGGGCTACATAGCGATTGCCTACGTGCTGACTCCGGTTTTCTTCAAGATGAACATAGTCTCAATTTATCAATACCTAGACGAACGTTTCGGAGTAACCTCTCACAAGACCGGAGCCTGGTTCTTCTTCATTTCAAAGATACTGGGTGCGGCAGTCAGGCTGTTCCTGGTCTGCGTGACGCTGCAGCTGATGATATTCACGCCTATGCATCTGCCGTTCATACTGAACGTAATAATTTCCATGTTGATAGTGCTTGCCTACACGTTCAGGGGCGGAGTGAAATCCATAGTATGGACAGATGCATTGAAGACCGTCTGCATGATCATCTCTATAGTGCTCGCTATCATATTCATAGCCAAAGCCCTCAGTCTAGACTTCAGCGGCCTCTGCAAGACCATCAAGAATAGCGAATATTCAAAAATTTTCTTCTTCGAGAACGTGAATGACAAAGAATATTTCTGGAAGCAGTTCCTCGCCGGCATATTCACAGTGATTGCCATGACTGGCCTGGATCAGGATATGATGCAGCGGACTCTCAGCAGCAAAAACGCCAAAGACTCCAAAAAGAACCTGATAACCAGCGGTCTCCTGCAGGTTCCCGTGATATTCCTCTTCCTTTGCCTAGGGGCGCTGATGTACATATTCGCAAGAGCCAACGGCATCTCCGAGACCGGCGACACCATCTTCCCCACAGTAGCCACCGGAGGTTATCTGCCTGCCATCGTCGGGGTCCTGTTCGTGCTTGGGCTGGTTTCCTGCGCATTTTCCGCTGGCGGTTCTGCTCTAACCGCACTCACGACTTCATTCACCGTGGACATTCTCGGTGTCGAAGGAAAAAGCGAGGGAAAGGTGACTGCGATGCGCAAAAAGGTGCATCTGGCTATGGCATTCCTCATGGCAGTTGTCATATTCATATTTTACATCCTCAATACTCAAAGCGCAATTGACATGGTGTACAAGCTCGCCAGCTACACATACGGGCCTATCCTAGGGATGTTCGCATTCGGCATATTCACGAAGTGGCATGTACGCGACCGCTGGGTGCCTCTCATTGCCATCATTGCGCCATGCATCTGCCTAGTGCTGCAAATGAATTCGGAACGTTGGTTCGGCGGATACCAGTTCAGCTACGAAATCCTCATCATCAACGCCCTACTCACCTTCCTCGGTCTCTGCCTCATTCGCAAGAAATAGCGTCCATATTAATGGATGGTTCTTTCCCCATTTAAAATAGATACATCGTTCATTTCAAATGGAATGCTTATCCTAATTGTCGATAATAGGAGGCGCAGAGGGGAAATCGTCGGAAGGAGCAGGAACTGCAGGATGATAATCGTAGGGAATGGTTATGCCCAATACAGCACAGTCTGCGACTATAGGGCATCGCCCACCCCACATTCAAAAAGCGAGTGAGCAACAGACGGACCTCAATAAATGAATATATCGCATTGCGCCGTTGCCATCAAATTGCCGATAAAATTTGGCAATTTCAGGAAAAGCAGGCATCCATGTTTGCAGTCGCCGACAAAAGGGAGCAAGTGGTAATCAGGCGCAAGGGAAAGGTTTCCTATAATGGCGATTCGTTAACATATTCCATATCGTTTTTTTTCGCACCGGCTTGGTGGCGACAATCACAAATTTCCGTCTCTTTTGTTTTTGTGTTAAGCGGCTCACATTCTCTGGATAAAACAAACGCCATTTCTCTTGATACATACCACATCATAACCGGCGGGACAGCATTACCGATAGCCTTATATTGTTTTGTCTCAGAAACCGAGTCAATTAAAAAAGATTCAGGAAAAGATTGTATTCTTGCTGCCTCTCTTGGAGTGAATCTTCTGAATCTATTATTAATTAGCAATACAGGGTCAGTAGAATTCAGACTTACTTTCGACAGATGAGAACTAATCGTATTGCAGGGTTCTTCTGGATTCTGAACTCTTCCCTTGTTCATCTTATCCCTAACATTCATCATTCCTGTCACAGCTCGATCACTAAAAAACCAATGCTCTTGCTCATTAGCAGAAGAATCTATAACATCTTTTAAAACATGTCTGGTCTTTGCACTCTGGGGATACTGAAATATCATGAAATCTTCAAAGTCCCTGAATCCCACAATTATAGCTCTCTCACGCTTTTGTGGAACTCCATAATCATAAGAGCATAACAATTTATATTTAACATAATAACCTGCCTTCTCAAATTCGTTGAGGATCATAGGAAAAGCCAGACCTTTATTCGCAGAGAGAATCCCTTTTACATTTTCAGCAATGAAAGCTCTGGGCTTTTTTTCGCTTAGAATTCTAACCATCTCGAAAAACAACTTTCCCCTCTCATCTTTATACCCCAGACGAGGAGGATTTTGGGCAGATATGGAAAATGACTGACAAGGGAATCCTCCAACCAATAGATCGAAATCCTCGAGAGTCTGCGAATCTAAAACCTTTACATCCAGAACATCGCATTTCGTCTCAAAGTTTGCATTGTAAATCTTTGTGCAGTACGGATCATTATCCACGGCTTTAATGATTTTAAATGGCAAATTGGAATATCTTTTATTCAAATAGTTAAAGCCCCCAATAATACCTAAATCCATACCGCCACAACCACAAAAAAGAGATACCGTTTTTATCTTTTCCATAATTTTAATTTCACCTTATCGCAGATGTCTTCAGAAAAAGTTATTTCAGCACCATCCGAGGGTATCATCTGGACTTCATCATGCTTATACTTTGTTACTGGGTCTCTTAACACATAAATATACATCTCGCCTTTACTAATCATTAATCGGTAAATACAATAATGATGTGTCAACGTCTCAGCAGAACTCCACTCATTAGTAGTAAGATGTACCTTGAAGAAGCGTATTTTCTTTCTGCTGATGGTTGTCTTCACTTCAATATATCTTTTTACTAAGTCAGGCGTTCCTTCCAAGCTTTGGATATCATAACCAACAGCAAGAGCCGTAGCAATCTTTTTTATTAAGTTAACATGGTCAGCTAAACCGCATTCTGATATCCTCATTTTCTCATGCCCAAGCACCAGGGATTCCCCAATATCACCAACTTCCTTTGTGTTGACTTTCTCTGATCCTGTAAGTTCAGTTATCCTATCATTAATTATCTCCGAATACTCACTTGGATGGTCTTCCGATATGACTTCTCCCAGATCAGTTCTAAATGCTGCTGAGTCAATATTATCGTTCACGTATTTGAACCAATCAACTTTTGGCCCATCCAGATCCGAGAGTGTCACATTTCGGCCATAAAAATTATCATAGCCAGCGAACCACTTATCATGAAAAATAAAATAAGAAATAGCTCTGGCTTCGCCGCCATTAATATAATAATATCCGTTATCTTCTTTTAGAAGGTTAGCTAATACCATATAATCAAGAATATCCCCCGCATATCGAATAACATCACCTTGACTATCATATTCTACTCTATGGTGCCTATTCTCCAAAATCAAATCAACCACTTCTTTTGGATCCCGACAGTCTCTTGTGACCCTTAAGTCGTTGAAGATGCAATGCGTAGCTTCTGCCTTTGTAATTTTAAATAATTTACCAGAATCCTTTAGCTTTTCATTACCATTCACAAAAACACTAAGTAAATATTTGGCTGGTTTAAAACGCACGCCGTGAACAATCATGTTCAAACACTCTTCTCGCTTCAAATGCCCTCCTGGGTATTGAAACGAAAACAAGAAATACTTGAAAAACTGTATAAGATCCTGCTCATTAGCCAAAGTCTTGGCTATTTCTCCCGTTTTTGTAATATTGTTGCGTTTATCTTCAATATAAAATCCAAATAATGAAGAAATTTCTGTCCTCCAATTATTGATTGTTTTCTCTGTTTTATTCTCATTACCCGGGTAAAGGCTGATTGCTGAATTGAATGATTTTGCATACTGTTCGCAAATCATATTTGGAATCTTGCTACACTCCTCTGACATAAAGAGTAGTACATTCTCGACATCATTCTTGAATCTTGGCCTTATCTGGTGGATACGGAAATAAAATTGTTCTGGAATATTATACATGGTTATCGGATATTATTATCTAATACTTTCATGATTTCTTGCGCAATTGCCTTAGCCATCAAAGGTGGAACAGCATTTCCAACTTGTCTATATTGGCTTGTTTTACTATGAAAGAAAATATAATTGTCTGGGAAAGATTGAAGCCTAGCGCTTTCTCTTACCGTAGGAATTCTATTATATTTATAATGAAAATGATGCCTGTGTCCTGTATCGATTGTAATGCTCGGTTTAGTGCTGTTGAGCCTTGTCCAAGCGATGTGAACTTTTCGTGTATTCTGAAACTCTTCTGGTAGGTCCTTGTAATTACCACCATCTGGTACCAGAGAAATAATTTTCTTTGTCTTTTCAGTATGTTCGGTCACTTGATGATTGTAAAGGCCTTGGGAATTTGATCTTGCCCATCTCTGGTAGTTGCTTTGAATAGGGAAAGGATATGGTCCACCATCTTGCACTGAGTACTCACCTAAATCAGATATCGCCTGATAGACTGAGATTTTACTTTCAGATAATGGTTCAGGAAAGACAAAACCGCCACTTATTGTTCCTACAAAGATAGATCTTCTTCTGTTTTGAGGAACGCCATAATCGGATGCCATTAATACTTTGTAGACAACCTTGTACCCAAGGCTTTCAAAATCCGAGATTATGGAATTTTTAACAATACCATTCCCTATAGTAAGGATATTGGGAACATTTTCCATTACAAAAACCCGTGGTCTAAAATAATCAACGAATGAAACAAATGATTTATACAACTTGTTTCTCAAATCGTCAATGATTCTTTTACCAGCAACAGAAAAGCCTTGGCATGGTGGACCTCCAATTATTAAATCAACTTTTAATAACCCTAGTTTGGACGCTGTTTCTTTAATATTAAGTTTGGACAGATCTTCACATAAAGTCACGGATCCATGAATATTATTCGAATACGTATCCAATGAGTCTTGCCAATTGTCAATAGCAAGTACAGACTTAAAACCAGCCATCTCGAAACCAGCGGACAATCCACCAGCACCCGAGAATAAATCAATAAAAGTATATTTATTACGATTCAAAGCGTTCGAATAAAAAAAATTGCATAATGCAAAATAAGCCAAAAAAATGGTGATATTAAAATTTAGTCAAAGCAATGGGGTTAGAGCAAAATTTAATGAGCTAATTTACTGATAATAAGAAATTTATACGAGATGACTATAGGTATGACATAGTCGTAACCAGACAACTTTCCCTCAAAATTTCCCCGTCCTGCAAAGTCATTAAGATGACGTTGGAGTCGTGCTTCGATGCGCTGATTGTCTTGGTGGCATATTCAGAATCCAATCTTGTTACCTTTGAAAAAAGAGCTACGTATTGGCTTCTTTATAATCCTTGGTTATGATTCTGCGGATTACATCGTCCATGTAGCCACCGAAAAAGAGTTCGCTGGCGTATGGTCCCATAAAGTCGGCCAGCTGTTCATCGGAATAGAAGATGGGTTGGCCGGTGACATCATCATATCGGAGCCAATAGGCATCGCCTCTGAATGATTCCCAGGTATGCCTTCGAAGCAACCATCTTCATCATCAGTGACTTCAAATTTTCCATGGAATATATTCTGGTGTCTGTCATCTAAGAAACAGCTTGACATTTCCATAAGTCCGTACTTTTTCATCATTTGCAGTAGTATGTTGACGCACACTCACTGCTGGTCTCCCTGCGCCAATCTCAAAATGGTATTTTGCTATTCCAAGATCCACGTCGGCGAATAATCCGTGGCCAGATTTCGCATCAACTTTTCCGTCAGGCTTCAGGATGAATATGAACTTTTGCTGATTCATGGCAGTCGGAGCGAGCAGAGCAGCATCCACACCATCGAGAAACCATTGAGGGGCATTCTCTGCTTCCATCACTTCTTCACGAGCCTTGATCTTGTGGCTGATGCCTCTGCTAGTGCCATGACCGAAACAGATCACCCCGACATATTTCTCACCCTTCCCGACTTCGACCCTATTCGTCTTCTTAGAGAACGTAAGGCCGACCCAGCAGAACTGAATATCCTGCTGAGTTAAGCTCAGGGCCATTTTTTCTCCGAAATAGCCAAGCTTTTCTTCTAGATTTCTCGTCTTGCCGCCAACTAGCGCGATGTAATTCCTGACGCCAGAGAATTTGCCATAGTGGGCCATGCCCTTCGTAAATGCCTCGGGGTCATCAGTTATTATCTGAATATGAAGACCTGCGGATTGGTTGTACTGTTCGGCCAGAGACTTCAGTCCGTATATGATTTCCTGAGCGACTGGCTCATCAGTGAAGTTACGCACGCTATGACGGATCTTGATTGCTTCGATAAGTTCCATGATATTCAAATGATTAACGCTATTGCCATGTAAATGTACTGAAAATAATGTTACCTTGGAACAGTGCACGATTGGTTCTCAACGACTCCGCTTGGAGCGTGTGGTGGCGGCTGCAAGTTACCTGATAATGAATATGTTGCAGATGGACACTTCACGCTCCCAAGGTTGGAGGCTAGGCGGTCATATAGTGCTGGCGGTCTATGGGGGTGAGACGTTCGAGGGAATAGCGGAGCATTGTGCGTGGCATCGTGGCGGCATGGTCATCCAAGAAGGCTTTCAGGGCCGTCACATCGGTTTTACCTGCCTCTCGGAGCATCCACCCAATGGCCTTCTGCATCAGGTCATGAATTTTTCCCTTCTTTATGAATATGTCAGCAAGGGCGAAAATGTCCTTTAGGTCGCCTCTTCGGATGAAGGTGAGACAGGAAACTACCGAAATGCGATTCTCCCATAAGGATTGGCTGTCAGCAAGAGTATACAGGATGTCCCTCGGCCTGCCCAGAAGGTGGGCACCTACAATGCAAGGAGCACTGCAGTCAACTAAATCCCAGTTGTTAATATATTTAGTGTTAGCTAAATAAAAATTGAATATATCTTCTTCTGCCTCAGCACTCACCTCAGGATTCTTCTTCCTGGACTGTTCGCAGGCATGCGCCAGCAGAAAGAGCGCCGCTTCTCTATATTCATGATATTCATTGTAAAGCAATTTGCTGATGCCTTCCAAGGCTCTCTGCGGCGAATTCGAAAGTTCCGCAAAGAACTCGTCAGCATATTCTTTGCAAATTTTGCGAAGCGGAGGCACCTTCACACCAAGGAATTTGTCGCCTTCTCCATATTCTCCTTTCCCAGTCTTGAAAAACCACTGATACACTCTCGCTTGGGCAGGATTCGCAGCTAAGTTTATTGATTTAGAAATATTCTGAACCCATTTCATGATAGTCGTTTTTTCAAAGATAAGCATTATGGGCTATGCTGCCAAGACCATATAAAGATGTACTTTTTCGGTTCGGGGTATTATAGCACTAACGCCAGAATCTCGGAGAATTTACGAAGGCGGAATAAGCGGTCATGACAGTATTCTTCCATCTTTTCCAGCTGCCATGTATTCTCCGCCGGGATGTAAATTCCACTCCCACCCATCTCTAAGACCGGGGCTATGTCGGATTTGAAGGAATTGCCGACCGAGAGAACTTTCCTTGCGCTGACGCCGAGTTCACCGAACAATTCCGCATATGCCGCCTTCGTCTTGTCGGAGGTTATTTTGATAAAATCGAAATATGGACTCAGCCCAGACCTGTCCAGCTTATGTCCTTGATCAAGCAAGTCGCCTTTCGTGAAGCACGCAAGGCAGAAGCGGCCACTCGCCCGGAGTCCTGCAAGAGTTTCTTTCACGCCGTCAAATGGGGTAGCAGGATTATGAAGCAACCCTCGACCCACCTCTAGAATTTGCGAAACCTGCTCGCCAGTAAGCCTGCTTCCGGAAATCTTCCCATTCTCCATCTTGCCACCAGAAACTATTACGGCATTTTCAAGCATAGAGAGCGTGAAAGCCATGGCTCCGAAGCCGTAATCCGGCATATTCTTGACCTCGATCGAATAGAGAGAGGATGACATCTCCTGGAATGAAGCATATTCTTTTAATATCTCGCCGGCCTTGCGCTCTGCAGCCCTGAACCTGCTCTCATTCTCCCATAGAGTATCGTCCGCATCGAAGATTATCGCCCGTATATGCCTGAAATATTCGTTCATCACAGATTGTTCCATCTTGCAAAAATAGCATACTTCCCCGACTAAGCCAACCTTTGCCCCCGGATTCCAGACTGTCTTAAGAAGTCTTTGCGAGAGATGAAAAATCACTCCCTCTACAAGAGAGAGGGCAATTTTTCAGCCCTGTAGGATATAATCATCTTATAATAAATATGTTAAAAAACGAGCCGATCAAGACCTGATCTTCTTCTTATACTGGGAAAGATTTATTTTGTTAATTAATAAATGAGCCTTGTCAGCACAATATTCTTTTCCCTGATGACCCGTCTGCTATACAAGAAGCACATCCGCTACTATGAGACCCGACATGAATGCCCAGATCATCTAACTTATACGCTTGCAAATGCTGATGAAGTCATCTACGCTGAGGCGTTCCGGACGCAGCTCGAATATAGGGTCGGAGAGAGAACTCTGGCTATCTTCTTTGAATATGCCGAGAACCAGTGGCTTGAGCGAATTTCTCAGAGTCTTGCGTCTCTGGCCGAACGCTGTCTTCACGACAGTCCTGAACAGTTTTTCGTCGCAGCCGAGGCTCTGCCGTTCATTGCGAGTGAGCCGGATTACTGCAGAATGCACTTTAGGAGGCGGATTGAATGCGCCTGGCCCAACCCCGAAAAGATATTCTATGTCGTACCAGGCCTGAAGAAAGACCGAAAGTATTCCATATACCTTGGTTCCAGGCTTTTCAGCAATGCGCTCTGCGACTTCTTTCTGCAGCATGCATACTATTTCCGTGACCTGATCTTTGTGTTCCAGAATCTTGAAGAATATCTGAGATGATATATTATAAGGGAAGTTACCTATCACTGAATATTTTCCATTGAATATGCCGCCGAGATCCATTTTCAGGAAATCGCCTTCGATGAGGCCGTCACCAAGCTGAGGAAAATGCTTGCGAAGATAGGCTACCGACTCATCGTCGATTTCTACTGCCTTGAAATCTGTTTCCGGCCTTTCAATAAGGTACTTGGTAAGAACACCCATGCCAGGACCCACCTCCAGAGCCTTATGACCCTGAAAAGCGCCGACTATATTCTTTGCTATTTCCTGATCGATGAGGAAATGCTGCCCTAATGATTTCTTTGCGCAAACTTCCATAACAATTACAAAGATAAGTTATTTCTTCGACCACGGTTATGGATAATTTGCTAAATTTGCACTTTATGTTTATGAACAGTATCGCTCGCCACCCTGACGAAAGTCAGGATCTGAGTGGATGAAAATAACGAAGCTCCCTTTGTCATCCTGACGAAAGTCATGATCTAAGTGGATGAAAATAACGAAGCTCCCTTTGTCATCCTGACGAAAGTCAGGATCTGAGTGGATGAAAATAACGAAGCTCCCTTTGTCATCCTGACGAAAGTCAGGATCTAAGTGAACGGAAAATATAGGCTGTCAAAATATTCATTAAAGATTATGTACAGAACACACACTTGCGGAGAACTCCGCATTGGGAATGCAGGGCAGAAAGTCACCCTCGCCGGCTGGGTGCAAAGAACCAGAAAGCTCGGAGGCATGACATTCATCGACCTCCGCGACCGTTATGGAATAACCCAGCTCGTAGTAGAATCTGATGCTGATGCTTCCCTTCTTGGCACGGCTACGTCTCTTGGCAGGGAATATGTCATCCAGGCCATCGGAACAGTAGTTGAGAGACAGAGCAAAAATTCCAAGATGCCGACAGGCGACATAGAGATCAAACTTGACAAAATCAACATTCTGAACAAATCCATGACTCCTCCGTTCACTATAGAGGATGAAAGCGATGGAGGTGAGGATATCCGCGCAAAATACCGTTACCTGGACTTGCGCAGGAATCCGCTCCAGAAGGCTCTTGCCCTAAGGCACAAGCTTGCCCACGAGATCCGAAATTATCTGGATGCGCATGACTTCATGGAAATAGAAACCCCATACCTCATCAAATCCACACCGGAAGGAGCTCGCGATTTCGTGGTGCCATCCAGGATGAACCCAGGCGAGTTCTATGCGTTGCCGCAATCTCCGCAGACATTCAAGCAGCTGCTGATGGTGGCAGGATATGACCGTTATTTCCAGATCGTAAGATGTTTCCGCGACGAAGACCTGAGGGCAGACCGCCAGCCGGAATTCACCCAGATTGACTGCGAGATGAGTTTCGTAGAGCAGGATGACGTTCTGAATATGTTCGAAGGCATGATGAGGACGCTCTTCAAGAATGTCATCGGAGTGGATGTCCCAGATCCGCTTCCTAGGATGAGTTGGTTCGATGCCATGGACAACTACGGCTCGGACAAGCCTGACGTGCGCTTCGGAATGACGATTCACGAAATAACCGACAAAGTGAAAGGCAAGGGATTCTCTATTCTCGATGAGGCCAAGTATGTCGGAGCAATTGCTGTCCAGGGAGGAGCCGAATACACTCGCAAGCAGATTGACGAACTGACTGAATGGGTGAAACGCCCTCAGGTCGGTGCGAAGGGTCTGATATACATAAAGTTGAATACAGACGGCTCTGTTAAGTCTTCCATCGACAAATTCTATGCGTCGGAAGACCTCAAAGCCATCGGCGAAGCGGTGGAAGCCAAGACCGGAGACATTATATTAATAATGTCAGGGAACGAAAAGCGTAAGGTCCAGACCATGCTGGGCGTTCTCCGAATTGAAATGGGCAACAGACTGGGTATGAGGGATCCTAAGGTGTTTGCGCCACTCTGGATCATAGATTTTCCTCTTCTTGAATGGAGCGACGAAGATAATCGCTTCTACGCCATGCACCATCCGTTCACAGCTCCGAAGCCAGAGCACATGGATCTCTTCTACAGCAATAAGAAAGAAGATCTCGAGAGGGTTTGCGCCAACGCCTACGATTTCGTGCTGAACGGCACTGAGCTGGGAGGCGGTTCAATCAGGATTCATGACTCCGAGGTACAGAAGAGAATGTTTGAGGTCCTGGGCATTGGCTCAGAGGAGGCTGAGTACAAATTCGGCTTCATCATCCATGCTTTTCAGTACGGAGCTCCGCCTCACGGAGGGCTTGCTTTCGGGTTCGACCGCGTCTGCGCCCTCTTCGCTGGCAAGGACACCATCCGCGACTTCATCGCTTTCCCTAAGAATAACATGGGACGCGACGTGATGATTGATTCTCCTTCCCGGATTGACCAGATGCAGCTCGACGAACTTCACATCGACATTCGCAAAGAACAATGAAAGGAGCGCAATCAATATACCCATGAAACTTGACGGACGCAGAGAAAGTACAAACGTAGAAGACCGCAGAGGCATGAGCCGTGGCGCCAAAGCCGGCATAGGCGGTGGCATAGGCGGAATATTACTAATCGCTCTTATCACTTTCCTTGGTGGCGGAGACCTGGGAGATGTCGTCCAGAACGTAGCATCTTCAGGCGTCCTTGAGCAGACAGACCCCCAGACAGAACGATCTTTCTCGGAAGAGGAGCAACAGCTGGCAAAATTCTCTCGTCAGATTCTGGCCGCGACCGAGGATATATGGACCGAGAAATTCCAAGAGATGGGCTACGCATACACTCCGCCGACTCTGGTTCTGTTCACCAATTCAGTGCAGAGCGCTTGTGGTTCGGCATCTTCGGCTGTTGGTCCGTTCTATTGCTCCGGAGACCAGAAACTCTACATCGATCTCTCATTCTTCTTGACGATGAAGCAGCAATTAGGTGCCGACGGTGATTTTGCCTACGCCTATGTAATTGCTCACGAGGTTGGACATCACGTGGAGAATCTTCTGGGAATATTAGGGGAGGCGCACAAGAAGATGGCTCAAGCTAGCAAAACGGAAGCCAACAAAATAAGCGTCCGGCTAGAGCTCCTAGCCGATTTTTATGCCGGCGTTTGGGCGCACTACGACAACGAGGAATATCAGTCGCTGGAAGATGGCGACATAGAAGAAGCCATAAACTGTGCCAATGTCATAGGCGACAATTACCTTCAGAAAAAGGCTCAAGGCTACGTCCAACCGGACTCCTTCACTCATGGAACCAGCGCCCAGCGCATGAAATGGCTGAAACTCGGCCTCCAGACCGGCGACATGACCCGCACCACTTTCGGCATCCCCGAAAGCCAGCTGTAGGTTTTCGTTTACATAGCCGAGCGGAGAGTTCCGGACACCGCATTGAGTATAACATAGGCGAACCATAAAACGGGGATGGCTGTGGGGCATAAAGCCTTTCAGCCATCCTCAAGTCGAATGAACAAATCCGGACGTGAGGAGTCAAGCCCAAAACCCTGGGTTAGAGAATGCATGTGACTACCTAGGAACGAACGGCCATCCGAGCTGTATTTGGTGGCGATTGCCTAAGGCATGACGGAAATATGTAATCTGATCAAAGTATAACACAGATTTTCAAGACATGGTACGAGCATTTTTACGATGGAAATATGCAATCCGACCCGAGTATGGCACAAATCACGGAATATATCGTATGCGCATCGTCCTTTCATATACTTGCACAAAATGAAGTATTTGAGTGATTACTTAGTCGCTCCTTAAGAGTTATTTAATAAATTGACAATCAATCAAATAAAAGTAGTATTTTTTGTTTTTGTCTGCGGAATTTCGTACCTTTATGTCTGGAAACCTTGCAGAAAATGATAGGAAAATCACCGAACCAGAACG
>JAQYTJ010000052.1 GCA_028724885.1 Bacteroidales bacterium | reverse complement strand
TGGAGAAAATGACCTCCGAATCCACGACATTCATCTGGCACCCGTATGTTTCGATGTAAATTTTCTTTTTCATGAGTATGCGAAGCTGTTCTGAACGCTTTGGCAAAGATATGCATTTTTACGTTAATTGGAGATTTTTCCTATATTTGTACGTTTTGGAAAGCGTATGGGAAGAGTTAAAACCATCATATCGATTTTCGCCGGCGTGCTGTTGCTGGCGATGATTCCTTCTTGCTCTAAGGTAAAGGATATTAAAATAACATCCGTAGGGCTGGAGTCATTCTCACCGAAGGGCTTCCGTTCTGCCGACGCTGTGCTGGCTATCGGGATAGACAATCCAGCGATGGGGTTCACTATCACGAAGGTGAACGGCATGCTGAAATATAACGGTGAAGATTTTGCGATTTATTCTGCCGATTCATTATTTGTAGATAAGAAGAGCGTCAAGGTTTACGACCTGCCTTGTTCAGCTGAACTCAGCGAGAGCGTTGGGCTGGGACAAGTCATGGTTCTCTTGAAGAACGGTAGCCTTGAAGGTTTCACGACCGATGTCGAGGCTCACGTCACATTGAAGAACGGAGTAGGCAAGACTTTTAAGTTCAAAGATTTAGACCTAAATAAATTATCGAACGAATGAAAAAGGCTTTAGGAATATTCTTTATAGCATTATGCGCTTTATTAAATATGCGGGCGCAAGAGCAAGTTGTTGATTCCTCGCTAGTTGGTAAGACAATTTTTAATGTCTTGCCTTCCGACGTGAGCGTGCATCAGTCACAAGCCATCATGAATTCGTTCTCCTCCCAGCTTGCTTCAAACACTGCAAGGAATGTCGTAGTTTACAGAGTCAGGATATTCAATGACAATAAACAGACAGCAAGAGGCGAGTCCGAGGCCGTCGTAACTAATTTTAAGAATACGTTTCCAGATGTTACGGTTTACAGGTCTTATCAAATCCCGTTCTTTAGAGTGACCGCCGGGGATTTCAGAACGAAATCTGAGGCATTGAAGCTTGCTGAAGAATTGAAAGAAAAGTATCCTGGATGTCTGGTGATTAAAGAAAGCGCGCAGTTCCCGCTGTTCAATCGAACCAAAAAACACGAGACTGACATGGAATTAAAAAGGAAGTGATGGCAGATATGCTCAAACAAGGGCTGGAGATGAAGCAGACTCAGAAGCTGTCTCCACTCCAGATTCAGACGATAAAACTGATTGAGCTCCCGATTCAGGAGCTTGAGCAGAAGATTCGTGATGAACTGGATGAAAATCCAGTCCTCGATGACACGCCGGTAGAGAAGAAGGATGATGATCAGGAGGAGGCTAGGGACGTTTCCATTGACGAGATAAGTAATGATGACGACGATCCGGTCCCTTACTATAACCTTCACGTGAATAATTATGGCAAGGACGAGCGTCCTCAGTACAATACCTTCTCCGTAAAGGAGAGTTTCAGGCAGAGCCTCATGTACCAGCTAGGCTTCAGGAATATGGGAAAGCATCAGCGCGACGTAGCAGCTTTCATAATAGGCAGTCTGGATGATGATGGCTACTTAAGGAGAGACATCGACAGCATAGTGGACGACTTGGCTTTCAAGGAAAATATCGAGACCAACCCTGATGAGGTTCTGCAATTGCTCAAAGTAATTCAGGATTTCGAGCCTACTGGCGTGGGCGCGAGGAACCTTCAGGAGTGCCTGTTCCTCCAGCTTAAGGCCATGAATCAGACCCCGGATGTTAGGAATGCCGAGAAGATAATCCAGAATCATTTCGATGAGTTTTCTAACAAGCATTTCCAGAAAATAATATCAAAGCTAGGACTAACGGAGGACAATATGAGGGCTGCGATGTCGAAGATAATGAAGCTGAACCCTTCTCCTGGTGGCCAGATAGATGATTCTTACAATGATCAGGCTCAGCAGATAGTCCCAGACTTCGTGCTGAACGTCGAGAACGGCCAGCTGAAGCTTTCAATGCCGCGATTCAATATTCCGGAAATACGCATGAACAGGAAATATGCTGAGCTGCTTGAACAGGCTCAAGGCTCTTCCGACAAGAAGCAAAAAGAAGCGGCCACGTTCGTAAAACAGAAACTGGATTCGGCCAAGTGGTTCGTCGAAGCGCTTAAACAACGCCATAACACCCTCCAGAGCACGATGCAGGCTATAATAGATTATCAGCATGATTACTTCCTGGATGGGGACGAGTCTAACCTGAAGCCAATGGTGCTGAAAGACATAGCGGAGAAGACAGGTTTTGATATTTCCACTATTTCGCGAGTGGTTAACAGCAAATACATTGAAACTCATTTCGGAATATATCCTCTCAAGTTCTTCTTCTCCGAAGGCCTGGAGAATCAGGAAGGCGAAGAAGTCTCTACGCGAGAACTTAAGAAGGCTCTTCGTGAATGCGTTGACGCTGAAGATAAGCACAAGCCTCTGACTGATGACCAGCTGGTTGCGGAGATGAATAAGCGTGGTTATAAGGTAGCCCGCCGTACTATTGCCAAGTACCGCGATCAGCTTGCGATTCCTAAAGCTCGGCTTCGCAAAGAATTATAGTTTTGGCCCGAAAGACAAGTCTCCGGCATCCCCCAATCCTGGGACGATGTAAGAATGGCTGGTAAGTTCTTCATCGACGGCCGCAGTCCAGAGCGTTGTGTTGTCAGGAAATCTTTTCTGAATATATTCTATTGCGTAGATGCTAGAGATAGGGCATACGAAATGCGTATGCAGCGGCTCGCCACCTTCATCTAGCAGCCTCCTATAAGAGACTTCTATTGAGGCCCCGGTGGCCAGCATCGTGTCAGCGAGAATAAGCACCTTTCCAGCTAGCGAAGGGCAGGTGCAATATTCGATGTTCACATGAAAGTCATCGCCTTTGTCGTATTTCCTGTATGCCGCGATGAAAGCGTTCTCGGCCTTGTCGAAAATCTCCAATATCCCCTCGTGCAGCGGCAGGCCGGCTCGTAGTATGGTTGCGACCACGATCTTAGAGTCCGATACGTTAACTCTTGCAGTGGCGAGAGGCGTAGTTATGTCTTTAGGGTAGTAGTCCAGAGTTTTGCTTAGCTCGTAAGCGAAGATGTTGCCAAGTTTCTTTAGGTTAGAGCGAAACCTCAGGCTATCTTTCTGAACGTTCCTGTCCCTCATTTGGGCGATGATGTTACCGATGACGGAATTTGAGTCCCCAAGATTGATGACTTTCATGGCTTTTCGAAAATTGATTTCCGAAACACGAAATTAGGGATTATTTCCTTACCATCAAAATTTCAAATCTTTATCAGGCGAAAGTGGAGCCAAAATGGTTCAAGTCCCAAGCCCTGTTAAAGGATGTATGTGATTACCTTGGAACGAGCAGTCCCTCGAACGTCCCACCCCGTCGCCCTGAACTTGATTCTGCTTTCTTACCCTCCCGGCATCTTGGACGACCTTGCTCCGTCATACTGAACTTGATTCAGGATCTAGTCCTTCGATAATATAGATCCTGACTTTCGTCAGGATGACGGGTCAGTTATTTTGTAATGCTGCAACCAATGAGCGTATGCTTTTGCCGCGCGAACCATTATTGTGTACAATGCTCTCTAGCTGGGTTTGCCATACGGACCCCCTACATGACATCTTGGGTGTTTACATACCCACATTAACTACAACTACCCTAAAGCCACTCTACGTCGCGTGGCAAAAGCACGACGCGCCACATAGCATATCTCTTCTAGAGACAACTGTGTTCTTGAGGAGACTCGCTGGTTGGTGCTTGGCGGATCCGCTCGCCGAGGCTCTGCTCTCGGAACAGTGGTGCGTCTTAAAATGTGGCAGGCCAATGTGGTGCTAAGTGTCCTTTTAATGCCTATATGCCAGCCAGCTAATTGCAAATAGTGCATGAGCAGGCTCGGCTTCTGGATGGCTAGTGAGACCATAATGGAGACGGATGACCTCTCGGCTGAATGTTGCGACGGTAAACCTCATCCTGCGCAACTTCGGATGGGGCCGGAAGGTGTCCGTGGAAGGATTTGGAATCCTTGATGACGGGTGTCTTGCACAGGTCCATTATTCTGTCCTTAGCTTTCTGCATACGAATATGCAGAACATAACAGGTCAGCAGTGTTCTACTAGAAGTCCGCAGAGGGGGTTCTCGCTATTCCGTTCTCTAAGGCTTGGCCTTTTGGACAATTCGGACAGTATCCGATTCCGCATAACAAATGGCACAAACTACCACCACCCTGTTTACAATACTTTTGCCATCTAAAATTAAAATGCAGAAAATATTGGTTAGATCTAGCTGATGAGTATTTTGCTCCATCTATTATCCAAGAATGCCAATATTTCCATTTCTTTACTCGCGGTGGGATTGCAGAGATAAATACAGGCTTATTATCAGCAAGCATATTGTTAGTCGCCATTAACATAGTTGTAGCAGGAATCCGCCCTCCCAAAATCATCGTTAGTAGAATATCTATCGATTCCCTGACAAAGCAATGTGGAAACAACCGATGATGCTGATACTGCTGAAGAGTAGAAATCATCATCTTCTTCACAGTATACCACGATAGAGTCTACTTGCACGTCATAGGGGTCATCGTCATCAACTAATTCTTCCTCTTCAAGAATCACTGTGAGATCGTCCTTGATTTGTCCTTTTTCTGTCACAGCCACTATATCTGCGACAGCGGAATTTGCCCCTAAGACAGCAAAGCCCTCGTCATTGGCAAAGTTTACTAAATAGGCATCGGGAATGCTATCCTGTCTGGTTTCACATAAGGATCTGGTAGATGTCTTGTATTCAAAGCTCTCTGGTATGTAATAAGCATGTACGGAAGCGAATTCTCGAGGTGAACCAGATCTTGTGGCACTCATCCCGGATTCATTTTCTTTTAGGAAATTCCCCAGAGTCGCAAGAGCGTCTTCGAGAGGTACAATCTGTACGCTAGAACATTCCAGATTGACCGCAGAATCTGTTTCCAATGCGGAGGAGTCTTTTGGGCAAGATGCAGAAAGGAAGGCCAACGCTCCAATGACAAAGGGTAAACAAAGCTTTTTACTGATAATAAGAATAATATTGCTCATTGAATAATGAATTATATATTGAACAATAAACACCGAGGACAAGAATACTATTTTTAAAAACATTTATAACGTTTTAGATGAAAATTAAATTCTAAATCTCTATTACCCTGTCCTCGGCGAAGCTGTAATAACTGTCATCGCTGACGATAACGTGGTCTATCAGGGATATGTCGAACGTCTGCGAAGCTTTCTTCAGCGAAGACGTGACTTCCATATCCATTTTCCCCGGCCTTGGATTAGAAGAAGGGTGATTGTGCACCAGTATTATACCACAAGCTTTCTTGTCTAGGGCCTTCTTCATTATTATTTTAGTGTCCACGGTAGTGGACGTGATGCCCCCCAGGCCTATCATCTCTTTGTGAATGACATAATTCGCCCTATTCAAGAGTAGTACCCAGCATTCTTCGTGGTCTAGCCCCTTCATGTGCGGAATCATGATTCTGTACACCATTCCGGCGTTGGTGATGGAATTTTTCTCTATCCCCGGTTCTTCCAAAGTGCATCTTCTCCCCAGCTCGAACGCAGCTGCGATGGCTGCATATTTATTCTTGCCGATGCCGTTAATGCTCGTAATTTGCCCTGGGTCCATGCTGGCAATGTCCGAGAGCTTGCCACCGCTGATTTTCAATAATTTATTAGAGACTTCCAGCACGTTCTCGTCTTTTGTGCCCGAACCTATCAGGATTGCCAGCAGTTCGGCGTTGCTCATCGCTCCAGCTCCTTTAGAAAGAAGTTTTTCTCGTGGCCTCTCACTCTCGCAATAATCTTTGATTTTCATAGCCAAGTAAATTTTCTCGATGGCAAGTTTAGCCACAGCAAACAGAAATATTAAATTAAAACAGAAAAACCTTGTCAAGATTTTTTTGTCAATGATAATATTTTCGTTGCGCTGTGCCTGTTGGAATGCAATAAATCGATGGCTCTATTTATAGAACAGATTCCTGGCTGGTAATTTCGAGGAATAAGAGGTCTTCAGCTTTCCGAACAGATCATCGGTGTAACGAGCGAGTCCAGGCCCTTTCCAAGTGCTGGTGTTAGTTATGAATATCCAGCACTCTCCATCAGGGTAATATTTAATATATGCGCTCGTGCCAGAAAGAGTTCCTGTCCTTGTCCAGCCTTTCTGTGGGTTTGTGTCGTTCCATCCGAGCGAGTAAGTGTTCTCGTCGAAATATTCGGTCATCTGCTTCACGCTATCCTCACTTATGATATCTGAAACCTCAGGCTTTCCATCAATCGAGGCTACGAAAAGCGCTAGCTCTGGTGCTGAGGCTGCCCAGGCTCCTGCGCCAGATAGTCCAGTGACGTCATTTCCTCCGTAACAACGTTCTACTTTACGCCCGCTGTTATTGAACTCTTCTGCTGGCTCATCGTCTTTGTAGACATAATAACGAACCTCGTCGGGATATTTATCTGCATAATAGTTTCCCGCGATTTTGAAATTTCTGCATCCAGCAGGCCTCAGAACATTCTCTTGAATATAGTCTTCGTAAGTCTGGCCAGAGAGTTTCTCGATTACCATCGAGAGGGCGAGGTATCCGAAGTTTGAATAGAATTGTGATGTCCCTGGCACGAAATTCAGTCGGCGCTTTAGCTGGGTTACCATCAGCTGTTCGTGCGTCGGTACTTCTGTCCAGTGATTCTGCATCATTAGCCATCTGGTAGAGAACATTGGGTCTCCGCCACGTCTTGAAAAGCCGCCCTGGTGTCGTAGGAGATGCTCTACCGTGATTTTATAATAGTTCGTGTCTTTTATGGCCGCAGTGAATGCTGAGTCGTTCAGTATGCCTTGAGGACCGAACACCTTATCTTGTAGCTTAAGCAGTCCCTTTTCTTGCATCACCATTATTCCGGCTGCAGTGATTAGTTTTGATACAGAAGCCACTCTCATTATCTTCCCCGGAACCATCGACTCGTCTTGATCTGCTTCCCCGAAACCTTTGGCGAAGAGCAGTGAGTCATTGCGCATCACAGCCAGCGAAACGCCATGCAACCCCCAGACAGTCATATATTCATTGACTTTTCTGTCCAAGCCCTCTAATCCAAGGGAGTCGCTCATTTCGTTCGTGAGAGTCGCATTCAGGTCGGCGATGTATTCTGGAATATCTTCTTCTAAGTCTTTGTTTTTTTTAGCTGCCGCTGTGGTGATTATGACCAGAATGACCAGCAAGGCAATGACTGACGCAAGAATTATTTTGGCTTTCTTTTCAATCATATTCCTAAATCAGGCCAGCCTTTTTACCGAATTCAATTATGAATTCAGCCGTTCCCTCTATTCCTAGCACCGATGAGTCGATGCACAAATCATAGTCGGTCGAACGACCCCAGTTCCCGAACGTGAAGAAATTGTAATAAGTCTCCCTTGTTCTGTCGTTCTTTTCTATGAGGCTTTTAGCATCTTCAGGAGATAAATTTGAGCGTTCTGCAACTCTTTTTATCCTATCTTCCATAGGTGCCGTCACAAAGACATCTAGGCATTTCATGTCTCTTAATATGTAGTTCGAGCATCTGCCTACGAAAATTGCTGACCCTCCCTCGGCAATTTTGCGTATCACGTCACTCTGAATCTTAAATAAGTCATTATCCCCTATGTAGTTATGAACAGCTCCGAATCGTCCGGTCACAAAATAGGAGGAAAGATTGAAGAGGTTGCGCTTTTCGTCGGTTTTCATGAACAGTTCTTTGCTGAAGCCACTTTCTTCTGCGGCTTTTGAGATCAGTTCCTTATCGTATACTTTGACGTGAAGCTTCTTACCTATCTCGTTCGCGACGCCCAGCCCGCCACTGCCGAACTGTCGTCCAACATTTATTATGACGCCCATATAATTACCATTTACTAGTCCGTGCGTTGGCGGCACGGCAAGACAAATTTAAGGAAAAGATCTTTAAACGGAAAACCTGCTACTATTTAGGTTCATCCACCATTTCTATCTCGAAAACCAGCGGCGCATAGCTAGGAATAGAGTTCCCGTTGCCATTATATTGATAACCGTATTGAGACATGAATGCACAGACGCCTTTTTCGTAACGCTTCAGCTGCGAGAGGCAGTATGCGAAGCCAGTCACCTCAGAGGAAGAACTGATGCTGGAACTCGATGAAGAAGAGGAGCTTTCAAGAGTGATTTCAGTGTAATTCTCGCTCAGTTGAATTTTGACGGGACCATATTTCTTAGATGAAGAATATATTCCGTAAAATTTGGCTGTGTCTTCAATCGTGGTGTCGAACACGAGGCCGTTCAGAAGCTTCCCAGTATAATTGATATAGAATGATGTGTCTCTAGGAAGAGTGTTAGTATCAGACGGCGCTTTAAGTTGCAAATAATAATACCCTGTGAATGAGGAATCCACATCCTTCATGTACTTCTGAGTATATCTTTCAAGCGTGTCTATCTCCCATTGGCGTATGTCGTCTGTCTTATCTGCCAGCGTAATTGTGTAGATGGCATTAGACGCTCTCGTGCTGTCAGAATAGCTTCTTGCCACGTTAAGCCAGCTTGGCACGAGCGCAGTTCTAACCCCTCCTACCTTCATCCCGTTTAGTATTTCCTGCACTCCGACAGGCTTTGCCAGAGCGTCACGCAAATAAGTGTGTGGCCCATAATAGTACGATTTCTTATAAGTCCCGATCTGCTGAGCTATTTTCGGATTGGTCGTCGCAGAAATAGTCCCATCCATGTCTGCCACGGTATATTCAATCATGGCGAAATAGTCCTTATCGCCCAATGCTTCACCTGTTCCTTCTTTGTCGTCAAGGATATAGATTCCCTTGCCTGTCGGCGTTATGCCGGGGTAGTTGACTTTCATCCAAGCTTCGATATATTCCTTATTTATTTCATCGCTTGTCTTATCTTTATTGTCTGCGCACCCACTGACAAGAAGCATTGCAGGAATGGCCGCAAAAGCGCAAAATTCGTTCATGAAATTTCTCATTACTGTCATTTATTAATTGGCAATATTAATTGGCAACGCTCTCAATCCACAAATGGTAAGCCAGAGCGGAATTTTCAGGGATATTTCCTATTATTTTTTTGCCGAAGCCGTAGTCTTGGTTGAACATTATCAGGCATTCCTCGCCGCTCTTAACACCGATGATTCCATTTTTCAGTCCTTTAACTAGATTGGCATCGGATATGTTCAAAGTATCGGCCTTGAATACTGTCGTGTCCGATAAATTCCACCCTGCAGTCTCGGCAATTTCCCTGCTGTTTGTGGCGAACAGGTTGCTGTTGCTGATGGAGCCTGAAGTAAGGTAATGTCCTGCATAGAAGAAAGATACTGTGCCACCAGAGGAGAGTTCTTCTCCTGTACCCGGCGTGATTGTCACAATAGTCGATCCCTTGGAATGCCGAACCATCACGGTGGAGTCTTTTTGCTTATAGGAAGAAGCTATCGTAGAGATATATGTTTCCTGCTGATTCTTGGCAGTGTCCTCTTTTCCGCAATATGCAAAAAAGAAGATAGTGACAATGCAGAATATGATTTTATGAATATGTTTCATTCGGCGAAATATTCTTTGGATGATTTAATAAGATATGATTCTGCCTCTTCGGGGGAAGAAATATCTTTCCCGAAATGAAGGCTCCCTCCGGCAGCCTGTTCATGCCCTCCGCCATTGAAATATTTCATTGCGAAGGAATTGGCGGAAAATCCACGCTTAGAGCGTATGGAGACCCTGAATTTCGTATCTTCCTCTGTTAAGAACATGCTTACGTTGACTTTGGCGAGCGCCAGCGGCATGTTCACTAATCCTTCGGCATCCCCATCCTCGAAGCTATACTGCTCCTGAATGGATTTATCCAGTATCATGTAGGAAACACCATTGTCCATAATGGTCATTTTGTCATGGAGCATGAACCCTATTAGGCGCAGCCTGTTCTCTCTGTAATTGTCATAGATGCAGTTAAGGATTTTGTCCCTGTCCACTCCTGCAGCAAGAAGTTCAGAAGCCATCGTCAATGTGCTTGGGAAGACAGAGTTCGCGAAATTGTTAGTGTCGGTTGTCATTCCCGTCATTAGCGCATCCAGGCAGTCCAGAGGCAGCTTCTTTAAGTCTCCTGCCACATCGCTCATCTCTTTGAGGGTCCAATAGAGCAGTTCGCTCGTGGAGGAAATGTCGATTTTAGAGATGACAAGGTCGAACGACTCTGTGTCAGGATTCAGGTGATGATCTATAAGAATCTTTTTAGCGTTCGAAGCTCTCAGATATGGCTCGGCTCCAGTTACTCTGCTGAATGAATTGCAATCTTGGCAGATGACGAGGTCGCTAGCTGCTATCCATTCCTGGCATTCCTGCGGGGCATTCGAGAAAGAAAAAATAGCGTCCCCCTCCTTTGCTATGAAAGAAAGGGATGCCGGTATGGCGGTAGGAACTATCAGCGCTGCTTTCTTGCCTTTAATGAGTCTCAGGTAACGTAACATGGCGCACCCGCTCCCAATGGCATCGCCGTCCGGATGGGTGTGCGCAGTAACCGTAATCACTGATGCAGCTTTGATGATTTTCTCTAATTCTTCTGCTCTTTTCATTGATGAGCAAATTTACAAATTATATTGCATTTCATAAATCAATTTCATAACTTTGTCCTGCATTGGCAGGTATGTCAATATGCTTTTAATTGCAAATCATAAATTTATAGGATAATGAACAAGGTACTGAACACGATTCTTTGCATCGTTCTTGCGCTATGCGCCGTAGGCTTGATATGGACTATTTATTCCAGCGTCATGGAGCCTGTCCGCTTCGATAGGGAGAAGACACAAAGAGAAAAAGTTGCGATTCAGAGACTGAAAGACATTCGTGATCTTCAGGTTGCTTACAAGAGCGTCAACGGTAAGTTCACGGCTTCTTTCGATACTCTCAAGCAGTTCTACAACAACGGCCAGATGACCGTGCTCATGCAGATTGGCTCAAATGATGATTCTGCCGCTGTCGCACACACGGAAGCTGTTAGAAAGCAGCATAAGAACATTACCCCAGAGGGTCTTTATGACCTTTATAAGCAAGGCGATAGGAATCTTGTTTTCTATGTTGAGAATAAGCTTGCAGTGAAAGACACCTTGTTCAATAGGAGAAGCGATTTCAACATCAATACTATTGATGCGATTCCATTCAGCGAGAATCAAAAGATAGAGATGGATGCCGTCGTTAAGAAGGTGTCTGGAGTGGATGTCCCTTTGTTCGAGGCAAAGCTCCCATATAAGGCTCTTTTGAAGGGCATGGATAAGCAGCTGAGAATCAATCTTGACGCTGACCGTCGTGATCAGGGCAGGTATGAGGGCTTGCAGGTAGGCAGCATCACTGCGCCTAACAATAACGCAGGTAACTGGGAGTAGGAGTGTTTTCTCTTCTAACTCCAAAAGTGGCTTTAGTGCCAGCCGCATTCTTTGAACCGTCTGCTGCTAGGGATACACTCTCCGAGACAGTCGAGTTAAGTAAAGAAGATAAAGTTGAATACATCAGCATTAGCGAATATGCAGCTGTGCTGGTGTATTCTCTTTCTGTTGATAATGCCATGACTAGAAGTGTCTCTGGTTACGTCGATGAGGACCGGGGACGAGTGCTTCCAGAGCTGTACTTCATTTTGAAAGATTTGAGGGAGCTTCCTGAATATAATAAGGTCGTGGCCTCTTACGCTGACGGCTATCTTCATCTGGGCATCGCACAAGGAAATAATTTGCTGCTCGCCAACATATTCAAAGCTGATGATTTCACGAGCGCCGAATATTTCATATTCCTGGCTCTTAAAAAGCTGCAATTCAATCTGGAGGTTACTAAAATTTGTTTCAGAACGCCTCTTGGCGAAGATGAAAAAATGTCGCTTTACCGTTATTTTAATTCCGTTGAGCAGCTATGAGAATTATAGGTGGCAGGATGAAGGGGCGGCAGATCTGCCCACCGGTTGGGTATAATGCTCGTCCCACCACGGATTTCGCGCGTGAGGGGCTTTTCAACGTGCTGGATAATGAATATGACTTTGAGGAGATGAAAGTGCTGGATCTCTTCGGTGGTACTGGCGCAGTTGCTTTCGAGTTTGCTTCAAGGGGTGCCGGTAAGGTGTATTCTGTTGAGATGGCTCGCGAGAACGCAACTTTCATAAAGACTGAGGCGGCAAAGCTCGGCTTGGACAATGTCGTTATGGTGAGGGATAATGTTTTCGATTTTCTGACTGTCTGCCACGAGAAGTTCGATATTATTTTTGCTGATCCGCCGTATGCGATGGAGGGTTTTGAAACGCTGCCAGACAAGATTTTCGAGAGAAATATTCTTTATGATGGCAATTATTTCGTTCTAGAGCACGGGGATGAGCATTCTTTTATCAGTCATCCTTATTTTAAAAAAGAGAAGCGGTACGGCCGCGTCCACTTCTCCTTTTTCGTAAAATAAATCTGTAATCTCATTCTAAGGGAGTTATGTTGAGCGGCTCAAAAATGTCGCTAATCCGGACTTTCTGTCGTATGCCAAGGGTAATTCCTTCCTATTTTATCAGGTTGCCTAGGATAGAGCGTGTTAGTTCGCGTGTGATGGTCCTGGTTGCGGCAGATGTGGCGTTCTTGGCAACTCTTCCGGCCTGAGTCTTGACAGAAGTTTTGCTTCTTTTCTTTCCGGTAACCTTGTTGGATACGGCATTGCCTACGCTCGTTGCTACTGTGGCTGTGACGGCAGTAAATATAGCCTTACCAACTTTTCCCCATATGCCAGTCTTAGGCCTGCCGACAGACTGGCCGGCTGGTTTATTTCCCTCAACGGCTTCTTTTGCCTCGTCTTGTCGTTTTTCTTCCTCTGCCATTTTTAGCAGCTGTTCATAAGCAGAGACGTTATCTACAGGCGTATCATATTTCCCGTAGATATTTGATGACTTGATTATCTGATCTCTCTGAGCCAGCGTTATGGACCCGATTTGGCTCAGTGGGAACAGGATTTTCGCTTTCTGAACTATTCCAGGAGCACCTTTTTCGTCCAGGAATGAAACCAGAGCCTCTCCAGTTCCGAGGTTTGTGATGGCCTCAGACGTGTTGAATGCATGGTTGGCCCTAAAGGTCTCAGCTGCTACCTGCACAGCTTTCTGATCTTTTGGCGTGAAGGCTCGTAGGGCATGTTGAACCCTGTTTCCCAGCTGTCCTAGGATGGTTTCAGGAATGTCGGTAGGGCTCTGAGTAACGAAGTACACGCCGACGCCCTTGCTTCTTATGAGCCTTACTACCTGTTCTATCTTATCTACAAGAGCCTTAGTGGTGTCCGCAAATAAGGTGTGGGCCTCATCGAAGAAGAATACCAGTTTCGGCATATCCAGATCGCCGACTTCCGGCATAGTAGCGTAGAGTTCTGAAAGCAGCCAGAGCAGGAAAGTAGAATAGAGTTTGGGCTTCATCATAAGTTTGTCTGCTGCGAGGACATTCATTATGCCCTTCCCATTAGCTGTAGTCTGGAGAAGATCCTTTATGTCGAACGAAGGTTCCCCGAAGAATTTGTCTCCGCCTTCGTTCTCAAGAGTCAGCAAAGACCGTTGAATGGCTCCTACTGACGCAGTCGCTATATTCCCATATGTGGATGTATATTCCTTTGCATGTTCAGAAACGTAGTTCAGCATCGAGCGTAGGTCTTTAATGTCTACGATCATAAGTCCCAGCTCGTCTGCCACTCTGAAGACTACGTTCAGAACGCCTTCCTGCGTCTCATTCAGTCCGAGGATGCGGGAAAGTAGCTGAGGACCCATTTCCGAGATTGTGCACCTCATTGGGTGGCCTTGCTCACCAAAGACATCGAAGAACCTGACAGGACACCCGTTGAATTTAGGATTGTTGATGCCGAATTCCGCCATTCGTTTTTGGATGAAACCATTCATTGCTCCACTCTGTGATATTCCAGAAAGGTCGCCTTTCATGTCGGCCATGAAGCAAGGTACGCCTGCCTGAGAGAATGTCTCTGCAATGACTTGAAGCGTCACTGTCTTTCCAGTGCCAGTAGCGCCTGCAATTAGTCCGTGTCTGTTGGCCATCTTGCCGATGATGGAAAGTGGTCCTTCTTGGCAATGGGCTATCCAAAGCCCTTTTTCTAAATCATACATATCAGAAGTGCTTTTTCAATTACAAATTTAAACATTTATGGTATATTTGTATTCATCAAGATTGAAGAACTAAACACCAATATTTACAGCATCATGAAAATAAAACTCTTTACGGCCATTGCCTTTACCCTAGCAATTTCAGGCACGGCTTTGGCTCAGCAATGGGTTCCATCTGGCGACAAAATCAAGACGAAATGGGCAGAAGAAGTTTCTCCTGTCAATGTTCACCCTGAATATCCGCGCCCCGAGATGGTACGTTCCGACTGGAAGTCGCTGAACGGGTTGTGGGAATATTCTGTCATATCCAAATCTGCTCAGCAACCAGATGAGTTCCAAGGCAAGATCCTCGTTCCTTTTGCCGTAGAATCATCCCTCTCCGGAGTGGGGAAGACTGTTACGCCTAACGATGCCATCTGGTACAGGACGACTTTCATCGTTCCTTCTTCATGGAAGGGAAAGGAGATAATGCTGCGTTTCGAGGCTGTAGACTGGAGGGCAGACGTAATGGTGAACGGTGTCCAGGTAGGTACTCATACAGGCGGTTATACCCATTTCGCCTTCGATGTGACGCCTTACCTCAAAAGTGGGGCTAATATATTGGTGCTGAAAGTGCTTGATTCGACCGACAATGATTTTCAGCCTCGCGGGAAGCAGGTGCTGAAGCCTTCAGGAATATGGTATACCGCAGTTTCAGGAATATGGCAGAGCGTGTGGCTGGAACCTGTCGCTAAAACACATATCACTGACTATTATGCAGTCTCGAATGTTCACGACGGCACTCTGGATCTTAACGTCTCCGTCTGTGGGGCGCAGGAAGGCGACATCGTCAAGGTGTCTGTGGTTGACGGCGGGGTTGGTTTCTCAACAGAGACCGATCCGTATGCCAAGGTCGTGACTGAGGCTCAGGGGCTTCCCGGAAGCACCGTGTCCCTGACTATTCCGGACGCAAAACTATGGTCTCCGGATTCTCCGTATCTGTATGGCCTTAAGATTCAGGTTCTTCGCGGAGGCAAAGTCCTGGATGCTGTCAAAGGCTATACGTCTTTGAGGGAAGTTTCTGTGTACCAAAAAAATGGCAACACTAAACTGCTTGGCCTCAATGGCCAGCCAATCTTCATGTACGGTCCTCTGGATCAGGGCTGGTGGCCTGATGGCCTTTATACGGCACCTACCGATGAGGCTCTGAAATATGACATTGTGAAGACGAAAGACTTCGGCTATAACATGATCCGTAAGCATATTAAGGTCGAGCCATCTCGCTGGTTTTATTACTGCGATCAGCTAGGTGTGCTTGTATGGCAGGATATGCCTTCTTTCGGTGACAATCATCTCAACAAGTGGGGAGTATTCAATTACGATGAAGGTACGGATTTCCCTGCCACTCCTCAGGCTAAGGCAAATTATTATAAGGAATGGGGAGAGATAATGAATCAGGTGAAGAAGTTCCAGTGCATAGCTGTCTGGGTTCCTTTCAACGAGGCGTGGAGTCAGTTCGACACTCGTTCTGCCATAGATTTCACTAGGGCACAGGATCCTACTAGACTTATCAACATGGCTTCTGGCGGAAACTGGGTCAAAAATTGCGGAGACGTGCTCGATAATCACCACTATCCTTATCCGGCTATGAGGCTGTGGGACAAGGACATGATTAACGTCCTGGGCGAATATGGCGGAATCGGCCTGCCGCTGGAAGGCCATCTGTGGCAGACAGATCGCAACTGGGGTTATGTGCAGTACAAGAATGGGGATGAGGTGTTAAAAGAGTATGCAGCTTTCGCTGAAATTCTGAAGACATTGATTCGCCAGGGTTGCTCTGCCGCTGTCTACACCCAGACGACTGACTGCGAAGGCGAGGTGAATGGACTGATGACCTACGACAGGAAGGTGATAAAGATGGATGAAGCTAAGCTTAAGGCTGCCAATGAGGCTGTCATCAAAGCTTTCCAGGAATATCACAACAAGAAATAAGGTTCAATGTACTTATAACGATGAAGGCTGACCTCGAAAGGCCAGCCTTCATTATTATCGGTGCCCTTATTCATGGGCGGAGTGTCTACACTCTCTGTCCGTAAGAGCGGTCAGTGGTGTTGACGGTTATTTTGTCGCCTTGGTTGATGAAAAGCGGAACCATGATTTTGGCTCCAGTTTCCAGGGTACACTCCTTAAGAGCCGATGTTGAGGCGGTGTTGCCTTTCACTGCCGGCTCGGTATAAGTCACTTCCATTGTAACGTATGTTGGAAGTTCACAGGTGAGGCATTTCTCCTCTGGCTCGACCACGAACATCATTTCAACGTGCTGTCCCTCTTTCATTAGGTCTGCGTTCTCAACCGCATCTTTAGGGAGATGAATTTGTTCATAGGTCTCTTCGTGCATGAAATTATAACCCTCCTCGTCGGCATAAAGGAATTGGTAAGGACGTCTCTCGACATCGATAGTGTCTATCTTCGCTCCTGCCGTGAATGTGTTCTCAAGGATTCTTCCGTTTTCTAGATTGCGGAGTTTCGTTTTTACGAATGCTGGGCCTTTCCCAGGTTTTACATGCTGGAACCATACTATCATGCATGGTTTTCCATTGAAGCTGAGATAAAGGCCGTTCTTAAAATCTGCTGTTGTTGCCATAGATATATCAGTAAATAAATATTCGAAAATGTTGAATTGCAGACAATTCAGTTACAAATTTACATAAATGCGGTTTCTATTCAAAATTTTTTTTGAATATGCCTTAGAGTGAGCCGATTGCATTGGATGTTTCTTCTAGGAGCCAGCGTGGGGTGGAAGTGGCTCCGCAGATGCCGACGTGGTCACCATCGTGAAACCACTCAGGCCGAATCTCCGAAGGGCTGGAAATGTGGTGCGAGCGTGGGTTGCGAGATTGGCAAAGGTTGAAAAGAACCTTTCCATTGGAGCTGGATGCGCCTGAAACGAATATGATTACGTCGTGAGTTGCGGCAAACTCAGCGAGTTCTTCGTGCCTGAATGCCACCTGAGAGCAAATCGTCTCGTGGATTTCAAGAGACCCGTCCTGGATTGGATCTTGTCCGGTGACTTCCTCAATCCTGCATTTAAGGGCAGAGCAGATATCCTTATATTCATCGGGGCTTTTTGTAGTCTGTGAGAAAATGGCAATTGGCCGCTTGATATCTAAGGTGCCACTTTCCAAAGCCTTCGAAAGCATATTCATATTTTCTATGACCAATGCGTCGCTTCCGACCTGCCCGACCAGCCCAAGCACTTCAGCATGGCCAATTTTGCCAAAAATCACAACCTGTCCACCTATGGGATGAATTTTTGAATATGTTTCCTTTATGCTGCGCTGGAGCCGGAGCACCACAGGACAGGTGCAGTCTATTACGTTGACCCCTAGGATATTAAGCTTTGAATATGTCTCTGGCGGCTCTCCATGCGCCCTTATTAGCACCGTCTCTATATTTTTGGAGAGCTGCTCTTCTTTCGAGATGATCTCCAGCCCTTTCCTATGCAGCCTATCCAGCTCTGCCTCATTATGTACTATCGCACCAAGCGAGTACAGTTTTTGCCCGCCAGAAAGGAACTTTTCGGCTTTCCCGATGGCGTTTATCACACCACCGCAGAACCCTGAATGCTTCTCTATCTCGACCGAAAGTTGCATGCTTTCTTCATTATTGCCAGTTCCGCCGAACTTATTATTCCAAGGCGTTCGATTGAGGTTCGGACTGAGCCGCATAGTGTAACCTCAGAGAACGCCTGATTGCGAAATTATTCCAGTATTCCGAATTTACCTTGGAGAAGGCCGCGGAACCAGACAGTTTCTTCATGGAGGGTCATGTCGGAATTGTCCAGCACAAAGGCATCAGCGGCTTTGGAAAGAGGGGATGCCTCTCTATGTGAGTCAATATAATCCCTCTCCTCTATATTCTTTATCACATCCTCCATCTTCGGATTCTGCCCCTTTGCGACCATTTCGTCAAAGCGTCGCTGTGCCCTTACCTCGGAAGTCGCAGTCATGAATATCTTGACTTCTGCATTTGGGAACACAGTCGTGCCAATGTCCCTGCCATCCATTACCACACGCCTCCGGCGACCAAACTCATGCAGAAGACTGTCGGCATATTCACGGACGAAAGGAATCGCCGAGACAGGACTCACGTGACTGGAAACTTCCAACGTGCGAATCTCCTTCTCCACGCAGCGGTCTCCTATGTAGGTTCCTCCATCTCCGAAGCTGATTTTCAAGCTCCCAATAGACCCATGAAGCTTCTTCTCATCGATGTCTCCATTCTCATCAATCATCCCATTCTCCATGGCATGTAAGGTGACAGCCCTATAAAGTGCCCCAGAATCGAGGTACAGTAAAGAATATTCATTAGCTATGAGCTTGGCAAGGGTGCTCTTGCCGGTTGAAGAAAAGCCATCTATGGCCACGATAATGTCTGGTATATGCATAACACAGCAAAATTAAGAAATTTAAGGTAAATTTGCGTGTTTTTTGCAGTTGCTTTGAGGTGAAATGAAAATACTAATTGTAGATGATGAAAGAGCGATCAGGAACTCTCTCAAGGAGATTCTGACCGATGAGGGCTATGATGTTGACCTGGCAGAAGACGGGCCGACGGCCTTGGCTATGGTAGATAAAGAAAAATACGATGTCATTTTCTGTGACATCAAGATGCCTGGAATGGATGGAACAGAGGTCCTGGACAAGCTTGTCGCAGACGGGATTGATTCGGCGATCGTGATGATCTCCGGCCACGGAGACATCGACACTGCGGTGGAATGCATCAAGAAAGGGGCGTTCGATTTCATCCAGAAGCCGCTTGACCTGAACCGAATTCTTATTACTATCAAGAATGCTTCTGAGAGGACCACTATCATCAACGAGAATAAGACCCTCAAGAAGAAGGTCTATGGCCAGCAGATGGTGGGGGATTCGGAAGCCATGCGGCATATCCGTGATATAATCGCCAAGGTGGCGCCTACTGATGCCAGGGTGCTGATCATGGGCGCAAACGGTACAGGTAAAGAATTAGTCGCCAGAAGCCTGCATGAGCAGAGTTCTCGCAGCACAATGCCTTACATAGAGCTTAACTGCGCAGCTATTCCTTCAGAACTTATAGAGAGTGAGCTTTTCGGCCATGAAAAGGGGGCTTTTACTTCTGCAATCAAGCAGCACAAAGGCAAATTCGAGCAGGCTGATGGCGGAACGCTGTTCCTGGATGAAATCGGAGACATGAGCTTGGCCGCTCAGGCCAAAGTTCTGCGCGTGCTCCAGGAACGCAAATTCTCTCGCGTTGGCTCAGATAAAGACATTATGGTGGATGTGCGAGTAATCGCTGCTACGAACAAAGACCTCAAGAAAGAGATTGAGAAAGGCAATTTCAGGGAAGACCTCTATCACAGGCTTAGCGTTATAGTAATCCAAGTGCCTTCGCTAGATGAGAGAAAGGACGACATCCCGCAGCTCGTGGATTATTTCGTACAGCAGATAAGCACGGAATCAGGCATGCCTGTGCGCAAATTCTCCGATGAGGCAATCAAGATGCTTCAGGTAATGAGCTGGACTGGGAACATCAGGGAGCTGCGCAACGTCGTGGAGCGACTGATGATACTTGGCGGCAATCCTGTGAGTACGCAGGATGTGAAAGATTACGTCAGCCCGATTCAATAATCAGCTTCCCTTATCAATGGCAATTGCTTCCTGCAGAGTGTTGTCCATGCTCATGTACAGCTTGTAGAAGGCATTATCTCCCAGTTTAGAATACCTGCCGATCAGCGCCCTAAGCTGAGGAATCAGATATGGCTGAGTGTCTTCCCATTCCTTCTGCGAAGCTGTGATGCCATCTTTTGCGGCAGCATACTGCCTGAAGGCAGACGGAATGTTCATTTTATCCAATTCTTTCTCTAAAGTATTGAAATCGTCTATGCTGGAGAGGGTATTCTTATATTTATCGAACAGGGCTGAGGCGAACCTCATCTGCGTGGTTTTTTTGTTGCATGCTATGAAGAAATCGCTGGCCTTTGTAGTGTCCAGAGGTACGAAAACGTCTGGAACTATACCGCCACCGCCGTATACTGTCTTTCCGCCGACGGTCTTGTGAATGTCCGAAGTGTCAACCTTGATGCTGTCTGCCACTAGCATCTCTCCCTCTGAATATCTCTTATAGATTTCCAGCTGATAGTCATCTGAATATGGCTTCTGAATGCACCTGCCAGATGGGGTGTAATATCTTGCCACGGTGAGCCTGATGCCGGAGCCGTCGCTGAAATATATCGGTTCTTGAACTAGACCCTTACCGAAAGAACGGCGGCCAACTATCGTACCCCTGTCGTTGTCTTGCATTGCTCCAGCGAATATTTCGCTAGAGGATGCAGTATTCTCATCAATGAGAACTGTCAGCTTCACGTCTTTGAGAATTCCATTCCCATCTGCCTTGAATTCCTCTTTCTTCCTATGCAGACCCTGCATATAGACTATCTCGTCGTCTTTGTCTAGGAACATATTCGAAAGCCTTATCGCCTGGTCGAAATAGCCTCCGACATTCTGGCGTACGTCGAAAATGAGCTTCTTCATGCCCAGGGACAGAAGTTCCTGTGCAGAAGCTAGGCACTCTTCGAATGTTGTCCTGGAGAATTTAGTTAGCCTGATGTAGCCCAGTTCGTCATTTATCATGAAGGCTGCATCTACGCTGTGGAGTGGAATCTTGCCTCTGGTAATCTCAAAAGGGATTTGCTCGCCATTGCGACCTATTAATATATTCACTTTTGAACCTGATGGCCCTTTTATATGGCGTACCATGCTATCCTGAGGATAATGAACGCCGGCAATATTTAGGCTGTCTACCTTTAATATTCTGTCGCCTGGCTGCAACCCGACCTTTTCGGAAGGGCCTCCGGCAATGACTTCAAGTACTATCGCAGTGTCATTCGGTACGTTAAACTGTATGCCTATGCCATCGAAATTGGCCGCTAGATCGCTTTCTGCTTTTTCCAGCTGTACTGGGGGCATATACACGGAATGAGGATCCAGTTCTGCCAATGCCGCCTCTATTGCCGCATCGGTGACATTCCCATGATCTATAGTGTCTACGTAATTCTTATCGAGCTGATCCAGGACCAGATCGATCTTCGACCAATTCTTATTCTGTACATTGTATACCCGTTTCTTGAAAGCCATCTTGTAAACTGTCATGGCCAAAAGAATCCCCACTATTACGCCCAGAAAAGCGACTATTATTGAAGAAATATGCTTCATCAGTCAATTTTTTCTATTTCTATGCCTGCCCTTTTCAGCAAGTCAATTCCATCAGTAAGCCTGTACTCGTCTCTGTAAACCACCCTTTTAATGCCCGCCTGGATAATTAGCTTCGAACACTCTAGGCAAGGAGATGCGGTAACGTACAAAGTGGCTCCCAGGCTGCTATTGCCTGATTTAGCGACTTTAGTGATCGCATTTGCCTCTGCATGTAGCACATAAGGTTTCGTGACCCCATTCTCATCCTCGCAGACGTTCTCGAAACCGGACGGGGTGCCATTGTATCCGTCGGAGATGATCATCCTGTCTTTGACCAGAAGAGCTCCCACTTGACGACGCTTGCAATAAGAATTCTTCGCCCAGACGCAGGCCATCTCCATGTATCTCTCGTCGAATTTCTCCATTATTTGTTCCTCTGATAAAGATATCTCTTTATGCTGCTCTTAGGAGTCCTTTCGAAGTCTTCCGGCATGAATTCCATCTTCCTTATCTGAGCATAGCTAGTAAGCTCTGCGTTGATCTGCGGGAGCAGGCCGGAAAGAACCTTCTCCAAATCCTCTCGGTTAAGCCCGTTAAGCTCGGCTCTGTGGTAGTCAGGGTAGATAAGAGCTGTTAGGCCGCCATTGTCTTCGATGACGAGGGAGTCCACTACGTAGGCGACGCTGTTTATCACGCTCTCCAGCTCCTCTGGATAGATGTTCTGTCCGTTAGGGCCAAGGATCATACACTTAGATCGGCCTCTTATGAACAGGTATCCATCCTTGTCTATGATTCCTATGTCGCCTGTCCTCATCCATCCATCATCTGTGAAAAGCTCTTTCGTGGCACTTGGGTTCTTGTAATATCCTAGTGTGAGATTCGGTCCTTTGCATTGGATTTCTCCATCTATGTTCTCAGGATCCGAGGAGTCAATCCTGATCTGCATGTTCATTGCAGCTCTTCCACATGAATACAGCTTCTTCTTGTCGTAATGGGCGTATGTTATTATAGGGGCGCACTCAGTCATGCCGTAACCTACGGTGTACGGGAATCCGATGTTGTAGAAGAATTTCTCTATATCCTTATTAAATGCCGCTCCGCCAAGAATCACTTCCTCGAAGTGGCCCCCGAGCGCTTCTATCAGGGAGGTGTTTATCTTTTTCTGTATGACTTTATCTATCACAGGCATTTTCAGTAGCGTCTTCATGGTACCCCTCTCGACTACTTTCTGCAAATTGGACTTGTAGACTTTTTCGATGATTAGAGGCACGGCTATTATTACGTCCGGCTTGACTTCGCTAAGAGCCTGCAATATGATTTTCGGGCTAGGGATCCTGGTGAGGAAGTGCACGTGCGCCCCGATCGACATTTCGAAGAAGAATTCGAACATCATTCCGTACATGTGAGCTAGCGGTAGCATAGAGACGACGTTGGTCTTGTTGTTCAGCAAAGGCATGGCATCTTCGTGTGCGAATTGAATATTCGAGAATATCGCCCTGTATGGCACCATGACGCCTTTTGAGAATCCGGAAGTCCCGGACGTGTAATTAATCATCGCCAGCTCGTTAGGCGAATCCTGATAATAGTTCAGGTCTTCCGGAAGGAATGCGTTAGGATGCCTCTGACCGAAATATTCATTCATATGCTCGCGGGCTTCCATTATGCGCGGCACCTTGGCGTAGAGCACCTGGAAAGTGTTGATCCTTACTATGGCGAAGACCCCAGGCATTTCGTCAGGGAGAAGGTTTTCCCAGATGAAATCATCTACGAACAGCACTTTGGCCTCGGAATGGTTTACGAGGTAATGTATGTTGCTTGCCTTGAAATCGGCGAGGATAGGCACGGCTACGGCTCCGTAAGTTATAGTTGCCAGGAAGCTGACTCCCCAATTTATCTGGTTCTTCGCGCAAATGGCTACTTTGTCGCCTTTGTGCAGGAAACATTTTTCGAATGTGATGTGAAGTTTCTCTATGCGCCTTGCCACATCTCTGTAACACAGAGTAGTGCCTTGGTAGTTGGACAGAGCCATTCTTTCCCAGTTCTCTCTGAAACTATTTTCCAGAAGTTTGTTAACGGATTTGAACTGAAATTCTCCCATATCTTATTTCTTTATTTTAAAATATCTTTCTTTGCCATCGTAGCAAGTCGCCATGAATGAGCCTTTCTCGTCGAACTCCACCTTGCTGTCGGGCCTTATCTTCTTCTCTCCCTCATTATTAACAAGGCTTTCTCCACCCATTAATGGAAAGACGAGAGTTTGCCTGGAAGTCCTGACAATCCAGTATTTTTCCTTTCCTGCTTTCTCTAGCTCAGGAAGCTGCTTGATAGTCTCGCTTACCTTGATGCCTTTCCATCCGTCAACTTTTTCGCCGTGAAGGTTGAAGAATCCGACGGTGTTATCTTTAAAGAGTATCATGGCTCTGTAGCCATAAGCCCCAGTGAAGTCGTAAATCTTAGGCCCTAATGCAATTTCCTTGCCCAGGTCTATTGGAAACCCGTTTACGAAACGGCCCAACCTGTCAAGCAGGTAAAGTTTTGATCCTGCGGCAAATAGGAATTGCAGCTTGCCATTATTATAATAGTCGATAGTCTCTGCGTATCCGCAGATATACTCTTTGAACGGAATGCCCCAGAGATCCTTTCCGTTCTCGTCCTGCAGGCATATTGACTTATGACTGTTCTGATAAAGTTTATTTTCTTTGCCCGTGGCGCTATTCGTTACGGTGAACGGCCCGGAGGGCACGATTACGGTCGTGTCTCTATCTATGGAAGTAGCCTTGCCCTTTGTTACGATGATTCGTCCAACTTTGAGATTGAGGCGAACCACGCCATCCTGAAATACTGCGCTGAGGAACAAAGGGGCATAAGTGGTCCCCTTCAATATATTCCTGAAAGCCATCGCCATCGGCTTCGAGAAAGTAGCATCGAGCAGAGATGGATCCTCTCCCATGGAATAATAGGAAAAGAATGCGCAGTTCTTCTGTGGCACCATAGACTTTAAGCCGTAATCATCGAGGAAGTTTGCGAGACTTTCATCCATGAAATCGGGTTTGGAATATTCTTTTAGTGCCGTGCTGTCCCCGATTATTATCCAGCCGTTTTTCATGATGCAGGAGCTTTCGTCTTCGGCTTTGAATATACCCCCGAACATGGTTTGCGCAAAGCCAGGCGCTGCATATTTGTTTATTCCTTTCTCCATTTTCACTTCTTTGCCTGGACGGATGAGCAGAAACTGGCAGAGCTTGTCCTTTATGTGCGATCCTGCGATAGCTACCTCGTTAATATTCATTTGCTTCGCCCATTCTTCAGCATCTATGCCATAGTCATCTTTCTGTTCTTTTAGGACGGACTCGAATTTGTCGAGCTTCGCTTGAGAGTCAAGATAGTTTCTATAGGCTTTAGAATATGATATTATGCTGCTTATAGGCAGAGAGAGAGCATAATCGGCGTTATAAGGGAGTATTTTCGCCACTGTAGGAGCGATGCCGCTGGAGTGCTGCAGCACGTTCATGTACCACGATGGGTCTGGGCTGTAAATTATGGCTCCGTGCGCCTCAATGCCTTCATCAGAGTGCGAGTCTATCGTGAATGCAGACCATTTTGAAATCTCTTTTATGAAGGAAGCCTTATCGTGATGCTTACGAGCAAAGAAAGCATCGATGATTTTATCTGAATATGCGTTAGAAATGAATATGATGTCTTCGCCTGCGGCAGTAGACGCTATGTCAAGGAACCCGTCTGACTCTAGGATGGAGTGTCCTGAGGACTGATGCCTTATTGATGAATTCACGATGGTCTCGGAAGGCGAAATCATTATCTTGCCATCCTTCGTTTTATGGGCAAGGTGAAGCGTGTCTGCATTACCTAATAGCCTGCTTATGTCAGCATTAGCCGAGTCTGCCATTGCTTTGCTTGCATCAATGACCAGGAGCGGGGGCATATCCTTGCTATAATGAATGGAAATAATTGCATCTGATTTTTCCAGGCTTGGGTAGCGGTCTGCTAGCAGTTTGTCGAAGAATCCAGAGAACAGCTGGCTGAAAGCGGCTGTAGAATCGCATGTGTATTCCTGGATCCTCTTGAAATCTTTGACACAAAAGACTATGGCTGCATCTGAAGGCACACATGTAATAAGCGTATGACTTGCCTGAAAATCAGTGACTTCGATGACCGCTTTCTCTTTGTAGAGGGAATTGATTGCTGCTGCGATCACCGCAATTATCACCACGGCAATTGATATCAATGCGATTATAGTCTTCTTATTCATTTCTCACTGGGCTATGAACATGTAAACAATATTTCCAACCTGTCTGGCAGGGGCGGAAGTCGAGGCTGAGAACCGTGAAAGCTTGGCGGCTCTTATAGCAAAATCCCGAAGACATTTATCATCGGAAGACACATCTTCCTGAATTTTAGTGCCGATTACATTTCCCTGCGGGTTAACTGTGATGATGACCGTCACATAACCTGCACCGAGGCATCTGTATGCTGGGATTGACAACCTGCTGGCCTTTCTCCCTTCAAGATCGTAAGATACTACGGAAGGACCCTTGTAAGCATCTTTAGAACTGGCCTCTTCTTTCTTAGGCTGAGGCTTGTTCACTGCGACGTAATCTTCGTCATCTTCCTCGACCTTGAACCCACTTTTCAACTCTTTGTCCAGTTCTTCCGCTTCCTTGTAAAGTTCCTCGGCGTTCGTATTCCTGTCATCCTTCAGGGCACCCCTGTCTACAGCTACATTCCTGACTGGCACGCCTGCCGATGACTCAAGCATCTGGTTAATCTTCTCGGCAATCTCTTCTTTCAGGTTCATCTCTTTCTGAACCTGTTCCTTATACTCCTGCTTAGAAAAATCCATTACGAATGTATTATCTCCATTCCTAATGGCCGACCCGATTTGGCAGATAAGAAGTATGATAAGTAAGCCGAGATGGAATATCACGGTTATGTAGAGTCCTGCCTTATCTCCTTCGTCGGGTTTTCTCACGGCTGTTATTTTTTCATCTTGTCCCTGAGTGATTTCTCAATAGTGGCGGAAATCATATCAATCGCCACTTTGTTTAGGCCTCCCTGAGGCACTATGATGTCTGCATAGCGCTTGCTAGGCTCAATGAACTGCAGGTACATAGGCTTTACTGTCTTCTGGTAACGTTCCATGACGGTTTCAAGCGTCCTGCCCTTCTTAAGTATGTCCCTAGAGAGAACCCTCATCAGCCGGTCATCATCATCAGCGTCTACATAAATTTTTATGTCCATCTGATCTCGGAGTTTCTTGCATGTGAATATAAGAATGCCTTCTATGATGATTACCTCTGCAGGGTTTACGGTTACCGTTTCTGTCTTAGACCTAGAGCATGTGATGTAGGAATATACCGGTTGTTCTACCGAGTTGCCTTTCCTCAGCTCTTTCAGCTGCTCGCAGAGCAAATCGAGATCTATTGCGTCTGGATGATCGTAATTTATTTTCAGTCTTTCTTCCATTGGGACATCGCTAGAGTCCTTATAGTAAGAGTCTTGTGGGATCACCACGACGCGTTCTTTCAGCCGCTTGGTGATTTCGTTCACGACCGTTGTCTTCCCGGAGCCGGAGCCTCCGGCTATCCCAATCACTAGCATATTCGTAAAGTATTAGAATTCAGCATTTTTAGGGGTTCTTGGGAATGGGATGACATCCCTGATGTTCGCCATTCCGGTAACGAAGAGCAGCAGCCTTTCGAAACCAAGACCGAATCCGCTATGTGGCACCGTACCGAACCTCCTAGTGTCTATGTACCACTCCAGATTCTTACGGCTCATGTGCATCTCGTCGATTCTCTTCTCCAGTTTTTCCAAAGAAGCCTCACGCTCTGAGCCTCCGATTATCTCCCCGATCTTCGGGAACAGCACATCCATTCCGCGGACAGTTTTCCCATCTTCATTCTGTTTCATGTAGAAAGCCTTTATGTCTTTAGGGAAGTCAGTGAGAATTACAGGCTTGCCGAAGTGCTGCTCTACGAGGAAACGCTCGTGTTCGCTCTGGAAATCCGTTCCCCAATGCACTGGGAACTCGAATTTGTGGCCGTTCCTCACTGCCTCTTCTAGAATATCCACAGCCTCGGTGTAGGTCACTCTCTGGAACTGAACCCCAAGTACGCTGTGCAGCCTCTCTATGAGTCCGTTATCGTATTTGTCGTTGAGAAATTTCAAATCGTCCATGCAGTTGTCCAAAGCGTACTGCACCAGATATTTCACGAATTCTTCTGCGAGAGCCATGTTGTCTGCAATATCGTAGAATGCCATTTCTGGCTCTATCATCCAGAATTCCGCCAGATGCCTAGGCGTATTCGAATTTTCTGCTCTGAACGTAGGACCGAACGTGTATATCTCGCCCACAGCCGTTGCTCCAAGCTCTCCTTCAAGCTGGCCGCTCACGGTGAGGCTCGTTCTTTTGCCGAAGAAATCCTGGCTGTAATCAATTACACCGTCCTTCATCGGAACCTTTGTGAGGTCTAATGTCGTTACTTCGAACATGTCTCCTGCCCCCTCGGCGTCAGACTCTGTGATGAGAGGTGTATTCAGGTATACGAAACCATTGTCGTTGAAGAACTTATGAATAGCAAAGGCCATATTGTGGCGTATCCTCAGTATAGCGCCGAACGTATTTGTCCTAAGACGCAGGTGGGCCACTGTCCGGAGATATTCAAGTGAAGTGTCTTTTTTCTGAAGGGGATACCTTACCGGGTCGCATTCTCCAAGAACCTCAATCTCCGCCGCCTGTATCTCTACGGCCTGCCCACTTCCTACCGACTCCACTAATTTCCCCCTGACAGCAAGGCTTGAACCTGTGGTTATTTTCTGCAATAGAGATTCCTCGAATTTCGAGGTATCTGCTACTATCTGGATATTATAAATAGTAGAACCGTCATTAAGGGAGATGAATTTAATTTGCTTGTTGCCTCTCTTAGTTCTAACCCAACCTTTTGCGAGCACGTCCTGGCCTGGCTCAGATTTCAAAAGATCCTTAACCTTAGTCCTCTTAATAGTTTCCATGATGTCTTTTGTATATAATTAAGCAAAGATAACATAAAAACTTCAAGTTTTGAATATAAAAAGAGGAGTCCATCAGGCCTCCTCTTTTTAAGAATATATCGATTCAGAATTATTTGTTCTGATCTCTGTTGGCAGCGTACATGATCTTAAGCGCGGAGCAGCGTCTCAGCTCCTGCTTAACATCTGTCACGATACCCATTCGCACATCTCTGTCCGCCTTTATTGACACAGTCATTAGCTGGCGGTCAGCCTCGCTCATAGCTTCGCGTTCAGAAGCTATGAAATCCCTGATGTCATCAACGGTCTTGAAAGAATCGTTCAGCTGGATACGCGCATCTGTACCATACTGCCCCTGATATTGAGCATTAGGGGAGCCAATATAGATGTAGGAAGCCAGATCCTTTCTATCAAGTATAGCGACCTCTGTAACTGAAGGAAGCTTTACCTTGACCTTAACTTCGGTGGAACGCATCTGCGTAGTCACCATGAAGAAGAACAGAAACATGAACACTATATCGGAGCTTGTTCCGATATCAGGCATGTCTTTCTTACCACTTCTTTTAAATACTGCCATAGGTTTTCCCTCCTCAATTACTTTTTGTTGACATCCTTAGGTTCTGCCTCGGAAATGTTTTGCGGAATAGCGTCTCTGACGATTTTCTGCTGATCTTCGGAAAGGGCTGAATAACGTCTTCCGAAGTGCTGTCTTGAGAAATCGTCTCGGATTTCATTGATTGCCTTCACGAGTTCGTTCTGAACATGTATGTAAGCATCGTAGCTAGTTCCACGGTCATTCTGAAGTGAAATAACTCCTTTTGAGACAGGATAAGTTCCGAATCCCTCTATCTCCTTATTTTCCCTTTCTGGGAGTTTCGGGTCGTTATTTGGGTTCATGAGGAATTCCTTGATCTTATCTTTAAGCTGACTAACATCCATTGGCTGGTCACCGGCAAACAATCTATCACCAGAGTTGATTCTCACGATGATGATGTTTCTCTCATTAACCTTCATGTCTTCTACCTTCTGGTTCTTGTCGGGCATTGGAGGCAGACGACGCTGCAATCCAGCCTGCTGATCCATGGTGGATGTCATCAGGAAGTAGCACAACAGAAGGAACGCTATGTCGGCTGTTGACTGAGTATTAAGGCCCGGTGTTTTTCTTTTAGCCATGATAGAATGTTATTTTTTTAGAGCGTTTCTGATGATTCCGAAAATGATTGCGCAAATTGCCAGGCCACCGAGAATGTAAGTCAGGGTGAGCATCGTGTCTGTGAACTTAAGTACCTGCTGTGAAGGTTGAGTCTTCACGTTGAATGCAGGAGCTCCAGATGCGACTGCATAGGCGATCAGCACAACGACGGCTGCCACTACGATTACGAGCAGAGCCTTTATCAGCCCCTTAGGGTTGTTCTTGGCTGTGATGAATATTGCGATTCCTATCCAGATAACCACCGCTGCGATTAGCACAAAGTAGGTGTACCGAAGGATTACATCGACAGACGTAGAATTCGACTCCCCTGATGCGAAAGCCCAAATTCCTAGAGCGATGCCTAGCAGTCCCAATATCCAGCCTATTAATCTAAATATTTTGTTCATTATGATTGATTCTAAAAGAGTTCCGACAATTTATTTCTTATCCTGATATTTGGCAAGAACATCGACGAGTCCGATGGATGCTTCCTCCATGTCGATTGACAAAGCGTCGATCCTGGAAAGGATATAATTGTAGAACACCTGAAGAATCATGGCAACGATAAGACCGCCGACGGTTGTGATAAGGGCGACCTTCATACCTCCTGCAACGATGGTAGGGGAAATGTCGCCGGCTGCCTCAATTGCGTCGAAGGCCCGTACCATACCAATAACTGTTCCCAAGAATCCGAGGGAAGGAGCAAGGGCGATGAACAGCGCGATCCATGAAAGGTTGTTCTCCATAAGACTCATTTGAACGCCACCAGAAGAGGTGATTCTCTTCTCGACCACGTCCAAGCCTTCGTCATAGTGAAGGAGACCATCGTAGAAAATGCTTGCAACAGGTCCTTTTGTGTCGCGGCAAATATCCTTTGCCTTCTCGATTCCGCCCTGTGCGAGAGCATTCTCTACATTCTTGAGAAGCTTCTTGGTGTTCGTCTTCGCAAAAGAAAGATAGAGGATACGCTCGATAGAAAGAGCAAGACCTAGAATCAAGCAGAGTAAGATAGCTGACATGAAGCCTGCGCCTCCCTGGATGAAGTAGGACTTTACCTGCTGATGGAAAGGAACTTCCTCACCTGTGCCCTTGAGAAGATCCTCGGCGGTCATCTCCTGAGGCTCATCTGCAGCCTGAACTTGCTCCGTTGCGGCAGCTTCGCTACCTTGAGCTTGATCCTGTGCTGAAGCAATGTTCGCAGTAATGGCAAGGACGCCAGCTACTGCCAAAAACATGAAAAACTTTTTCATACTGTTTTCGTGTGTTTTAATTAATAATGTATTAGATAGTTATCTTCCTTAAACAAATTATTTGGGAGCTTTTATGGCTACCCAAAACCGATGCAATTTAGCAAATATTTTTCAAAAGGCAATGTTTAGATTGAAATTTCTCCTTGCAGGTTTTCGCCCAGACGCTTTTTCACGTATTCATTGTCTTTCGATTTCCCCATGAGATAAAAAAGTTTTCCAAGAGCCCCCTCGGTCGTGATGTCTTGCCCTGATATCACTCCCAGCTCTTTCAGTGCCTTGCCAGTCGCATAAATTCTCATGTTGACTGTTCCAGAAAGGCATTGGGTCACATTAATTATTATTTTGCCCATCTCTGATGCTTCTCTGATTATGTCGGTGAACCATTGCTTGGAAGGCGCATTGCCGGAACCGTATGTCTCTAGGATGACAGCCCTAGTCTCAGGACCACAGAGGAAGTACCTCATCACCTGTGGAGTGATTCCTGGATGTATCTTCAGGATTGACACTTTGGTATCCAATTCTGTGCTGATTTTCAGTGGTTCTTCCCAGACATCTGGCCGCCTGATAGCTCCTAAGTCGTATTTTATGCTTATCCCTGCCTCTGCCAGAGAAGGATAATTAGGTGATGAGAATGCGCTGAAAGCCTCTGAGCTTATTTTCGTGCTTCGATTACCCCTGAGCAGCTTGGAATTGAAATAAATGGATACCTCTGGAACAATCGAATGACCATTGGAGTCCCTTGCGGATGCTATCTCAACGGCTGAGACTAGATTCTCCTTGCCATCGGTGCGCGGAACTCCTATTGGCAGCTGGCTTCCCGTGAATACGACAGGCTTGGACAGGTTTTCTAGCATGAAACTTAGAACGGAAGCTGAATATGCCATCGTGTCTGTGCCATGCAGGACTACGAAACCGTCATAATCATCGTAACGTTCTTTTATGAGGTCCGCTAATTTCTGCCACATGGAAGGCTCCACGTCGGAAGAGTCTATAAGCGGATTAAAAGTGAAGGCATCGACCCGGAATGCGAATTTCTTGAGTTCAGGGACTTCTTCGAGTATCTGGCTGAAATCGAACGGTTTCAAGGTCATGTCTACAGGATCCTGCTTCATTCCGATGGTCCCGCCAGTATATATCATGAGTATTGATGACTTCGTCATATTATTTGATATTGAATAGTTTATAGGCGTTGTCGGTGGTCGCTTCTGCTACTCCTTCGAGGTTAGTGCCTTTGATTTCGGCTACCTTAGATGCGATTATAGGAATATAGGAACTCTCGTTCCTGGTGCCTCTATGCGGCACGGGAGCTAAGTATGGAGCATCCGTCTCTAGCACGATCCTATGCAGTGGAAGGCGCCTTACGACTTCCGCTAGGGATGCTTTCTTGAATGTCACTACGCCGCCGACCCCGATGTACCAGTCTCCCATTCTAGAAAGCTCCATGAAACTTTCGTAGCTTCCAGCGTAGCAGTGCATGTTTCCTCTAAGCCCCATATACTTGTGCGCTTTGATGACATCTAAAAAGTCGCCCATCGCATCGCGCAGATGAATGTTCACCGGCATGCCATGTTCGGCGGCGTATTCAAGCTGCCACGCCAGGGCTTCTTTCTGCTCGGCAGAATATGCCTTGCCCTCATGATAGTCTAGGCCGATTTCTCCCATGGCGACGAAAGTCCTCCCCTCTGCCTCCCATGCCTGAGCGGCCTTCACCATCGCTTCGATTTCATCACGCCAATTCTCCTTGACGGAGCCTGGATAGAGACCTATCATGGCTCTGAGCTCTTTGGGGTAGCGCCTGGCGAGGTCAAGCATTGTGCTGCGTTCGGTGCTATCAACGTCCGCCTGCAGCATTATTTTGACTCCGGCGGCGACTGCCCTTTGAATGTAGCCAAGGGCCTCATCGCTACCTGCGGCATCTTTCCCTCTGAAGGACTCGTCGGTTATGTGACAGTGAGTGTCTATGAAAATCATGACATCAAATTTATTAAAAATAGTGGTCTTTGCGTTAAATTCCTTATGATTTTAAAAATTTCGTCGAAAGATTTTTTCATCATTCATGAAAATAGAAAAAATCTCATGAAAAAACGAAAATGCTTTTTACGCCCCATTGCCACTTGTCTCTTTTATGAATATATTGCCGGCCAAAAGAGATAATAGCGTATGGAGGGAGATTTTGAGGAAAGAGCTGCTCTTTGTGCCTTGAATAGGATTTTCGGTTTCGAACCTAAACTGGGTATGAGCCTGGTTGAGAATTTCAATGGGGCCGCGAATGTTTTCACGGCTGGTAGGAAGGCAGTTGGGGAAGTGCTAGGACCTTATAAGAATATGAATTATTCCAGGCAAATAAGTTCTAGTGCCTTCGATTCGGCTGCGATGGAACTGGAAAAGCTTGTCTCGCATGGCTGCCGCTTCATCGGCTATGGCGAAATAGGTTATCCGAAGTTGCTGAGGGAATGCGGCGACCCACCTTTAGGTATATATTATAAAGGCATTTCTGCTCCTGAGGAAGTCTTCGCCACTGTTGGCTCGCCAGACAATTCTGGTAATTCGGCTTCTAAAGCCATGACATGCATTGCAGTTGTAGGAACAAGGAAGATTTCGTCTTACGGCAGGGACTGGTGTGAGAGAATCGTGAAGGCTATGTCGAAAGCTACAATGAAACCTCTTGTCGTGAGCGGGTTAGCCTTGGGCGTTGATGCCGTTGCCCATAAGACGGCTCTGGAGAACGGATTGAAGACTGTAGCGGTAATGGCGACCGGAATAAACCATATTTATCCTTCGCATCATCGTGACCTGGGCGAGCAGATCGCTTCTACACCTGGCTGCGGACTTGTTTCTGATTATCCGCCAGATACTCAGGCCGTGGCTATAAATTTTATACGTAGGAACCGCATCATAGCTGGCATCTGCAAGGCTACTCTTCTCATAGAGTCTAAGATAAAGGGAGGAGGAATGATTACTGCGCACCTGGCAAACTCCTATGACAGAGCAGTGTTTGCCCTGCCTGGAAGGGTGGATGACCCATATTCGCAAGGATGCAATCTGCTAATACGGCAGAACTTGGCAGAGCCGATAGGGGATTTGGCGGAACTGATGCAGAAGCTAAGTCTTGGAAAGACGATGCTTCGCCGTCAGGCAGATTTCGTAGAAGCTGTCCATGACTATTATAAAGTGCAGTTCGATGAAGACGATCTGGCTCAAATCTGCTCAATAGCTAAGTGCATTAAGAAAAACCGAGGCATCTCCATGGACGAGATCTGCCAGCAGAAGCGCCTGTCATTCAATGCCTTGTCTAATTATGTTACGCAGCTGGAATGTGACGGCTTCATTGCCGTCGACATCCTTCAGCATTGTTCGGCCAGGAACAATAACCTTTGAGAGCCTTATAAGCGCCGAGTCTTGCCATCATGAGATATGGTTTGGCGTAGGACTTGGTTAGTCGGTACCGGCATTTTCCAAATGAGTCGTGTCCCAGCTTAGGATATATTCACGACCGCTTACTGGAATGGACAAATTCACCGATTTTGCCTTAGGAACATATTTTGCGTATGCATGGCCTTCGATGGCATTGTGCGGAGGAATGTCGTAATCGCGCAGGTAGCCGATGTTCTGGCGCTTGATTTCTTGCATGTTCTCGTTCTGACGATGATTGTACATCATGGTGAAGGCGATCGCAGCCTCGTCGACGAATGCTGTAGCAATATTTGCAGCTAGGGAATCGTTATCATCATCGGAGCTCTGAATAATCATCTGCACGATCAAAGATATGAAAAATGTGCCTGCCGTGACGCCTACGGTTTTCCATACCTTGCGGCTATGCACCCTGCTATAATACTTATTGTTCGAAAATAGTTTCACGGGACCGTCCATGGTGGAAATTCTCATGTTTCCGAAGTCGTAATGCACGGTGCTGTCTGTATTGTTCTGCAGGTACAGGTCCACTCGGTAATATTTCCCGTAATTTTTCAGGTAGCGTACGTTCATGAGCACATCCAAGCCATTCTGAGTGAACACTTTCCACACGTTTCCGTTGTCGTCCATCATCATTGACGAACCATCCTGCGTGGTCGCTTCTCTCAAAATCAGTTTCTGAGGACCAGAGGGAATAGTGTCCTTATAAAGTTCCTGTAATTTGACAGTGTCAGCTTTTGCCAGCGTGTCGGCAACAGGAAAAGTCGCAAGCGTGTCAGGGGTTTGCGAATATGCTGCCGTGGACAAGCTCAGCGCCAATAGAATGAGTGGAGATCTTTTCATTCTTCATGTTCGTCTAGCACAGGCGGCTCGTGCTCACTGGACTGCCTCGTAAAGTTTCTTGAGCTCCTCTTTAGGCACGGCAAGGAGCAGGGTGTCTCGGTAATACATCGGATGTGGGATTCTGAATATAACCGAATCTTTCTTTTGCTCTATCCTTACGTCTTTGAAAGACGCAGTATCGGGCAGGGAGACCACCGAGTCTGCATCGTAAGATGGATATATGCCGTATATGTCTACTTTGTAGTCTACGAGATCCCTGATAGCGGCGGTGTCTTTCCTGTAATTATATTCTAGATATGCCAGCTTGTCGATCAGCCTCTCCTTGGTGGTTGAGTCTGCTTTGGATATCAAGGATGAATATGTGCTGCTGTCGGCAGGAAATTTCGTTATTCCGTTCGCCATCATTATGTTCCGGGCATCTTTCTGAATGATTCTTTTCGTCGTGGAGGTGAAATTCCATGGTCCCACAGAGGTGAGCAGGAAGACCAGCGCGAAAGATGCCGGAATCCACCATAAGCGCTTCCCGTGGCTGAAAATCAGCCCTAAGCAGACACCGTAGCACCATAGGTTGAGTGCAAGCACGTAAAGCCTTTCTATTGTTGCTCCGTAGTCTCCGGTTCTTTTGAATATGCCAACGCTCATTAGCGCCAGAAGAGGCAGCATGGCTACTGGAATCCAGCGACGCACAGCCACCGAAAGCGGTTTCTCGTTTTCCGAATGTGCTTCTGGATAGAGCAGGAATATCAGGAGCAGGCATAGGGCGAAGCTCACTGTAACAGGATTGGCGACCCAGCCGTTTGGCAGGGTCCACGTCACCAGAATCTTGATGGCATAGACGTAGAGGATTGCCAAGTATGCTGCCGTTACGGGCAGAAACAGCCATTTCGTGACCCCTTTTACGAATTTTCCAAGGTTGGTGGAATAATCGTGCTTTTCCTGCCCTTCGGGAACGAATTGCAGCAGCATGGTGGGGAATAGCAGCGCCCATGAGACGACAGCCGCCATGAAGTAGGCATAGTTCGTGACATTTATCTTGAACAGCATGTTCAAGGCGCCCATTATTAGGAATATGGCTAACATTAAAATTAGCGTGACGATTCCTGTTGCAGCCAGCACCACGACTATCCGTATCGTGAAGTTAACCAAAGGTACGTCATTCCGATCCTTGTAGAATGAATTTATGAAGCATGCTATGAACACCAAGACGGAGATGCTGCCCATTGCGATTTGGCAGGCACCGTTAAAGTTTTCAAAGAAGTAGCAATATACCCAAAATCCCAAAAGAGCTGCCTGGAGTACGATCTCGGCTGCTACCCCAGGCTTTTCCTCCCGAAGAAGCTTCATGGCAACGGAAAGGAATGCTGCCGTGAAACAGTACCAGATCACCTGTGGAAGAATCTCTCTGGATGATTTATCGGGAAATAGCGCGAGGGCCATAGAAACCAAAATCACGAGAAAAATGTATGCAACTCGGAATCTTTTGAATGTGGTTGCGAATCTCTCGCCAAGCTTAATTTTCTGTTTCATATTCATAAAAAAACATTTATTTTCCATACAATTCTTTCCTGTTCTTCGATCCAGATGGCTGAGGTGCCTCAGGATCGTCTATGCTGGAGTCGATGTTCCTTCGCACGCCTCTTGTCGCCACTGTTTCCAGAAACCTCAGCTGCTCAGGGAAGGTCTCTGCCATAGATTCGGCGATTTCATGCCCGTGTCCCTCATAACGGAATATATTATAAGTATAGCCATTCTTCTTGAATATTTTGACGAGGGCGTCGGAACCGAAGATTCCCCAGCCGAAAAGGCGGATTTTTTTATAATTCACTACCTTATCTGCAGTGCCATGGAAAAAAGCGGTCGGAGCTGGCTCTTTCTTGTAGCTCGGTTTCCCTTCCATTGTGATTATCGCTCCGGAGAACGGCATCACCCCAGCGAAGTCGAATCCTTCGGGGAAAGCCTCGTTCGCCTTTCCGTTGCAGAACAACCAGTCTGCTTCGAGAGAAGCGATTGCGCCAGCCGAGGATCCACTCATTACCAGATTCCGGGCATCGACCCCGAAAGCCTTCCCTTTGTCCAGCAGGTATTTTACGGCTGAGAGCAAGTCTTCCGCTGCCATCTGGGCAGCATTCCGGAATTGGCGTACTTGCCCCAAGCCTTTCTTGATATCTACCCCTTTCAGGCCTAGGCGGTAATCTATTGACACAACGGCATAGCCCTCGTCATTCAGCATCTTGAACCATTTCTGGTAACCCTTTTCGTTTCTCTCCCCACCCTTGAATCCGCCTCCGAAGGCGAACATTACTGTAGGCTTGGCGTGGCCGTCAATGGCAGTCTCGCTTCCAGCAGCAGGGGCGTAATAGTCGAGGCACAGCTTTTCGCCGTCCTTTACTGCGAACTCGTAAGTCCCTGTGGGCGAATAAGTTTCCTGCGCTGAGGCATATGCCCCGCAGAGCAAGAAAGCAGCCGATGCTAGGGCTGCAAGCATATTCCTTATATTCATGATATTGTATTGTTTTCTTTGGATTCATCGCCTGAGGAAGCACCTTCTCCACCGATGGATCCTCCTGAACTTGAGATGAGTTTCCGCACTGGCTTGACATTATAGAAAAATCGTGCTGCGATTACTCTTAGCACCGTATAAGCAGGGATTGCCACCAGCATTCCGAGCATCCCGCCAACGTGTCCGGCGATTATCAGCACTAGGAATATCTCCAATGGGGTGGATTTTATGCTGGTGGAATATATGAACGGCTGCATCAGGAAGTTGTCTACCATTTGGGTTATCACGAATATTGCGACTAGCACGATTGCCGCCACCCAGAAGTCGGGATATACGCCTGTTACTGCCGCCGAGCTATATTTTAGCACCAGACCTAAGACTACACCTATTGCGCCCCCTATCCAAGGCCCCAGATAAGGGATTATGTTCAGTAGTCCTGTCATGAAGGCTATCCCTATGGCTGAGGAGAAGCCTAGCTTAGCTACCGTCAGCAACCCCAGAAAGTTCAGGGCGGTGACTCCAAGGACCTCGATCATCAGACCCACGAAATACCTTGAAAGCAGATGCTCTATGTCCCCTATGGCTCCGATTACCTCATTTTCCACCTTATCAGGCACCAGCGAGCCTACGATTTTTCGGAACAGCTTGTCATCCTTTATGAAGAAGAAAGAAATGAATATGACGCAGAAAAGTCCCATTCCGAAACTGCCTAGGGCGGAAGCTACGGAACCGACCACTGTCCCGATTGAACTCAGCGAGTCCAGGTTGAATGAGTTCTTCACCCAATCGACCATGGTCACCTGCAGCTTGAAGTCGTTGCCCAGCTTCGGGAATCTTTGTATCAGCCAGCTGTTTGCCGTGTCCAGCCACTGGGTGATGTTGCTGGAGTTGATGGAGGCTGTCTGCAGGTTTGAAGAGATATTCTGCACTATGTTAAAGACCACGGGGAATATCTGAGTGATTATTCCGAGTATTATCACTAGCAGAAGAATTATGGTTATTAAGGAAAGCAGCCATGACGGAGCGTTATGCCCTTTAATCTTGATTTTGGACAATCCCTTCATCAAGGGATTTCCGAGCAGGGATAACACTGCGGCTAATATTATGTAAATCAGCACGCTGCGAAAATACCAGCAAATCGCAATCACGACTGCTGCGATGACTGTCCACATAGTGTACCTGGCAAGCTTGTCAACGCTTCTTTCTTCTGCCATTGGAAATTCGTTTATTTTTACAAACTTATGCAAAAAATATCGCAATAAAAATACGGGCTTGTGCCGTTGTTTGGCACGAGCTCAAATTATCTTTGCCTATGAAAAGAAGAAACAATAAAATTAAATGAATATGAAACAGGAATATGACAACATCGAGAATCTGTCTTCAATCATCGCAGACGAATCATCTTTCAACTCTCTGGTTCAATTCATAGGCGACTTTGGGCTAGAGGTGACCAGCATTGACAAGCCGGAGACTCTTTGCCCAGTCGCTGCCTGACATGGTCAGCCCAGAGCCGGCACCACATCGGATTTCTTCAGGGTCACCATCGTGTCTTTCTTGTCAGGGGTCAGCTCAACCTTAAGTGTGTGAAGCTCTCCAGAGCCATTTTTGCTTTGAAGGATACGGTCCGAGATAATGAACTCAGACACGGGGTCTTCCACATATCTCATCACCGCTCTCTTCAGAGGCCTTGCGCCGTAAGCTTGGTCAAATCCCGCATCAGCTATGAAACGTTTAGCCGTAGGAGTGATGGTGAGCTTGTAACCAGTCTCCAAGGCCCGCTCGCGAAGGTCTTTTAGTTCTATGTCGATTATCTTCTCAATATCGTCCTTAGTCAGGGAATTGAAGAACACTTGCTCGTCCACTCGGTTGATGAATTCAGGAGGGAATGATTTCTTGATAGCCTTCTCTAACAGCGTCTGCCTGTTATGCTCAACGTTCTTTCCTGCGGTTGCGAATCCCACGCCTTTGCCATATTCTTCAAGATCCCTGCTGCCCACGTTGGATGTCATGATCACGATGGTATTCTTGAAATCTACCACTCTGCCATTGCTGTCTGTCAGACGTCCGTCATCAAGCACTTGCAGCAAAATATTGAATATGTCTGGGTGTGCTTTTTCTATTTCATCTAGGAGAACGACGCAGTATGGTTTCCTGCGAACTCTCTCGCTCAGTTGCCCACCTTCTTCGTAGCCAACATATCCAGGAGGCGCTCCGATGAGCCTGGAGACAGTGAACTTCTCCATATATTCACTCATGTCTATTCTCACCATGTTTTCCTCTGAATCGAATAGATACTCGGCCAGGCATTTCGCAAGCTGTGTTTTGCCGACACCTGTAGGCCCGAATAAAAGGAATGTCCCTATTGGCCGGTTAGGGTCTTTCAGTCCCGCGCGGTTCCTCTGGATGGCTCTGACAACTGTGTCGATGGCTTCATCCTGACCTATGATTCTGCTTTTGAGCCTCTCTTTCATATTCAGAAGTCTCATGCCCTCAGATTCGGCAACCTTAGTCACAGGTATTCCGGTCATCTTGGAGACCACTGTCGCAATGTCCTCGTCATCGACTACGCTGCCGGTCTTTTTGTCCTTTGTGAGGTTCAGGCGAACCATCGATCCAGCCTCGTCCATGGCATCTATGGCCTTATCTGGCAAGAATTTATCAGTAATGTAGCGATCGGTGAGACGCACGCACGCCTCAATTGCTTCGTCGCTATAAGTTACTTTGTGGAAGTCCTCGTAGTTACCTTTAATATTTTTAAGGATGGCTATTGACTGAGGAATGTCGGTAGGCTCTACTATCACTTTCTGGAATCTTCTGTCAAGAGCGCCATCCTTCTCAACGATTTTCGCAAACTCATCCATTGTAGTTGCTCCAATGCACTGAAGTTCTCCACGGGCGAGAGCCGGCTTAAGCATGTTCGCTGCGTCTAAGCTGCCTTGTGCTCCGCCAGCGCCAACTATTGTGTGAAACTCGTCAATGAATAAAATTATGTCAGGGTTCGTGCTCGCTTCTTTAATTATGGCTTTTAGCCTTTTCTCGAAGTCTCCCCTGTATTTAGTGCCTGCTACTACCGAGGCAATGTCGAGAGAAATCAGCCTTTTCTTCGCAAGCGCAGGGGATATGCTTCCGTTGGCAATCCTCAGCGCGATGCCTTCGACGATGGCGGATTTCCCGACGCCTGGCTCGCCGATGAGCATAGGGTTGTTCTTCTTTCTGCGGCCTAGGATTTCTATGACGCGGGAGATTTCAGTGTTTCTGCCAACGACAGGATCCAGCTTGCCTTCTGCCGCTGCTTTAGTAAGGTCATAGCCGAAATCTTCGATGTTCAGTTTTCCGGATTCGCCACTGGTGGCTTCTTCTGGATCCATGTTTTGATTCTGCTGGCTCTGAAAATTCTCGCTGTCTTTTTTATCCGATGCTAGCATGTCGTGGTCCCTCATATAGGAGAGCAGTTTTCCGTAATCGATGCCCTTGCTTCTCAGATATGCCTGACCGTAATTTTCAGTAGTGCGGCATAGCGCAAGAAGAAGGTGTATGGATCTCGCTTCATTAGACCTCATCTTCGATGCTTCCATGACGGTGATGCTCAGAACATTCTGGGCATATCGAGTGAAAGAAATCTTGTCTAGCTCTGAGTAGGGGATTGGTTCGTTGACGAATATATGGCTGTCTATGAAATTCTTGAATTCATCCGATGCCACGCCAAGTCCATTCAGCACCAAGACCGCGTTATTATCCGCATGTCGCATCATTCCGAGAAAAAGATGATCTGGGCTTATTCCATAGCTTCCAGTCCGCATGGCTTCCTCTCTTGCGAAACGAATTATGTCGTTCAGTTCTTGTGAAATGTTTACCTCCATGATTTATAAAGTTAGGTAAGTTTTCCGGATAATTATCAACATCCATGCGAAAAGAGTTGTCATGACATTTTGTCGCTTTGCTCAAAGGTAAATTTTTATTAATTTTGCACGTTTATAAGGTTAAGAATTTTAATATGGATAATGTGGAAATGAACGAGGAGGTTCAGCACGGGTACATTGAGCCGGTAGAGATAGATCATGAGATGCGCTCGGCCTACATCGATTACTCGATGTCGGTTATCGTATCCCGCGCGCTTCCGGATGTGAGAGATGGCTTGAAGCCAGTCCAGAGGCGAGTGCTGTTCGGCATGGAAGGCCTCGGATTGTCATATTCAGGTCAGACGAAGAAATCTGCCAGAATCGTTGGTGAGGTTTTGGGTAAATACCACCCTCATGGCGATTCTTCTGTATACGATGCCATGGCTCGCCTTGCGCAGAACTGGAATCAGCGTTACCCACTGGTCTGGGGTCAAGGTAACTTTGGGTCAATGGATGGTGATCCTGTCGCAGCCATGCGATATACCGAGGCTAAGCTTGCGAAGATGGCCGATGACGTGCTGGGAGATCTGGAAAAGGATACCGTGGATTTCACAAACAACTTTGATGACACTCTTCAGGAGCCTACGGTGCTACCTACGAAGGCACCGCTGCTTCTTCTTAATGGAGCATCCGGAATCGCAGTCGGAATGGCCACGAATATGGCTCCGCACAATTTGGTTGAGGTCTGCAATGCGATTTGTGCTTACATAGACAACCCCGAAATCGACACCGACGAGCTGATGGAATACATCAAAGGCCCTGATTTCCCAACAGGCGGCATCATCATGGGCGTAGGCGGAATCAAAGAAGCTTACGAGACAGGCCGTGGCAGGGTGGTGATTAGGTCCAAGACCGAAATCGAGGTATCTGACACAGGTCGTGAGACCATAGTGGTAACCGAGATTCCTTACATGGTGAATAAGAAGGATATGCTGGAGAAAATTCACCAGATGGTCGAAGACAAGAAGATAGAAGGAATAAGCTACATCAACGATGAGACCTCACGCGAGGGCGTGAGGGTAATTATTCAGGTGAAGCAGGGATTTAATTCTAATATTGTCCTGAATACCTTATTCAAGTACTCACCGCTCCAGTCCAGCTTTGCATTCAACAACGTAGCCCTTGTAGGTGGTCGTCCGAAGACGCTGTCGCTCAAGGAACTGATAGCGAATTTCGTAGATTTCCGCCACGAAGTCGTCGTAAGAAGAACCAAGTTCGAGCTAGACAAGGCTCAGAAGAGGGCTCATATTCTGGAGGGCTTGCTGAAGGCTATAGACGTGATCGACGAAGTGATCAGGATCATCAGGGCTTCTGCTTCCGTAGATGAAGCAAAGGCAGAACTGATGAAGGCATTCGCCTTCACGGATGCTCAGGCTACCGCAATAGTTGAAATGAGGCTCCGTCAGCTGACTGGGCTAGAAAGAGACAAGCTGCAGGCTGAATATGACGACCTGATGAAATTCATCGACAGGTGTAACGTCATACTCGGCAGTGTTGAGGAGCAAATGAATATAGTGAAACAGGAGACCCAGGAGCTTAAGGAAAGGTACGGAGATGCGAGAAGGACTGAAATAAGACCTTCCGAGGAGGAGTTCAATCCTGAGGACTTCTATCCAGACGAGGACGTGGTCATCACTATCTCGCATTTGGGTTATATCAAAAGGACTCCGCTGGCTGAGTACCGCACTCAGAACAGGGGCGGCGTCGGAATGAAAGGCTCAGCTACGAGAGATGAGGATTTCATAGACCATATCTATGTCGCCAATATGCACTCAACCATGATGTTCTTCACTGAATCGGGACGTTGCTTCTGGCTAAAGACCTACGATGTCCCTGAAGGATCGAGAGCTTCAAAGGGCCGTGCCATTCAGAATGTCCTGAATATTCCAGATGATAAAATAAAAGCCATCATAAATGTGAGGACGCTCAAAGATGAAGAATATATAAACAATAACTATATTGTATTAGTTACTAAAAGGGGAGTTATCAAAAGGACTTCTCTATTAGCATATTCGCATCCTAGAGTAGCGGGAATAAATGCCGTGACCCTCAGGGAAGGCGATGTTCTTGCAGAGGCACTGCTCACTAATGGCAACGAGCAAATCTTCATTGCAGCTCGTGATGGCCGATGCTGTCGCTTCGAGGAAACAGATGCACGCGAGATGGGAAGGAACGCTACTGGAGTGCGTGGCATTAATATTGAAGCGACAGACGAAGTGATCGGAGCGATTAATTACGATAAAAATGCTCAAGATGCTGATAAACATACTGTTTTGGTCGTCAGCGAGAATGGCTTCGGCAAACGTACGGACTTTGAAGAGTACAGGCTGACTAATCGTGGCGGAAAGGGCGTTAAGACAATCAATATCACTGAAAAGACAGGTAAACTGATTGCCATAAAGAACGTGACAGAGGAAAATGATCTGATGATTATCAATAAGTCTGGTCTTACGATTAGGATGGCGGTATCCGACATCAGGGTTGCAGGCAGGGCTACGCAGGGCGTGAAACTCATCAACATCAAGGATGGAGACTCTATCGCTGCTGTCTCGCCTGTTGAAAAGAGCGAGGAGAGTGATGTTCTGGATGATGGTGAAATAAATAATGAAAACGAAGAATAGCCATAATTAAATTTTATCTAAGATGAAAAGAATTTTGATAGCTCTGGTTGTTCTGGCTTCTGTCCAGATTGCCAATGCGCAAGTAGGCATCCAGCAAATTACTCCGGAAGCCGCAGCGAAGGCTGTGGAGGCAGCAAAGAGTGCCGCTGATAATCCAAAGAAGGCTGCCAAGCCTGCTACGTGGTTAAAACTTGCAGAGGCATACGTCAATGCCTATGATGCTCCTGCAGGAAATGCTCTCGTAGGCTCGTCAGAAGCTGAAGTAAAGCTTATGATGGGAAACGATAAGCCGATTTCTACTGAACAAGTTCAGCTGAATGGGACTTCTTACGTTAAGGAAGTATTCTCGAATAAGAATTTCTATTTCGGCGGCGGAAAGCTTGCAATCATAGAAGTTACGAAGCCTGTGGTCGAGAACGCCTTGGAGAAGGCATATGATGCTTACAAGAAGGCCGCTGAGGTTGATTTAAAGGGTTCTAAATCTAAGGACATAGCTAATGGCCTTAAGGTACTCAACCAGAAGATCGTTAACGAGGCATATAACAAATATGGCCTTGGGGACTTGAAAAGCGCTGAAAAATATTTCGTCATGGCGCAGAAAGTAATGTCAGAAAAGCCTCTCTCTCAAATCGATACATTCTCTCTGTACAATTCTGGCTTCATTGCTCAGCAGCTAGGCGATTTTCAGATTGCGAAAGATGCGTTCGAGAAATGCCTAAATATAGGTTATGCCGCAGAGGGTGGAGAGGTTTATTCTAGGCTTGCAGATGTCTCCACTAAACTTGACACCACTGCTGCAGGACAAGAAGTGGCTAGGAAATATCTCGAGGAAGGCTTCACGAAATATCCTGAGAGCCAGTCCATCTTGATAGGACTTATCAATTATTATGTTTCTTCTGGCTCTAATACCGATAAACTCTTCGAACTTCTGGATCAGGCAAAGGCAAAGGATCCGAAGAATGCGTCCATTTACTATGTGGAAGGCAACGTTCATTCGAAGCTTGGAGAGACCGAGAAAGCCATCGAGTCTTATACGAAATGCTCCGAAATCGACCCTAACTATGAGTACGGTTACGTTGGAGAAGGCCTGCTTTACTTCAATCAGGCAGTCGAGCTAGAGAAGAAGGCCCAGGACGAGCTTGACGATAAGAAATACGTCGCCCTCGTTCAGGAGTTCGAGAAAACTCTGAAGAAGTGCGTGGATCCTTTCGAGAAAGCCATCGAGATCACGAAGGACGATCAAGTGAAATCCAGCATTGCTTCTTATCTCAAGAACATCTGCTATCGTCTCCAAGACGATCCGGATCCTAAATACAAAGAAGGCTACGAGAAATATTCAGCAATGGTGAATTAGTCATCTGAATACGATGAATTTCAAAGAGGGGGGAGGATTCTCACGAGTCCTTCTCCTCTTTCGATTTGTCGAATGCATAGACGATTTTAGTCACTAGCGGATGCCGGACGATGTCGTCGTTGGTGAAGAATATTGTGCTGATGCCTTTTATGTCTTTCAGCATATTAATGCCTTTGAGCAGGCCGGAGTCTTCTTTTTGGGGAAGGTCTATCTGCGTGGCATCGCCGGTGACTATGAACTTTGCGTTCATGCCCATTCGGGTCAGGAACATCTTCAGCTGACCTAAATTCGTGTTCTGGGCTTCGTCAAGTATGACGCAGGCGTGGTCTAAGGTACGGCCTCTCATGTATGCTAACGGAGCTATCTGGATGGTGCCATCGGCCATGAAATCTTGCAGCTTGCGAGAAGGAATCATGTCCCCTAGAGCATCGTAAAGCGGCTGCAGGTATGGATCCAGCTTGTCTTTCAGGTCGCCTGGCAGGAATCCTAGGCGTTCCCCAGCTTCTACGGCAGGCCTAGTGAGTATTATCCTCTTTATCTCTCTATTCTTTAAAGCCCTTACTGCCAAGGCGATGGCGATGTAGGTCTTCCCCGTTCCAGCAGGTCCTACGGCGAAGATAAGATCCGAGTTGAAATATGCCTTCACCATCTCCTGCTGGTTCCTATTGCGGGCCCGTATCGGTTTTCCGTCTGTTCCATGCACTATTATCGCTTCTCCGTCTATGAAATTGCTCTGCGAAGAACTGCCATCGAAAATGTCCTCTACATCGAATGGCGTAAGGTTCATCTTATGATGCCTCAGCTCAACAAGTTCCCCGAATCTCTGCGAGAATTCCTGAATGCTGCTTTCTTTGCCGTCTAGGATTATTTCGTCCCCCCTTGCTACGACTTTAAGTGATGGAAAATATGAGCAGAACTCTTCAAGTATCTTATTGCCTGCTCCATAGATTTCAATTGGCTCTATTCCTTCAATCTTAATGGTTTTCTTCATGTCTATAAATGTCGGATATTCCTGTTTTTCCCTTCACCCTTTCGTAGGATGAAGACATGTCAATATAGTCATTTCTGTTTTTCCACTCGTATTCTTTATTCATCCATTCCCTTACTGGCACGGTCTTATGACTCTCAGAGATGGCACCTGGCATAGCGCACCAAGTGAATGTATATTCAGGCTCCAGAAGAGTGCAATCCCTGTTCTCTGACACTGCTATGCGCAGAGTGACTATGAGTCCGATCCTAGTGTTTGTGCTGCTCATGTTGGAGATGATGTTGCCTAATGAATATATTATCGGCGCACCGCTGATAACTTGCGTGTCTTGAACGACGTGCGGGTGAGTGCCGACCACCGCATCTGCCCCGTGTCGAACGAAAAAGCTCGCCCAGTAGATCTGGCTCTTGGAGTGCTTCAATGAGTATTCCACGCCCCAGTGGGGGAGGGCAACAATGAAGTCTGCTCCTCGAGCCTTTGCCATACTCATTGAATGTGCCACGTCAGAGCTATCTAGCTTATGCACTACCATCGAATCGCTTGCCAAATGGACGTTCGTGCCGTAAGTCGCATTGACGAATGCTATCCTTATGCCCTTGATTGGCACTATTAATGGGTTGCAAAGGCTGTCTTCCTTAGCTGAGATGGCAGTCCCTGCGGTAAAGATTTCTTTATCTGAATATACCGCCAGCGTTCGTCTCAGACCCTTCCAGCCCTTATCCAGGATGTGGTTATTTGCAGTTAGGAATATGTCTATTCCGCTATCTTTCAGATATTCGGCATATTCGTCTGGGGCAGAAAAGCAAGGATATCCAGAATATGGCTTTCCTCCAAGGGTGAATTCGGCATTGATTATAGCAAGATCCGCATTTCTGATGATGCCTTCCAGAGGTTCAAAATATTCATTGAATGAATATGCCGAATGCTCCTTTACGTACGCATTCCTAATCTGTTCTTTGTGCATCATGGCATCGCCCAGGAACGTCAAAGTGATGGTGTCAGGATGGAAAGATAGGGAGGCGGGAGCCGGAATCCGGCTCTCCATTCTGCGCTTCCCTGTCAGTACTTTTCGAATTGGCATTCGCTGGCTGAGAATGGGAAGAAGCAATGCGATGAAAATAAGAATTAGTCTCCTCATCCTAATTACGATTCATGACAACTACGGTAGTGTCATTCAGGCGGATTCGTAGCCAGCCGCCAAGCTTCATGATCTTTTCCTGGCTAAGCTTCGGGTTGGCTTTGGCTACCACGATGATGAGATCGTTCTTGGCCAGGCTGTCGGCCTGAACTGAGGCTCCGCGGCCGAATGTCATCTCCTCGATTTCTGGGTAGGCAGACTTGATTTCTTTAGTCAGCTGGACATAAGGAATGGCGGCACCCCTCGCATCCATTAGCTTCCCTTCTAGGGCCTTGATCTGCAGGTCTTTGCGATTTAATTCATCAGATGACCTCTGATACAGCATATTCACTATCTCGGAAGAACCATCATCCTGATTATCTTCGAATATCTTGTGTTCTATGAAGTTGATTCTATCGGAGGTTATGCCGAATTTTTCCGCTTTGGCAATCAGTTCTTCTTTCTTGCCCTGAGTGAGTGGTTCCCCAGTTACGTAAATATCGGCGTGCTGCTTCCCTTTCGTGCTGACCTCGTAATCGAATATGTAGCCGCCGGAGTATGTCTTGTTCTCCTGAACGAAATTGGCGACATTCTGTCTGAAATTCGTGTTGCGAATCATTATGAATGCGCTCCAGATGCTAGGAATCATCACCAATATGACTACCGCCGTCACTATGTTGCGGGTATTTTTCCTTATTTTGGCATCGGCGAATGCAGCTTCGGGAAATTTCAGGTACTTGACCATGGCGTAGGTGGCCAGCACGATGAAGACGCTGTTTATTATGAATAGGAACATGGCTCCCCCGAAATAGTGCATGCTGGCATGAGCAATGCCATAGCCGGCGGTGCAGAGCGGAGGCATGAGGGCTGTCGCGATTGCCACGCCTGAGATCACGGTGCCTTTCTCCTTGCGGCAGATTTCGAAGATCCCGGCGAGTCCGCCGAACAAGGCAATTATCACATCGTAAATCGTAGGGCTGGTCCTCGACTCTAGCTCGGTAGGGTTCGATAAGTTCAGCGGAGTTATGAGAAAATAGATGAACGAAACGAACAAGCTTATGCAGACCATTATGAGAAGATTCATAAGGCTGTCTTTAATGAGTTTCGTGTCATTCGTGCCCAGCCCTAGGCCCACTCCGAAGATTGGCCCCATGAGTGGGGAAACAAGCATGGCTCCGATGATTACCGCTACCGAATTCACATTCAGGCCGACCGAGGCCAGCACTATCGCAAATCCTAGAATCCAGGCGTTAGGGCCGCGGAAGGCAATCCCGCTGCGTATTTTTTCTGCTGCGGATTCACGATCAATGTGATCCTTAATGTCTACAATATCTATTAACTTCATATTTTTACAAATATAGAGATTTATATTCTTGCAAAGCAAGATTTTTTTGTATCTTTGCAAGCCGAACATGGTGCGCGTAGTTCAGTTGGTAGAGCGCCAGATTGTGGTTCTGGTTGTCGTGGGTTCGAGTCCCACCGCGCACCCTGCTGCAACTCTCGGAGGAATCCGAGGGTTGCTTTTTTTGCGTGTCAGGCATGACACGGTTCAAGTCCAAAGCCCTGTGTCAAAGAATGAATGAGATCACCTTGGAACGGATGGCTCTCCGAGCGGCATTCGTAGGCGATTGCCTGAAGCATGACGGGAGGGAAAGCCGGAAACTAGGA
>JAQYTJ010000051.1 GCA_028724885.1 Bacteroidales bacterium | reverse complement strand
AAAAGAAATTCCGTGCATTAAAACAGAAATTATTTTTCTTTATGCCACGTAAAAAAAATTCAGATCATCAAAAATTTTTTGCGTATGATGCCTCCTGCAATCGCCATTCGCATCTGCTGTGGCACGCTATCCGCAATGCCTTAAGAAGCCGGGGTGAGGATGCTGGCTGCGACGATGTTGGAGATGAGGGCTCGCATGCGGCCGACACCGCCTTCGTCTTTCGGATGAACTCTGTGCGCCAGCAGCACGACCGCAGTCTTAGTCTTCATGTCAATGACGATGGATGTGCCTGTGTAGCCTGTGTGCTCGATGGTAGTTTCAGCATCGAATATGTCGCCTCGGAGTCCTGAATGTGAACTTTTTTTGTCCCAGCCGAGGGCACGGCCAACTTCAGGAGAGTTCTGTGGCGGGATGGTGGTCATGAGATCTATAGTCAGAGGACTCAGGATACGGTGTCCGTTCCAGCTGCCTTGGTTCATTATGGCAGCGCAAATGACCGAGAGATCTTCGGCATTGGAGAAGACACCGGCATTCCCAGAATTACCCATCATGACTCTGCGAGCCAATGGGTCGTGTACGTTAGCTAGCAGAGGCTTCCCGTCTGCCTGAACCTCAGTCGGAGCGCAGAGTGCCTTCAATTCTTTGAGGCGGCGAGCCTGAGCCTCTTTCGCAGAGGCAACAATTCCGGAAGGGAAATAACAGGTATGTTGCAGCCCTAGGACTCCGAAGACATTCTCGCTGGCATATTCATAAAGCTTACGGCCAGTCACTCGCTCCAATATCCTTTGCAAAGTGATGAAATTAAGGCAGCTGTACATGAACTGAGTGCCAGGCCTGAAATTCCTCTTCACCCGAGTGGCAATGAAGGCCTCAGCAGAATCGGGAGTATTCTCGCCGAATTCTTTAACGTATTCATTTACATCAATATATGGCGAGAGTCCAGAAGAATGGGTCATGAGGTCGCAAATCGTGATGTCCACGGCTTCGCCAGAAGAAGGGTCTGTCCAAGGCTTGAATCCGGGAATATAACGACTTACGTTGTCTGTAAGGCGCACATAGCCTCGTTCAATGAGCTGCATGAACGAAAGAGTAGTTCCTATGCATTTGCTGACCGATGCCAAGTCGAACATAGTTTCAGTGGTCATTGGCTCGATAGACGGAACTACGGATTTGTTGCCATAGGCTTTAAGGTACACAATCTTGTCCCCCCGAACCACTGAAATCACTGCTCCAGGAATATTTTTATGAGCTATTTCATCATTGATCACGCTATCCACCCTTGCCAGAAGAACGGCATTCATTCCGCAGTCCTCCGGACGGGCAGTTTTCAGTCCCTCGCCAGAAGCGAAGAATGAAATGACAGCCGCCACTAAGCATATTATAATTCTTTTCACTTTCATTATCATTTAATTTGCCGCTGCTGTAAGGCGGTATATTCCTAGAAAATCAAAGTTGTGGTGACTGGGTAATGGTCAGAGATGAAAGTCCTTTCCATGTAAGGCTTCGTAATGGTCTCGTAGTATGGGCAAGAGTCGAAACCCATGTACCAGATGTAGTCTATGATGCCAGTGGCCGTATAGCTCCCCCAGCCGTTAAACGTGGCGAGATGGTCCGTCTTAACCGCCTCCTCGCGAGCATTCTTCATGATTTTCTTCAAGTCATCGAACTCTGGACGATCAATCGTCATATTGAAATCCCCCGTCAGCACCATCGGGTAGCTATCAGGATTCATTTCCTTAATCTTCTCCACTATGAGAGCGAGGCCGTTTTTCCTAGCCTCCCAGCCCATATGGTCCAAATGCGTGTTTACGTAGAAGAATTTCCGGCCGTTCTTCTTGCTCTTCATCAGAGCCCATGTAGCCGTCCTCTTGCAAGCAGCGTCCCAGCCAATAGAAGGCTTCTGGGGAGTCTCGGACAGCCAGAAAGTACCCCATTTGAGCTTTTTCACCGTCTTTTTATTCCAGAATATGGACATGTGCTCGCCCCCGTGCTTTCCATCCTCACGACCTACCCCAACGCACTCATACCCTTTGCAATATTCCCTAAGGTATTTCACCTGATAGCCATAGGCTTCCTGAAGTCCGAAAATGTCTGGTTTCTGGTCCATTATCATCATGGCCGAAGCCGGATAGCGATATTCCCAAGAATTGGTGCCATCCTTAGCCTCTCCGTTCCTGATGTTATAAGAAATAACCTTCAGTTCATTAGGATTGGCTGAATTATTTTCTGCCTTAACGGAAATAGGGAACCCGGCAATAAAGAAAGCAGAGCATGCCGCAAAGAAAAATTTAAAGGCCGTCTTCATATTCATAAAAAATACTTAGTATGATTTCAACTCTTAAAATTAATGTTTTTTATCGTTAAATAAAAAATCCCTTGGAACAAGAATGAAATTCCAAGGGACAATGAATAATGTCGTAACTTAATATTTAATATTTTTCTGGCGTTTCCTCTATCTCCTCCTTAGTGATATGTTTTTTATCCATAGCATGCCAGGCATACATGATGTAGGCTAGCACGAATGGGATGAACAGCGAAACGAAGAACATGACTTTCAGAGTGAACACGCTGGAAGAGCTGTTCGCTATGGTTAGGGAGCTTTGAAGGTCGGTGCTGCTAGGGTAATATGCAGTATTGTTGAAGCCTGCGATGAAAAATAGAGCCATCACTACTAGCACGGTGCCAACGCCTGCTGGCCAGATCCCTTTGCGAGACTTGCTGAACATGCCAGATCCGATGCCTGCCAGAACGCCAATGACACCAACTAGGAACATCACCAGAACCAACGGCATCTGGAGGAAGTTATGCAGATACTTGCTCTTTTCCATGAATATGTTGCCTTCCGCATCAACTGCAAAGCCTGGCCTTACGAGCAAAATCACCAGCCAAGTAAGGAAGAAGACAAGGAAAGGAATTGTGCAGGCAAGGATGGTCTTGCGAGCCTCTTTTTCCACCATCTCATCTTCGATGTTGTTCAGCATGTACAAATTGCCAAGAATCATCGTGAGAAACACTACTGAAAGGCCGAGCAGCATTGCGTGAAGATTCGCTACCGTCTCTAGTCCATGCAAGCTGCTGCCCCAAGAGCTGATGATCCTCCCCATTGGCTCGCCCGTAGTGGAGATTGCCTCCTTATTCACCGTGAAGTCAGAGCCGGTGAAGAACGTGCCAACAGCCGCACCGATTAGCAGAGGAGCAAGTATGCCATTGATAACCAAGAACATTTGGAATGCTCTCGAACCAAGCAAGTTGCTCTTCTTATTCTGAAACTCATAAGAGACAGCCTGGAAAACGAACGTGAGCAGAATAAGCATCCACACCCAGTATGCCCCACCAAAACTCGTGCTGTAGAACAGTGGGAACGATGCGAAGAAAGCCCCTCCGAATGTCACCAGCGTAGTGAAAGTAAGTTCCCACTTGCGTCCTGTGCTGTTAATTATCATACGCTTGCGCGCCTGGTCATATTTCCTGTCAAGCAGAGCCACGTTTGCTCCTTGCACGAACATCAGGAAAACTAGGCATCCTGCTAGCAACGCTACCAGAATCCACCAATATGATTGCAAAAATTCAAGTGTCATGGTTTTGTCCTCCTATTCGTTATTGGCAGCTACCGGCGTAGCCTCATCGATTTCCGGTCCTTTCTTGAAAGCCTGAATCATGATTCTAATTTCAATTATTAAGAATAGCGCAAACACGCCAAGGAACACGAAGAACGTCGTCCTAACCGCTCCCACGCTAAGGCTGGAAATCGCAGCCTTTACAGGCAGCAATCCTTGAATGGTCCACGGCTGGCGGCCTACTTCAGCCACAACCCAGCCGAACTGGCCGGAAAGGTATGCCATCGGGATAGTAATGATTCCTAGCCACAGAAGCCATTTCCGGTCTTGAAGCTTATCTTTGTGCAAAGCGATGAAAGCCAGTACGAACAGCAGAATACCCACCATTCCGAATCCTATCATGAGCCTGAACGACCAATATACCAGAGGAACGTTCGGGATAAGTTCCTCCGGAGAATCCAGATACCCGTATCCGAGGTATTTCTCGTTCTGTTCCAGCACTTGGCGATATTCGGCTGCAATCGCCGGATTGCTATCCCTATTTTCCCTGTAGCCTTTCAGCGCAGCGATAGCCGTCTTCCCCATCTGGATTTTTTCCTCAGCCGAAGGAATCACCTCGCCATTATTGCTCGTGTAACCGGAGATAATGTCGTTTATTCCAGGCACGTAGCCATTGAAATCATGCGTAGCCAGGAATGAAAGCACTCCAGGCACCTCAATGCCAGGAACAATCGAGAACGCAACCTTCCTGCCACCATCCCATAGACCTTCCGATGCGGCCATCTTCATAGGCTGAAGCTCAGCTGTGTTGACTCCTGAACGGTCACCTGAAATGAATCCGCCGAATACGCCTATGGCACCTACTATAGCACCAATCAGTGCACTTTTCTTCGCAAACTTTATCTCACGTTTCTTGAGCAGGAACCAGCATGACATGCCCAGCACGAAAGTGCCGCCGACGAACCAACCATTCAAGACGGAATGGAAAAATTTATTAACCGCCATCGGATTTGAAATCACTTCCCAGAATGCAGCGCTAGAAGCCATCTCGCTCCTGACCGTGTCTGGGTTGAAAGTAGTCCCTACTGGATTCTGCATCCAGCCATTCGCCACCAGAATCCAATAAGCAGAAATCGTGGCTCCTATGCCAGTCAGCCATGTAGACGCAAGGTGGAATTTCTTGCTAACCTTGTTCCAGCCGAAAAACATGACAGCGAAAAAGGTCGCCTCCATGAAAAAAGCAATTATTCCCTCGATGGCCAGCGGAGCACCGAAAAGATCTCCCACAAACCATGAATAATTACTCCAGTTCGTTCCGAACTCGAACTCGAGAATGATGCCCGTAGCTATTCCAACTGCGAAATTTATGGCGAAAACTTTCATCCAGAATTTCGCTGCCTTCTTCCAGAACTCATCTTTCTTTACCACATACATGGTCTCCATGATAGCCATGACAATCGAAAGCCCCAGCGTAAGCGGCACGAAAAGCCAGTGATACGCCGCCGTCATGGCAAATTGAAGCCTGGACCATATAAATATAGAAGTGTCCATAAATGAATATATTAAATTAATGTTATTGGTTATTCTCTTTTATGAATATGTTGCCTTCAGTAAGACTGGCGCCAACAATCTCGATCTTCTCCTCTTCGCTCTTTCCTGCCATAGCCGGCTTGAAAAAGAACACCCTCAGAACGCCGAACAGGATGATGATTTTCAATATAATCAGCAGCCACAGTGACCGACCCCAGGTCATGTTCCTGAACCCGTCCCTGTAGAATCTCCAAACCGAAGAAAGCGCTGTTGCGATAGAATTAGCCATCGGCATATAAATTATTCTCCAAATTTCGTCAGAAACAACTATGTTAATTTTATTTAGTAAAATTACATTTGGCTATTAAAACGATCCAAAATTACAAATATTCTAAACATAATCAAACGATTTTGAAAAGTTTTTTCATGACTCTTACGGCCTGGATGCAAATTATATTGTAACTTTGTGAATATAAAATATTAATGAATATGTCATCTGAGGATTCTTTCAGCAGTCTTGGGAAAATAGAGGCAATAAATAACCTGATGTCTTCGGCGGGGCTTAAAAGGGAGAGCTGCTTCTCCCCTATGGATGGGAGCCTAGTGAAAAACGCAGGCAGGATATTCCTGGAAGGGATAGATTTTGACCTGACATACTTCCCTCTGCCGCACCTTGGCTACAAATGCGTAGTAGCAGTGACGGGAGAGCTATTCGCTGCTCTAGCGCATACTAGAGTGCTGCAAGTGAGGCTTGGAGTTTCCGCCAAGCTGGATTTTAAACATATCCATGAGCTATTCAAAGGGATTGTGGCGGCAGCAAAAGAGTTCGGCTACTCGTCGGTGGACCTGGATCTAGTTCCGTCGCCAAACGGCCTCATGATAGGCATTTCCGCCGTCGGAGAAGAATTTAAATCTACTGAGGAACGTCGCAGAGATGCTAATAGCAAAGATTTAATCTGCGTTTCTGGCAGTTTAGGAGCCGCTTTCCTCGGACAGATGATTCTGGAGCGTGGCAAAAAGAATTTCGAAAGAGATTCTTCGCAGCCAGATCTGGAACAATATAAGATGCTTGTCGGCAGCTACCTGAAGCCAGAATTAAATGCTTCTATCCTGAGTAATTTCGAAGATGACGACATCATTCCATCCAAAGCTTACTTGATTTCCCACGGCCTCGGAGATGCAGTGAAGAGGCTTGTGCGTGATACTGGCTTAGGAGCGAAAGTGTATGCAGGCAAAATTCCTTTCGAGGGCAATTCTTTTGACACAGGGAAGGAGCTTGACATAGATCCTATTTCAGCCGCCATGAATGGCGGGGACGATTTCAGGCTTCTTTTCACGATCCCTATTCTCTCTGCCGAGAAATTCCGTCGTGATTTCCAGACCTTCGAGATTATCGGACATCTCGCACAGAGCGATGTAGGCTCAGTTCTCGTTACTCCTGACGGTCTGGAACACCCCATCACAGCACAAGGCTGGCCGCAGGAAGCCGAATAGGCTATCTCAGATGCTTCAGGAACATGTCCTTGTCTGGAGCATCAGAATTGTCAATCTTGTTTTTAAGGCGCCATACGCGGTTGTAGATGGCTTTCTTATCCTTTTCAAGCAGGGTTGAGATTGTCGTGGTCGAAAAGCCTGAGGCGGTGAATATGTACAGAAGGTACTCTTCGCTCTTCCAGTTCGGAAATTCTTTATGTAGCTTCTGCATTATGCCATCGTAGTTATCGTCCAGAAGATTTTCCAAGCTTTTCTGGATTTTAGAATCGCCTCTAAGGCCTTCCACAATGGATTTTACTTCTTTCAATATTTTGGGTTGGAGGTTATCGGTGCCTTCGTAAATGTAATACTGCTCGCAAAGACGCTCTAGGGCATCCACGTTCCAAGGAATTTTTGGGCTTGTTTTCTTGTCACCAGATTCTTCAGCATCTTTTGCGCTCACTGCCTTGTCCTGCTTGGCTGAGGATGTGGCTAATTGTTTTCGTAAATCTTCGGCCAAAGATAAATAGCGGTCCTTCTCAGCTGTCTCCGCCTCCAGTCTCCTGCGTTCTTCTTGACGGCGGAGGTAGGCGGCAATTGCGAGGGCAGCTATTGCCAGCAGGGCAGCTAATGAGATAAGACACATCTTCAGACGAGCTGCTTTCAGCTTTTCTGCATGTGCCTGCGCCTCGCTCTTGAAATATTCTCGCTGGCTGGCGGCGACAGTCTCTCCAAGTGCCTCTGTCTGAGCCTTATTTCCATATCCGACAACTCTCTCCAGCGCTGCTAATGCTTTGGCAGACTCACCGTTCCGGGCGCAAATCTGATATTCCCTAAATGCGGCACCTGCCTCATCAGCCTGGGTTTCAGCCGAAGCCTTTGCCTCAGAAAGCCACTTTTGTGCCTCCCTCGCATTGCCTATCAATGAATAAGAATATGCCAATATGCCTTTGTCGGTGGAACTGAGGTTGTAGCGCAATTGCTCAGTGGCACGGCTGAGCATATCAATCGCCAGAAATGGATCAGCGGTGTCTTTCTGAACAACCAAGGAAGCGTAAGCTTCGAGGCAGCGTGCTTCCATGAGGGTGTCTCGAAGGTCATGGGATTCGCCAAGAATGCTTTTGAATATGCTCTCGGCAGTACCATAGTCTCCCCTGCCCATCTGGGCCTTGCCTATTTCAAGGTAGCAGTTTTGTGCCTCGGAATCGTAACCAACTGATTTGTAGGCTTCTGCGGCTTTCCCTAAGTACGTGACATGATCCGATATATTCATGGTGGCAGCGCTAGTCTGCGCCATGTCAAAATAAATTTTCGCAGACTGAAGAGCGCCGGCGGCATATTCAAGAGCCTTTGTATAGGTCACTATTGCAGCCGAATAGCGCTTTGAATTGTATTGGTTGCGCCCCAGGCAATATAATGCTCTTGACTTCTGGGCATCGCTCCCATGCCGTAGGAACCAAGAAGCCATACTGGAGACTTCCTCATCGCTGTGCGTGTTGATGTAGCCGAGGTTGTCCTCCAAGTTTGCCAGGAGCCTCTCCATCTGGGTATTCAGACCTGTCTTGAATCCTCCTGCCAACAATTGCGCCGACAGGAGGATTAAAGAGAATATCGCCAATAATCGCCGCATATCATCAGTCGTTATTCATCTGGGTTATGTCGACTTTGGCACGCTCGGAGTCTCCGAGGAGCCATTCGCTGTAGTAGTCGGCCATGCGCCAGAAAAAATATTCATTCATGTCTCCGTAGCCGTGCCTCTGGCCCGGCAGAATCATCATGTCGAAACGCTTGTTGGCTCGCACCAACGCATTCACCACTCGAATGGTGTTAGCTGGATGCACGTTGTTGTCGATGTCGCCGGTCCAGAGCATCAGGTGGCCTTTCAGGTTCTTCGCAATTTCTTCGTTTGTGTCGATATGGTAAACGAAAGATGTGTCTCCCTTATCAATTTTCTCTAAGATTCCATGATGCTGCTCGCTCCACCAGCGATTGTAAATAGTGTTGTCGTGATTGCCAGAGCAGGAAACCGCCACCTTGAAGAAGTCAGGATATTTCAAAATAGCCGCAGTTGACATGAAGCCGCCTCCCGAATGCCCGTGAATTCCGACTCTGTCCAGGTCGATGAATGAATGTCTCGCTCCAAGCTGCTGGATGGCATATTTCTGATCCTCCAAGCCGTAGTCGCGAAGATTGCCGTATCCGTAATTATGATACCATTTCGAGCGGTTCGGATGGCCTCCGCGGTTGCCTACCGTTATTACTATGAACCCAATCTGAGCCAGCCTGTCCACGCGCGTGAAATTCGTGCTCCAGGAAATGTTGTTAGCCTCAACCTGAGGGCCAGGATAAACGTAGTCGCAGATTGGATAAACCTTCGTGGGATCGAAATCGAACGGCTTGTACATAGCTCCATACAAATCCGTAATGCCATCGGCAGCTTTGACCTTGAAACGCTCAGGGAACTTGTAACCGGCCTGGAACAGCAGGCTTAAATCGGCCTTCTCAAGATCTGTGCGTTTGCCAGAAGCATTAATGAGAGCCACGGCAGGGGCATAATCAACTCTGGAATAATTTGCAACTATGTAGCGAGCATCATCGGACACGGTGGAAAGCACGTCCATGTCGTCCATGTCCAGCTGCTTCATGGCACCGCCGCCAAGCGGGACCCTGAACGTGTGCATCTGGTAAGGGTTCTCGTCTTTATTAACTCCACATGCGCTGACAATCATGTAGCCCTCTTTCTCATTCACCCCCAGAACATCTTCAACATGAAAAGCTCCTTCGGTGAGGTTCTTCACTAGCGATCCATCCGAATCGTAAAGATATATGTTTGCCCAACCGTTGCGCTCTGACCAGTGCAGGAACTGCTTCCCATCCTTTATGAAGAAAGGATTTCGGTATTCCACGTAAGTCCTTTCACGCTCACCGACAATAGTCTTAGCTGAGTCTGCATCCGCTCCTACCCAGCAAAGATCCAGACGCTTTAAATCACGACTCAGCCTGTAAAGATAGAAGCCGGAATCGTCACCTAACCACTTGGAAGGCCTGAAATCCAGATAGTCATCGGCCACCACATGGCGAGCGTTCAGGATCATCATATCCTGATCCTTAAAAGCATTAGTCTTAACGGAATGTGGAATTGCAGATTTCTTATCAGAGCCGATCGTGAATATCTCCAGATAGCCAATCGCGCCAGGCTCACCTGGCATCTGGTATTTATAGGTTTCCAGAGTCGGTCGCGGCTGTGAGACTGAATTGATCACCCAAAGGTCTTTCAGAGGCCTGGTATCCCATTTGGTTATAGCGAAACGCTTCGAGTCTGGCGACCAGGCCAGATCTGCAGGCCAATTGCGTTTAGTGGAGTCGGCCTGATTATCACCTGCGTAATTGCCGTAGCCGTAGCCACATTCCTTTATTCCGTTGGTCGTTAGGGCATATTCAATTAAGGTGCTGTCCTTTTCGTTCTTCGCTGCTTTGCGCAGGTTAGTGGAATCCATCAGCCAAAGATTGTGGTTCTTGGCATATATTCCTATTGTGCCATCAGGCGACACAGCTGCCCAGGAAGGGTACTTACGTTCTTCTTTGGCTGTCGTATCTAGCTTCTGCGAGGCTATGTCGTATGTGAAATAGGTTGTGTCGCTATCGTTCTTCAGGCCAGATACTATATTGAAAGTGAAAGTCTTGTCGTCTTTCAGCCTCAAATCTCTGAACGGGATGTGCTGGGCATCGAACGGATAACGCACAATCTCCGTAATCTCCATCGCCAGCTTCGGCATATCGAAAACCTCGGTCTTGCTTCCGCTGGAAGGATTCACGATATAATAATGAGTGCCCTGGGAGGTTTTCCAGGAGTACCAGAATTTGTCGCTATCCTTGAACCAGTTAGGACGGATTCTAGTAGAAAACACCATCTGGCCTACTTTCTTGGCGGTGAAGCGAGACGCAAGCTCATAGTTGGCCTTAGTAACCCTAGGTTCAAGCGCATTTTCAGGCCGCTCATTACCTGTCATCGGCTGCCCCAAAAGGATAGTAGCAGAAATAGAAACCCACAAACACAAAAGCAAAAAGACTCTTTTCATGAATATGATATATTAATATATTGAATATAGCATTATTTCCCTAATGTCGCAGCATAGGCTGGCAACTGATGCCTATAGACTTCAGCTCGCTCACGAAGTCGGTAGTGACTGTAACGAAATATTTCTTAGAGTGGAAACTGATGGTGAATTTCGTCTTCGGATCGAAAAGCTTCATTTCCAGAGGAATTTTTCCAGAATTAGCCTTCAATATATTCGTAAGGCTCTTCCTGAACTTATCCGTGAGCATAGAGGTCGTCAACCTCAAAGAGCAGCCGCACATCATTGTTTCTGCCACATTGCCTAGCAGCATCATCTTTTTTACCCTGAAATCGTATGGGGCTGCCGTTACCTGGCCGTTGTCGTCCTGGCGGACACGGTACCGTTCTTCGACATCTCCTTCCAAATAAAGGCAGGCATGTGGCTGAAGATAACTCATGTAAGCCTCGTAATCTTTGCCGAAAAAACGAAACTCGTAATTCCCGCTGTAGTCCTCCAGAATGGCTTTCGCATACGGCTTGCCATTCTTCGTTGTGCCAGTGCTGCATTCCGTCACTAAGCCAGCCACCATCAATTTCTTTGGGGTGCGCTTAGCTTCACAGTATGCGATAGCACTCTGAAGGCTTTGCAGCTCCATATTCGTAAAGTTCTCCATCTCGAACTGGTACCTGTCGAGCGGATGGGCGGAAATGTATATTCCTACTATCTCTTTCTCCTTCTGAAGCAAGTCCATTGCATCCTCCTCGCCCACCATCGCAGGAATTTCTGGACGCTGCGGCTTGAATTCTTCTGCATCGCCGAACAAGGAAGAAGACGCGTCCACGGCATCCCGACTGAAGCGTGTGGCATATTTCGCAAGTTCGTCTATGAACTGCTCCCCATTCTGGCACGGCAGGAAATATTGCTTCTTGCTGTAGCCGAATGAGTCGAAGGCGCCTGAATATATCAGAGTCTCAAGCGATTTGCGATTTAAGATTCCATCCAGACGCTCAACGAAATCGAACAACTCTTTATAAGGACCTTTTTTCTCTCGCTCGGAAATTATTGCATCCACCACATTGGAACCAAAACCCTTCATTCCGGCAAGACCGTAACGGATATTCCCATCCTTATTTACTGTGAATTCCTTGTCCGACTCATTCACGTCCGGACACAGCACCTTGATCTTGTGAGCCTTGCAGTCTGCGAGGATCTTCTTGATCTCAGTCATGTTGGATAGGTTGCAAGACAGGTTCGCCGCAAGGAATTCCGCAGTGTAGTGGCATTTCAGCCAGCCGGTCTGGTACGAAACCCATGCATAGCAAGTCGCATGAGATTTATTGAAGGCATAAGAAGCGAACTTCTCCCAGTCTTTCCAGATTTTATCCAGCATCTTGTCTGGATGACCATTCTTCTCTCCTCCTTCCATGAACTTGTCGCGAAGCTCCTCCAATGTGGATATCTGCTTCTTTCCCATAGCCTTACGAAGCTTGTCAGCCTGACCCTTGGTAAATCCTGCCAGTTTCTGTGAGAGCAGCATGACCTGCTCTTGATAAACCGTAACCCCATAAGTGTCTTCAAGATATTCCTCCATCTCTGGGAGATCGTATTCGATAGGCTTCAATCCTAATTTTCTGTCGACGAAATCAGGAATATAATCCATTGGGCCTGGACGATAAAGGGCATTCATGGCTATGAGGTCCTCAAACCTCTCTGGATGCAGCCTCTGCAGCCACTGCTTCATTCCAGGAGACTCGAATTGGAACACATTGTCGGTATCGCCACGGCTATAAAGCTCGTAAGTTTCTTTATCGTCAATCGGTATAGCTTCGATGTCAATCGTCTCCCTGTGGGTCTGTTTAATGCTGTCTAGGCACTTATGGATTATGGAAAGCGTGTTCAGCCCAAGGAAGTCCATCTTCAACATGCCTACTTCCTCGATGTAATGGCCATCGTACTGCGACGTGCGGACTAATTTGCCTGTCTCTTTATCCACTGAGAGACACATTGGCAGATAATCGGTAAGGTCTCCGCGGCCTATTATAGTGGCACAAGCATGCATTCCGACCTGACGGATGCTGCCCTCAAGTTTCTCGGCGAATCTCAGGACAGATTTAATCTGGTCGGTACCATTCTCGTATGCGTCTTTCAGGGCCGGCACCAGCCTGTAGCAATTCTTCAGGGTAATCTTCACTGGAGTCTCCTCCATACCCCTCTGGAACCACTTCATCTCTCTCTTCTTCTGGCCAGGATTGTCAGGATCTTCGACCTCAACCTCTTTCTGGAAAGACTTGAAGCCAGGAAGGAGCGTATCGAATTTTGGATTGAAAGGATATTCCTTCTCCTTCATTTCAGACAGTCGGTCAGGCACGAGTCCTGAAAGCCAGCTTGAATCGGCCAGAGGAAGGTCCTCCACCCTCGCAACATCTTTGATGGCACCCTTTGCCAGCATGGTACCGAAAGTAATTACTCTGGAGACGTTCTTTTCGCCATATTTCTTCACCACGTAGCGGTGGGCAGCATTTATGTCTTCGAAATCCACGTCGATATCTGGCATGGAGATACGGTCCGGATTCAAGAAACGCTCGAACAGGAGGTCGTACTTGATAGGATCTATATTCGTGATTCCCAAACAGTAAGCGACTACAGAACCGGCTGCGGAACCTCGCCCAGGGCCCACCATGTAGCCTTCGCTACGATGTGCGCTGATATAGTCTTGCACAATCAGGAAATAGTCCGGGTAGCCCATCCTGCAGATTGTTTTCAACTCAAAGTCAATTCTGTCAACATGTTCCTTGTCGAGAGGGTCACCATAACGTTTTTTTGCGCCCTCGTAGCACAATTCGCACAGATAAGCGACCGAATGACAGAACTCATCGCCTCTGTAATTGCCATTCCTATCGTTTCGGCCATGATCTATTACGTCTTTATATTTCTCCAGATAAGCGTCTATGTGCGACAGGAAATCCTCGCCAAGATCGAACTTAGGCAGCACCGGGTCGCGGTCTATTGAATATGCCTCCACTTTATCCGCAACCTCAAGCGTGTTGGCGAGAGCCTCTGGATGGCCTGGGAACAGAGCCGCCATTTCTTCCTCGCTCTTCAAGTATTCCTGCTGGGTGTAATGCAGCCTGTCGGTATCCGCCAGCTTCTTTCCAGTATTAAGACAAATCAGATGGTCATGCGCCTGGCCGTCTTCCTTATCCACGAAATGCACGTCATTCGTTGCAATCACTTTTACGCCAAGTTCAGAGGCCAGCTGAAACAGGCATTCATTGTATTGCTTCTGATAGTCATAAACTTCGAGCGATAGCCCTGGAACTTCTGTCTTATGCAGCATGACTTCCAGATAATAATCGTCTCCGAATACTTTTTGGTGCCATTTTATGGCCTTTTTAGCAGCATCCAGATTGCCAGCAAGTATGTCTTGAGGGATTTCTCCAGCGATGCAAGCTGAAGAGCAGATCAGATTCTCGTGATATTTCTCCAGCACCTCGTGCGACACTCTTGGTTTGCCATAATAAAGGCCTTCCGTATGTCCTTCAGACACGATTTTAACCAGGTTCTTATAGCCATCGTAGTTCTTGGCGAGCAGGATCAGGTGGTAGTAGCCCTGTCGTTTCTCATGATGATCGTAGTGCCTCGTGACATAGACCTCGCAGCCGATGATTGGCTTCACCTTGTAGCTGCCATCAGCATTTTTATGCTTCCCGGCGAATTTCAGGAACTCCTTCACTCCATACATATTGCCATGGTCCGTTATGGCCAAGGCCGGCATGCCCATTTCTTCTGCCCTGTTGAATAGGGTTTCTATGGACGAGAGGCCATCAAGAATGGAATATTGCGTATGTACGTGAAGGTGAACGAATGCCATTGCTGTCGTATTTTGAAATACAAAGATACCCAAAAACAGACATGGGTCAAAAACAGAATGGTTGAAAAATCAGAATTAAGAGTTCAAAGCCTTCAATATGCTCTCTGCAAGGGATTGAGGCACCATTGATGACAAGTCATCAAGTGAGGCCGACGCAATCCTGGCGACAGAGCCGTAATGCATCAGGAGCCTTCGCTCGGTCTGCTCCCCCACTCCCTTGATTTCTCGCAAAGCACTTTGTATCTGAGACTTGCTGCGCAAGCTGCGATGAAAGGTTATGCCGAAGCGGTGAGCCTCATCGCGAATATGCATCAGCACTTTCAGTGCCTGGGAGTTCAGGTCAAGAAATAAAGGATACGGGTCATTCACCCTGATCACAAGCTCCATTCTCTTGGCGAGGCCAACTACCATTAGGCGGTCCTGTATGCCCAGCTCGCAAAGAGCCTCGTATGCCATTCCCAGCTGTCCTTTGCCGCCATCAATCACAATCAGCTGCGGTAGGTCGTCAGGAGCTTCTTCAAGCATTCTTGAATATCTCCTATTCACTATTTCTTTCATGGACGCAAAGTCATCTGCACCTATGACAGTCTTTATCTTGAATTTGCGATATTCCTTCTTGGAAGGTTCTCCATCACGGAAAACCACGCAGGAACCTACCGGATTAGTCCCTTGAATATTGGAGTTATCGAAGCACTCGATGTGCTTTGGCAGAGCTTTCATGCCAAGGGCATTCTGCAAATCTTCCAGCACCATTCGCTTATACTCGTCAGGATCAGTATGTTGCTTCTGCTTGATGGAATTGAAAAGATATTCACGAGCATTCTTCTCGCTCAATTCCAGAAGCGCCAGCTTGTCTCCTCGCACAGGAATCTTGAATTCCACGCCATCAATCTCTACGTCTGGCAGGAACGGCACTACGACTTCTTTGGCCAGAGTGCCAAACTTTGACTCTATTTCAGCGATGAATGTGCTCAGGACAGCCCCTGCCTCTTCCTCTATGTTCATCTTGAAACCAAGATTTAAAGATTGAATAACGGCACCGCCACGAACCCTAAGAAAATTTCCGAAGGCTTCCGGCCCATCGATGACCAGCGAAAACACATCCACCGATGTGTCTGTGGCCGAGGAAATGATGGAATGAGCATAATGCTTCTTCAAGGCATCGATCTTATTCTTATATACTTGCGCATCTTCGAAACGAAGCTCAGAAGCAGCCTGCTTCATGGCGTTCTCATATTCCTTTATTACCTCATTCACACTCCCTTTTAACAGGCGCACGATTTCATTGATGTTGGCGGCATATTCTTTAAAGCTTATGCCTCCTATGCAGCAGCCCTTGCAGCGGCCTATGTGATAGTCCAGGCACGGCCTGAATTTCCCATGCAGGATGGCATCGCTAGTAAGCTTCAGGTTGCAGGATCGGATAGGATAATTCTTCCTAAAGAAGTCCAGCAGGTAATTCACGTTCTTGACCGAGCTATAAGGTCCATAATACGTACCCTTGCTACGATCCACCCTGCGAGTGAGATAAATCTTCGGAAACAGGTCATTCGTGATGACTATCCAAGGATAAGTCTTAGAATCCTTTAGTAATATGTTGTAGTGGGGTTTGTACTGCTTTATCAGGTTGTTCTCCAGCAGCAAGGCATCTGCTTCGGAGTTCACCACCGAGAACTGGGCATCTGCTATCTTGGAAACTAGAAGGCGCGTCTTAACATTCAGTCTCTCCGGCGGCACGAAATATTGCGCCACCCTCTTGTGCAAATCCTTGGCCTTGCCTACATAGATGACTTTCCCCGAGGAATCGTAATAGCGATACACCCCCGGGGAATGTGGAAACAAGGAAATCTTTTCCCTGACTGAAAGTGTGTTATTCTCGTTTCTCATCCTGAACTGACCTGTTAAGGTCATCATGAACTTGATTCAGGATCTATACTATTCCGCATTCAGAATTTATTCAGCATTGTTCAGAACCTATTATTATTTCTTAGCCTGAACGTATCCGGCTACAGTCTTCTCGATGTCTTCGCCACGAAGATCCCTCTTGAGGATGGTGCCATCCGGCCCGAACAAAATGATGTGCGGAATGCCCTGGATGCCATAAATGTCAGTAGGTATCTTCTGAGCGTTTATGATTTGGCTCCAGTTAACGCCGTAAACCTTTGCCGTGTCGACGGTTTCTTCCGGCTTATCCCAAACCGCAACGCTCAGGACATCGAAATCGTCCCCATGATATTTCTCGTAAACGTTCTTGACGTTAGGAATTTCCCTCTTGCAAGGGCCGCACCACGAAGCCCAGAAGTCAACCAGCATGTATTTGCCTTTACCTACATAGTCTGATAGTTTCTTGCCTTCAACTTCAAAATCGGTGAACATCTTGCCTTCAGCAGTGGCCATCTGACTGGTAACCACTTTCTTAATTGCCGCAACGATCGGACGGTTCGTAAGAGTGGTGTCCAACGTATTTAGCACAGAGTCCATCTCCGCAGGAGTGAGGGAAAACTGAAGGTTCTGAAGAATCATCTCCGTCACGAAGCTGTTGTCTTTCTTTGCGAGATATGCTTTGTTAAGAGAATCAGACATTGCCTGGAACCTGTCATAAAGAGCATCTAAGGCATTCTCGTCGGAAGCTACTGCATCACATTCTTTCTTGAACTGCTCGCCAAGAGCCTTATTCGCATCATTGTACTCTTTATACAGAGTCTGGGAAGAAAGCTCAGGGTATTTTGATGTGAACGTAACATCGATTGAATCAACCTTAACTGCGAGAGGGGTTCCATCAGGTATGAAACGAGCCGATACAGTACCCGCAGTAAGCATAGCTATCGTTGTCTTGTTCGTTGGCAAAACAACTTCAAATTTGCCATTGGTAACAGGCACTACTGTGTCGAATTTAGCAGCTGGCATCTTGATTTCTATAGAAGAGATTGAATCTGCTACTGTACCCTTGATAAGGGTTGTTTCAGAAACTTTCGGATTTGAGCAAGCGACCGCAGCAAGTGTTGCGACAGCCGCCAAAAGCAATGCTTTCTGTTTCATATTCATTAAGTTAAAACTAATTTCAAATGTCGGTTCAAAGATATGAATATATTTGGAATTATTACGAAAAAACTTTGCCATTTTCGATATCGGGCAGCATGCCTATAATTCTATAGTCTTGCCTTCCTGCCGGGATTCTTCAATCTTGAAGCAGACGATGTGGCTCTCAAGAGCTTCTTCAATCGGTGACAGCAGCTTATGATTCTCAGGATCTTGCACAGCCTGCAGGAAATCCTCTATTATCTTGAGGTCTGCATTTCCATGTAGCGGCATATTCAGAGTCTCTGCAAAACTATATTTTTCCTCTCTCGAACGGCTGAAATGCGTCACTGTTACGCTATCTCCTCCGGCAAATACTTCCCCGAATGCGCAGTTTATCTTGGTCGCCCTGCCGTCATGTCTCGTGAGGGTCTCTATGGACATCCCGATCGTCACCCCGCCAGCCATTTCCAGCCCTACGGTCTGGTGGTCTGCCACGTCATTGTCGCAATGGTAGACGCACCTGCCGTAGCGGCCTTCGCGAAGCTCTTTTGCAATCACGTTGTCTAAAGTATCCCCGTTAGGAACCACGAAATTCGATATCCATTCTTTCCTCCTTTGATAAAGGTCTACTGCAGAGAAAGGGCAATCCTGCTCTATCTTGCAATTGACGCACCTTTCGCTACTGCCTTCTGGAGCATTCTCAGATTTGAACCAGCCTAAAGACCCGAACGAGGACACCTTCGCCACGTGCTTATTCATGAGCCAGATCAGCATGTCGATGTCATGACAGCATTTTTCAAGAATGAGAGGAGTCGATTTATTCGAGTTCGAGAATATGCCCCTGACGTAAGAGTGGGTCATCCTGTCGATTCCCACGTTCTCGATGTGGCTGCCGGAAATAATCGGTCCCAGCTCCCCGGAATCCAGAATGTCTTTGACTTTATGATAATACGGATGATAACGGAGAACGTAGCAGACGCACACCAGCACACCAGCTTTCTTAGCAGCCTCAGCCACTTCGATGCACTCGCGTGCCGTAGTCGCTATCGGCTTCTCCAGCAAGCAGTGATAGCCATGCCCAATGGCATCCATGGCAATCCCATAGTGTGTTTTGTCCGGCGTACCGATAATCACGCCATCGACATCACGCTTCTCGCAGAAAAAAGATTCCGTTGACGAAAAACAATTGCCGCTTTCCACCCCGAAAAGCGATTTAATCTCGGACATCCTGCTAGGGTCAGGCTCGACTATCGCTGTCAGCCTGCCCTGCTGCGGATGATCCAAAAGATAGTTTAGGTATTTCGTGGTTCTGTTGCCTAGTCCTATCGCGGCTAGGCGAACCGGAACATCAAGCATTATTTCTTATCACCAAGGTCAAGTATTCGCACGTTTCTTAATTTCAAACCCTCGCCATGGCCGCAAAATGAGACATAGCCTTTTTTGTTGAACATGCCAGGATGGTTCTTGTGGTCTACGGTGTAAGGATTGTATGTGCCTCCGTCAGGTGCGACATTGTGTCCTTTGCAAGCTTTTCGGACATCGCCATCCACGATCACCTCACCATTGACAGTGACCTTAATGTGATTGCCTTCTACTCTGATTTCTTCAGTCTCCCACTCGCCAAGCGCCTTGTGCTTGATTCGCTTCGCCGGAATAACGCCATACACTGAGCCATGTACCTGATATTCGTGCAAATTGGCGTACATAGGGGCATCGTGGTCGAGTATCTGCACTTCGCACATTCCGTTGTAGGCGGCATCGACTCCCATAGGGGTTCTCACGCCCACTCCGTTATTTGCACCCTCTTTCGTAAAGCAGAATTCAAAACGCAATACGAAATTGCGGTATTCATTCAGAGTGTAGAGATTACCCGTGCTGCCGTAATTGGCGGAAACCAGAATCGCGCCGTTCACCGGAGTGTAACCTTCCTTGTCTCCATGGAATTTATCCAGGCTAGTCCCATCGAAAAGCATCTCGAAACCCTGCTCCTTTTCCTCATCGGTCAGCTGGCTCACGGACGAAGGCTTTGCTTCGGAGAGCATCTTGTTAATCTCGCTTATGGCATAGCCGTCATCGGCATAGCCAGTAGACGATAAGACTTTCACTGCCTTTTCCAGATTGGCTTTTAGGTCGTCGTAGTTAATCTCTTCCGTCGTCTTGTTCGCAATGTTCTTTACCGCATGGGCGGCAGCGTAAGCAGCGTCTTTATCATCCAGATACTGACCTGCAAGCAAGAACGCTTTCATCGTCGGTATTTCGGAAAGCGCATTCAAAGCCTTGGCTTTCAATTCCTTGGCATTGGCGAGTTCCAAAGCGTCTTTCAGATCGAAGCGCTTTACGTCAAGATCTTGCACGTAAACGCTCACTAGGTCAATGTAGCGAGGAAGCACGGTGCCAATCTTAGAGGCATCGGATTTAGCAATATTCTTAAGTATTGGGGCAGCTTTGGCGTTGTCGATGCCGAGGAGGCCTTGGAGCGCAGCTCCTGAACCATTAGAGTAAGCCTTTTCCAGGTCTTCGACGGCGGCATCGGTGCCAGTGCGAGCAAGCACCGCATAGAAATTATCCTTCGCAGAAGCCTTGTCAATGAGTGACCTTACCTGGGCATACTGCTCCTGTGGGGCAAGAGTGTGGATGCATGAATATAATGCATTCTGCAACTGTGGGACATTGTCCTTTGCAGAGGCTAGCACATTCCCTATTTCCTGAATATTCTGCGTGCCGACTACTCCCGAAAGATATTTGGCAGCGTTGGCATCGCCACTCTGATATTTCTTGAATATCACAGGGTAAGCTTCAGACATCATTCTGGTAGATGCAATATTCATAAGGCCATCTGCATTTGGCGCAGTCCCGATCGCCCCGATTACCTCTTTCTGAATATCTCCCTTGAAAGACTTGAGGGCGGCAAGAGCTGCTGCTGACTTCACTGCGTCGGAGCCGCCAAGGAAGCCGATCAGCTCTTTTCCTAACTTATCTCCGCCTATTTTGCCAGCAGCGTAGATTGCAGCCGATGCTATATCTCCGTCTCCGGCCATAGCTCCGGAAACCAAGCTCTCTGCCGAGGCGACATTATTGTTGCCGAACCAGTTGAGCAGATCCTTCTTAGTTCCCACAGAGGCCTTAGGGAATGCCTTAATGAGCATCGGGGCAAGAGCCTCGACTCCGTATTTGCAGGTAGCGTAGCCCAAGGCAGCATTGCGCAGCTGTATTTCATCGCCCTTTAACGCATTCGCAAGTGCCTTCATGCCCTGCGACATGGTACCGTCCTCAATTATTGTCTTGGCGGCATAGCACTTGTCCTGTATGGCACCAGATTTCAGCAGCTTGCCTGCTTCTTTGACAGTGAGCTTCTGCGCCATTAGCTGCGTCTCCGCAGGTTTCAGATACATTTCGAGCGACTCGATGAATGCTTTATTCGCGGCATCGGAGCAAGCTTCGGCAGCCTGCTGCAAACCCATCAGCACATTCGTCGCATTTTCTTTGTGAGCAGGATCAGTCACATAATATACAACCCCGCTGAGGGCATATTCATAAATGCTGTTTCTCACGCCCTCGCCGGCAGGCTTCATAATCCTAGCTATTTCGATGATTGATTCAGGCGCTGCGGCAGCCAAATCCTTCATCTGTTCATTAAACTGTGAAGCATCTTGCGCGGGCATTGCAGCCAGCACGTCGGCGACTATGGTTTCTGTCGTCCTTTGTCTGGCATCCTGGGCATAAACTGAGAACACGAGGGCCAGGGAGGCTATTATCGTAAATATCTTTTTCATATTCATACTCCTTTATTACATCATTGAAGCCCAAGGCTCTCTCATTGGCTGATTAATTAATAAATTAGCTGCGTCGTCATTTATGAAGCGCTGGGTCTTAGGATCGAAGTTCAGCGTTCTGCCTAGACGCAGGGCGCAAGCTCCCATATTCACGATGGTGCAGCTGTGATGTCCGTTCACCTCATTCAGAGCGAACTTCTGGCGTGTCCTTACGCTTTCCAGGAAATCCGTCACCCTCGGCTCAGAATCAGGCATCTTGTTCAATATATCCATTATATTTGGGATGGTGCATTCGAAACCCTTGTACAGTTTCCCTTTAGGGCCTTCGATATAAGGCACCTTACCCTTGCTCTCAAAGCCTTCGCCTTCGAGGATAATCTTACAGCCATCCTCGTAGGTGTAAGTAATGTTTCTCCATATTCCCACTGCATCTGGGTGCTGCTGAGGAGCATCTGCCTCGACCTTCACTGGGAATGTGTCATCCTTACCAAGAATATATTGCACCGGGTCTATGTAGTGCTGCCCCATGTCACCTAATCCGCCAGACTCATAGTCCCAATAGCCGCGGAAGGTTTGATGCACCCGATGAGGGTTATAAGGCTTGTATGGAGCAGGTCCAAGCCACATATCGTAATCCAGCACTTCTGGAACCGGCTGAGGCACTAGATTCTCTTTGCCAGTCCAGTAGAACTTCCATGCAAATCCAGTCGCTCCAGAAATTCTAACCGTGAGAGGCCATCCGAGAAGTCCGCTATCGACAAGTTTCTTTAACGGCTCAACCGTTGTACCAAGCCCATAGAATGTGTCTTTGAAACGGAACCAGGTATCTAGGCGGAACATACTTCCGTAGCGGTTCACGGCATCCACGACTTTCTGTCCCTCGCCGATCGTTCTGGTCATTGGTTTCTCGCAGAAAATGTCTTTGCCTGCGCGAGCTGCCTCTATGGACATTAAAGCGTGCCAGTGCGATGGAGTGGCAACGTCTACGATGTCCACGTCAGAGTCATGTACAAGCTCTCGCCAATCATGGTAAGATTTCAGCGTCTTTCCAAATTTTTCCTTTCCTCCCGCTATGGCATTGTCAAGATGATCCTTGTCCACATCACATACCGACACGAGCCGACAACGATCATTGCTGAAAAAATGCAAATTAGACATTCCGATTCCGCCTACCCCAATTATTCCGTGAGTCAGCTGGTCACTTGGAGCGGTATACTTCTTTTCACCGTTCATCGCTCCGAATACGTTTCTAGGCAGAATCGTAAACAGGGCCAAGCCTGCCGCAGATTTCTTAAGGAAACTTCTCCTGGTCTCTTTCATAGTGCTATTATGAATATTTATGAATATTGTTTTTTGAACTTCTAATTTAAAAACTTTTACGCATATAAACAAAATAAAAAAGGCTGAGTCAAATGAACGACCAGCCTTTTTCTTATAAAGTGACTATGCTTATTCAGCTGCTTTGGCGTTATCACGACGGCCACGGCCTCCGCGACGATCGCCACCTCTGCGGTCTCCACCCCTACGATCGCCTCTCTGTGGACGTGCTTTAGCTGCCTGAGCATTAGCGGCATTCATGGCATTAGGGGTAAGATCCTGCCTGCCATAGCGCTCACCGTTGCAGATCCACACCTTGATTCCGAGAGCCCCAACCTTAGTCCTTGCTACCGCAAGAGCGTAGTCGATGTCGGCACGGAAAGTATGCAAAGGGGTACGCCCTTCCTTGAACATCTCGCTTCTGGCCATTTCGGCTCCGCCAACACGGCCACTGATCTGAATCTTAATGCCTTCTGCGCCAACCCTCATGGTTGAAGCAATAGCCATCTTGATAGCTCTTCTGTAAGAAACACGACCCTCAATCTGACGAGCGATGCTGTCAGCGACGATGTTAGCGTCTACCTCCGGTCTCTTAACTTCGAAAATGTTAATCTGAACGTCCTTCTTCGTGACCTTCTTCAGCTCTTCCTTAAGCTTATCGACTTCAGAGCCACCCTTACCGATGATGAAGCCAGGCCTTGCAGCATGGATAGTCACGGTAATGAGTTTCAAAGTTCTCTCAATGACGATCTTCGAGAGGCTTGCCTTAGCGAGACGATTCGTGAGATATTTACGAATCTCGTAGTCCTCGGCTATCTTCTCAGCATAGCTGCCACCACACCAGTTAGAGTCCCAACCACGGGTGATACCGATTCTGTTAGAAATAGGATTTGTTTTCTGTCCCATATTACTTTGCCTCCTCTGATGTTGTTGGTTTTTTCACGTCGAGAATAACTGTTACGTGGTTGGAGCGCTTGCGTATTCTGCCCGCCCTGCCCTGCGGCATAGGACGGACTCTCTTCAGCATACGGCCTCCGTTTACCATTATCGTCTTCACGTAGACATTGCCATTATCCAGCTCTTTGCTGTCATCAGGATTCTTTGCCTCCCAGTTAGCGATAGCGCTGCGCAGAAGGGTCTCAAGACGAATGGATGCCTCTTTCTTGCTGTAATGAAGGAGATCCAGAGCGTGGTTGACTTCTACTCCCCTGACGGTGTCTGCCACGAGACGCATCTTGCGAGGAGATGTTGGCGCATTTTTTAATTTAGCGATGGCTGTGACCTTCTTAGCGGCCTTAAACCTCTCGGCCATTTCTCTTTTACGTTTTCCCATCTTCTATCTCCTTATGCTTGTTTATTGTTTCCAGAGTGACCTCTGAATGTTCTAGTTGGCGCAAACTCGCCAAGCTTGTGGCCTACCATATTTTCTGTAATGTAAACAGGTATAAACTTGTTTCCATTATGAACTGCTACGGTATGGCCCACGAAGTCAGGAGAAATCATGCTGGCGCGAGACCAGGTCTTGACAACCTCCTTCTTCTTACTGCCATCATTCATGGCAAGTATTCTTTTCTCCAGGGCTGCCTGGATGTATGGTCCTTTTCTTAATGAACGACTCATAATCTAAAATAAGTTTTTACCGTTATATTACTTCTTTTTCCTTCTCTCGATGATGAACTTGTTAGACCTGGCCTTAGGATTACGTGTCTTGTATCCCTTAGCAGGAAGTCCCTTGCGAGAACGCGGATGACCTCCGGAAGCACGTCCTTCACCACCACCCATTGGGTGATCGACTGGGTTCATCACGACGCCTCTGTTGTGAGGCCTGCGACCCTGCCAGCGGCTGCGGCCAGCCTTGCCGGAAGATTCAAGATTGTGATCGCCGTTAGAAACGACACCTACGGTAGCGCGGCATGTGGTGAGCACCATTCTGGTCTCGCCCGAAGGGAGACGAAGGATAGCATAATTGCCTTCGCGTGCTGCAAGCTGAGCGAAAGTTCCGGCTGAGCGAGCCATTGCTGCTCCCTGGCCAGGACGAAGCTCGATATTGTGAACCAGAGTACCTACAGGAATCTCGCCGAGTGGCAGAGTGTTCCCGATTTCCGGAGCCACGCCGGCACCCGAAACAATCTCCTGACCTACCTTAATCCCAGCAGGAGCGATGATGTATTTCTTGACACCATCCTCATACTGCACAAGCGAAATGTAGGCGCTACGGTTCGGATCATACTCGATGGTCTGCACAGTAGCTTTCACATTATCTTTGTTGCGGAGGAAATCAATGATACGATACTTTCTCTTGTGTCCGCCACCAATATAACGCATGGTCATCTGACCAGTGTTGTTTCTTCCGCCTGTGCTTTTAAGAGGCTCGAGCAATGATTTGCAAGGCTTATCTGTGGTAAGTTCCTCGAACGAACTGATAGCCTTATTTCTGGTACCAGGAGTCGTTGGTTTGAATTTTCTTATTGCCATTGTTCGTTTCCTCCTTAAATATTAGCGTAGAAATCGATCTTATCATCACCGGCAAGCGTTACATATGCCTTCTTGTAATGATTGGAGCGTCCTTTGACCATCCCGCCTTTCGTGTAGCGAGATCTTCTCTTACCGTGATAATTGATAGTGTTCACATCTTTCACGGACACATTATAGAACTGCTCAACGGCAGCCTTTATCTGAAGCTTATTAGCATTGCGATCTACAATGAAACCATAACAGTTGCGTTTTTCGCCTTCAGCCGTCAGCTTCTCTGTAACAATTGGCTTAATTAATATTCCCATCTCTTTGCTCTTTTAACGATTGGCCGCCCTTTCGGAAAGTATGTCCTGCACGCCATCCATGATCACCATCTTCTCGGCGTTCATTATGACGTAAGTGTTGAGTTCGTCAACAGTGGTGACTTTAACCTCAGGCAGGTTGCGGGATGAAAGATAAATATTATCGGAATTGGCCGGAAGAACGAACAGGACTTTCCTATCCCCAGCTTTAATAGCCGAGATGATATTCAAGAATTCCTTTGTCTTTGGCGCATCCATGGCAAATGGCTCTATGAATATGATTTTATTTTCCTGAGCCTTGTAAGTGAGTGCGGAGAATCTAGCAAGAGACTTAACTTTCTTGTTGAGCTTCTTCCTGTAAATGCGAGGATTAGGTCCGTGCGCGCGACCTCCGCCAACGTAGATGTTTGCTTTAATAGAGCCATGGCGTGCTCCGCCACCGCCTTTCTGGCGACCCATCTTCTTCGTCGAATAAGCTACTTCACTGCGATCCTTCGTCTTGGCCGTACCTTGGCGCTGGTTTGCCAGATACTGAACCACGTCGAGATAGATGGCGTGATCGCTCGGCTCTATGCCGAAAACTTTCTCATCGAGAACAACCTTCTTTCCGGATTCTGTTCCGTCAATTTTCAAAACTGGTAATTCCATAGCTTAAAACTCCAATGATAGATATGAACCCCTGGCTCCGGGAACGGAACCTTTTATGACTAGAAGATTGTTTTCAGGGATGACCTTGACGATTTCGAGGTTGAACACCTTTACTCTGTCATTGCCCATGCGGCCGCCCATCCTCATTCCCGGGAATACACGGGAAGGATAAGAAGAAGCACCCAGAGAACCTGGCTTACGTAACCTGTTGTGCTGTCCATGAGTAGCACCGCCTACACCTTGGAAGTGATAACGATGAACTACGCCTTGGAAGCCCTTACCTTTAGAAGTACCGACAACATCTACGAACTTGGTGCCGTCTTTGACGACATCAGTTACGGAAATGGTGTCTCCGAGCTTGAGTTCTCCATCGAAGTCAGCCGCGAATTCCACCAGCTTTTTCTTAGGAGTGGTTCCTGCCTTTTTGAAGTGCCCCATTAGAGGAGCCGTGGTACGTGTTTCTTTTGCTTCGTCATAGGCAAGCTGCACGGCGGCATAACCATCTTTTTCAACCGTACGCAGTTGCGTGACAACACACGGACCAGCCTCGATGACGGTGCATGGAATATTTTTTCCATCAGCACCGAAAACGGAAGTCATTCCGATTTTCTTTCCAATTAATCCAGGCATTGGTTTGATTAATTAATTGCAACTAAATGTTTTACATAAATCCGCAATATTTGCGGGCTGCAAATGTACGAATTAATTTCTTAATTCACAAAGTTTTCAACAGCCTGACACCTTATTAATATCATTCTAAATCACTATCTTTGTACCGAAAAGCAAAAGGGCTCGAGTAATGAATATGCCATTGAATATATTCGGTTTCCTGAATTTCTCATTCGTAGATGTCATAGACATCCTCCTTGTCGCTCTTCTCATCTATCTGGTGTTCATCTGGATAAGAGGATCTGCGGCAATGAACATATTCGTAGCCATTATTCTCCTGCTCTTCCTGAGGGTGATTGCGGCGGCTTTCAACATGAAGCTGACCAGCGCTCTGCTAGGAGCTTTCCTGGACATCGGCGTCTTGGCGCTCATCATCATATTCCAGCCAGAAATAAGGCACTTCCTAATGAAATTCGGCTCTCGTTATGGTTTTCGCGGCAAGGGCAAAGATTTGATAAACAAGCTCTTGGGGTTTAAAGAGCAGCATATCGGCAACGAGACCATCAATGAGTTGGCAGAGTCCTGCCGCTCCATGTCGCAGACGAAGACAGGGGCTTTGGTAGTGCTCCAGAGAAAAGAATCTATGGATTTCATAATCGAGACCGGCGACCAAGTGGATGCCCTCGTGCGCAGAAGGCTAATAATGAATATATTCTTTAAGAACTCTCCTCTGCACGATGGTGCGATGGTCATCTCCGGCAACAGGATCGTCGCTGCCAGATGCACTCTGCCTATCACTAGCCGCACAGACATTCCGCCTAGCTATGGAATGCGCCATAAGGCGGCCATAGGAATATCTGAGGATTCAGATGCTGATGTGGTGGTGGTTTCCGAGGAGACTGGCCAGGTGTCTTTCGTGCGTGGCGGCGTGCTGACGCCAGTCGATAACATCAACACTCTGAAGCTGCTGCTTGGCGAAAATTCTGAGAAAAACGCCTCAGAAAGCCATGCGGAAAATGAAAAGGCTGAAGAAAACCCAACCTGATGAACTATGGAACCTGAAGAAAAACTTGAATATAAATTAGGTTTCGATCGTATCAGGAACATGATTTCTGATCGATGCTCTACTGAATATGCCGTAGGCAGGGTGGCCGACGAGAAATTCTGCACGGACAAAAAAGAGATAGAAAAACGGCTCTTGCTGACTGACGAAATGCGGCTGATAATCATGTTCGAGGAGAACTTCCCTACGAATGGCTACATTGACTGCCTGGATTTCTTGAGTCCGCTTGCCAAAACTGGCTACACGATTGACCTGCTGTCGCTTGGAAAGCTGCGCACAATGACTGAAACCGTACGCAGGCTCACGAATTTCTTCCAAGCAGTGAAAGACGGCGTTTACCCGAACCTGAAGCAAATGAGCCAGAAAGTAATGTGTTTTCCTGAAGTACAGCGCAGGATAGACACCATCCTGGACAGGTTCGGCGATGTGAAAGACACCGCATCAGATAATCTCCTGCAAATACGCAAATCTTTGAAATCTAAAGAGTCAGCAATCTCGAAGCGGGCGAATGCCATATTGAAGCAGGCTCAGGCGGACGGCATAATCGATTCCGATGCCAGCCTCTCCGTTAGGGAAGGGAAATTGCTCATCCCTGTCAATGCGTCGAACAAGAAGAAAATTTCTGGACTTGTTTACGACACATCTTCGACAGGCAAGACGGTTTTCATCGAGCCGGCTGAAATAGTTGAGATCGAGAACGACATCATTGCCCTGCACAACGAAGAAGCACAGGAAATTCAGCGGATTTTAGCTCAGTTCAGCGACTTCGTGAGACCTTACGTCCAAGATCTGATTGAATCTGCTAAATACGTTGGTGAAATAGATTTTTTAGTGGCCAAGGCTCAAATTGCGCTGGATCTGAAGGCTGGGATGCCAATCATATCACAGAGCGGAGAATTGAACCTGCGGAAAGCTCGGCATCCTCTTCTGGAAAGGGCGCTCAACCGCGAGAAAAAAGAGATTGTGCCCGTTACCGTCCGCCTGACGCCACAAAAACATATTCTTTTAATATCCGGCCCTAACGCCGGAGGCAAATCAGTCTGCCTCAAGACTACCGGCCTGCTGCAGTACATGTTCCAGTGGGGCATGCTCATTCCTACATCCGAGACTTCTGAGCTGCCAGTGTTCGACCGCATCATGGTAAGCATCGGGGACGATCAGAGCATAGAGAACGACTTAAGCACATATTCATCCTTCCTAGAGGATATGAAGGACATGCTTCGAGTGGCAGACGAAAAGACCTTGATCTTGATTGACGAGTTCGGCTCAGGCACAGAGCCAAGGGCAGGCGGAGCAATTGCGGAAGCCATATTAAGCGCAATGGATCATAGGGGCACGTATGGGGCCATCACTACGCATTACACGAACCTGAAGCTTTACGCTTCTGGCGCAGATACCGGAGTGATAAATGGCGCAATGCAATTCGACGCAGCCAAGATTCAGCCACTCTTCCAATTGGAAATCGGCCTTCCTGGCAATTCCTTCGCTTTCGAACTGGCTCGTAAGATGGGCCTGCCGGAGAACATCGTGAAAGACGCAGAGAACCGTGCAGGAGACGAGTTCGTGGGAATGGAGAGGAATCTGCGCCGCATTGTCCGTAACCGCCGCGCCTTGGACGAGAAGCTGCAGCATATTCGTTCTACCGATAAGGTGCTTGAGAATATTACTGGAAAATACCAGAAAGAGCTTGAAGGCATTAAGCAGATGAAGAAGGACATCATCGATGAGGCTAAGAAGCAGGCGGAAGAAATCGTGAAAGGAGCGAATAAGCAGGTGGAGAACACCATACGTACCATCAAGGAGGCGCAGGCGGAGAAGGAGAAAACTAAATATGCTCGCAAGGAACTGCAAGATTTCGTGACTGCACTTGAAAACAAGAAAGTTCAGGATCAGCAGAATCATGATGCCTACATAGAATCCAAGCTGAAACAGCTGGAGGAGCGAAAAAGAAGAGCAGCGGCTAGGAAGAGCAGTAAATACTCTGACGCCGATGTACCAGATGAGACCATTCAGGAAACGTTCCGCGGAGGACAGTTGAAGGTAGGTGAAAAGGTGAAAGTTAAAAAAAACGGAATGTGTGGGGAGGTCATTCGAGTTTCGAATAAAGCTGTCACGATAAATATTGGCAGCATAACTTCAAAAATGCCTCTCGATAAGGTGGAGAGGATTTCTTCCAATGAATATAAGGCTGCGATGAAGGTCTCGGCAAAGCCTCGCTCTACGCAGGATGCCTCCGGACTGAACGCAAGGAGGCTGAATTTCAAGCCAGAGCTGGACGTTCGAGGCGAAAGGCTTCAGGATGCCTTGGACATAGTGACGCATTATATAGACGATGCAATCATGGTGAACATAGGTTCTGTGCGCATCATTCATGGCAAGGGAACAGGGGTGCTGCACGAGGAATTGCAAAAGTATCTGCGGTCCATCCCCGGAATTGCTTCCGTGAGAGACGAACAACTTCAGTATGGCGGTTCAGGAGTGACGATAGTAACATTTGAATAACCGATCATTATGCAGGCAACAAGCAAACTAGGGAAAAGAGGGGAAGACGAGGCCTGTGAGATGCTTATTAAAAAAGGTCATGCTATTCTTGAACGGAACTACAGATGTGGTCATCTGGAAATAGACATAATTTCCATAGATAGCGGCGGTCTGCACTTCGTGGAAGTGAAAGCAAGGGTTGCTCCCGTCTGTGCCGAGCCGGAGGAAAACGTGACCCTTTTGAAGCAGAAAAGAATAGCGAAAGCAGCTCAAGCTTACTTGAATGGCATGAAAAATGCGAAATTTCAAGGTGATTCAGAAGTAAATTTCGACGTTGTGGCTGTCACTTTTGATGGAGGGGAAGTCACGGTAGAATATTTTCCAAATGCATGGCTTCCTATTTTTGTTTAGAAATTTCAGGATAAGCATATATGAAGACCAATAAGTATTGCGTGATAATGGCCGGTGGTGCAGGAAATAAATTCTGGCCCATAAGTCGTGATTCAAAACCGAAACAATTCCTCGATATTGTAGGTAACGAGCAATCATTCATTAAGGAAACTTTTGACAGGTTCGCCAAGCTAGTGCCTAAGGAGAACATTCTGGTCGTCACCTTGGCCAAATACAAAGACACTGCGGCCAAGCTGCTTCCGGACCTTCTGCCTGAAAATCTCCTTCTAGAGCCTTACAGCCGGAATACGGCTCCATGCATCACTTTTGCTGCCTGCAAGCTGCTAAAACGGAACCCTGACGCAGTGATGGCGGCCTCCCCCGCCGATCATAGAATCTTGGACGAGGATAAATTCCTATATGCAATCAATAGCGCCTTTGAATATGCCGACAAGGAAGATGCCTTGATGACTATAGGCATCGTCCCAACTAAACCAGAGACAGATTACGGCTACATTCAAGTCAGCGGTAAGGACAGAGGCAGCGACAGGCCTCTGAAAGTGAAGACATTCACCGAGAAGCCAGACAAAACATTAGCGGAAATATTTTATAAAAGCGGAGAGTTCTATTGGAACTCCGGCATATTCGCATGGAAAGCGCAGACAATTATAGAAGAAATGAAGCGATTCATCCCAGACGTGGTCTCCGTATTCAACGGCTGGGAGAATGCGCTAGACACTGAAAAAGAAAAGGATTTCCTTGAGAAAATCTATTCCGACTGCCCCAAGATCTCAATTGATTATGGAGTGATGGAGAAAACAGACCGGGCCTGGCTTTTCCCTGGGCATTTCGGATGGTCAGACCTTGACAGCTGGGACACCCTCTACAAAGTAAGTGATGGGAAAGACAAGAATGGCAATTTGATATTCGCTTCCAAAAACCTGACGCAAGACGACAGCGGCTCATTGGTCATTTCCAGAAACAAGAAAAAGCTCTACGTCCTGAAAGGACTTAAGGATTACATGGTAATCGACACCGAAGATGCGCTGATGATCTGCCCGCGCAACGACGAAGATTACCAAGACATCATCTCCGACCTAGGCATGCCAGATTACGAAGACTTCCGGTAGGAGCATTCTTAAAATCATCGTACTGTGAGATTTATCGCAAGATCGAGATCGGAATGTTCTCGCTTATTGATTTACTTCCGCAATGCTCTGAATGCCGTCACGAGAGAGGGCGATGCGGAAACGTTTATATTCGATGACATCATCGTAACTGTACTGAAGCACCAGATTTATGTAATATTCCCTTTTGCAAAGCACGGTGCTAACCATGCCGTCGGATGAAAGAGTTTTCATTTGGACGAGGGGATCGTCCATCTTCTTAGTGAAGTCCATGACATTCAGCCTTAGAATGTCGTTGATGCCGAAGAAGGCGTAATCTGTGTTGCCTTGTAGCTTAGTCCGGTCGATGTATACGGACTTACGGTAAAGGATGACGCATTCCGGATTCATGTCGTCCTCCAGTTCGGTTAGGTGCGAGCCGTTCCGCACCGCAAGCACGTCTGAAGGCACTTTGCCGATGGACAGCACATCCATGCCTTCCTTAAGCCAGCCTAGTTCCACATCCTTGTGAATTATTTTCGCTTTATTGTCGAAATACTTGCTGCCGACCTTGTGGGCGAAATAGTAGCGCATCAGGTCTTTTATTCTATCTTTTAACATGTAGCTGACCACCATTGCGATGAATAGCAGCAGCGCCATGGAACCGAACTTCTTTCGAAATAGAGTGATGGTTCCAGTTGCGACGATCATGGCTATTCCGGCGGCGATGCTCAGATAAATCTGCTCTACCAGCACTCCGTCTCGCTTTTTAGGAGACCTGAGGTATAGGACGCTCTCGATATATTTTTTTAGCACGCTGAAACGATGCAGGTAGCTACTGTTTTGCTCTGGGTCATCTTCGCGAAGCTCTGGATAGGACATATTCTTCTTATGATTCCCGATCTTTGAATATAAGACCAAGGCCTTCCTGCTCAAATCCTTCATGTCCCTCGCCTCCAGCCAGGCAATAAGATCCAGCAGGTGCTTGCCGGCCACGTCTCCTAGGAATTCATCCCCTCGCAGATACATCTGCATAACGCTGGTTTCCACAGTAGGGACGTTGATGATCGAACGCAATTTTTCATATTCATCAAGAATTCTGCCGGCATTCTCGACAAAACCCTCGCAAAGAGCGTTCGTGTCCGACTCTATGCGGTTCGTGGCAATATGTAGTATCTCGTCGCGCATCGCGCTTTTCACTATGGAAGCGAACATCTTGATATGATATTCATATTCCCCTATATTCGCCCTGGTTGGGCTGGAGGCCATCGCCTCGAAAGCTCCTCGAATATTCCGCAGTGGAATGGCAGGGCCGTCGACTATTTCTCGCAGAAGGAAAGTCGGGGTTATCAGCCTGATGTTCGATTTCACATCCTGATAAAACATTTCCTTTGGAAAAGTCGTCCTAGTGATGTCCAGGCTCTTAGGCGCAAAAATCCACATAGCAAGAGAGAAATCGTTCATTCTCTGCTGCTTGCGAGTCACGAACCCGACTTTAAATTCTATCGAGTACTGGTCATGGATTTTCGTGCTTATCTCAATCATATATTAATAAGTTTAATCGTTAATTGCCCCAGTTCTTGAAAGGATTTTTCGCCAAAAAGGCATTATAATACCGTTCATCCCCGGTCACTTCTTCAGCAACCCATTCAGGTTTGTCGAAAGCCTCGTCTTCGGAACCAAGCTCTATCTCGGCCATGACAAGCCCTTCGTCCTCGCCATGGAAGACGTCCACCTCCCAAATGTGCTTTCCATCGGTGTTCGGAACCAAATAGCGCGTCTTGTCGATGATGCCAGGCTCAGCAATGCCTAGAAGAGCCTGCGCATCTTCAGGAGCGATTTCCTTTTCCCATTCAAAGCGGGAAGTGCCAGAAGCGTTTCCGTGCCCTTTAATGGTAATGAACCCCTGGTCATCCCGGATGCGTACGCGCACCGTTCTCTCCGGCACGCTGCTGATGTAGCCCTGCTTTATCCGCACGGCACCGACAGCCAATGCCTTATATTCATTATTCTTCACCAAGAACTTTCTTTCTATTTCCTTTAATCCCATGATAATTTCCACGCCGGCTTATGTCACGGCAAATGTAATAATAATAAATATTCTGAATTAAAATAGACATGTACACATTTTGCGGAATATTGCACTTAAATAATCCCATAATGGCGGAGTATTGCATTTTAGATGGGTCAATTTTGGCGAAGTATTGCATTAATAAAGAAAGACACTATCTTTGTGATGCTAAATAGGAACGTTATGATAGACAAAAGAGTCATAGAACAGGTGATCTCAGAGCAGTTTGAGGAACTTAAGAAATTGGAGAGGGAGCCGCTGGTTTCCAGGCCAGAAGAAGATCGCATTGAACTAGAGAGTACGATGGCACAGGTGGTTATCGGTGTGCGTCGAAGCGGCAAATCGACTTTGTGCTACAGTATGCTCAAGAGTAAAGGCGTGAATTTCGCTTACGTCAACTTCGACGATGAGCGCTTCCTTGATATGACTGCGGCGGATCTGAATATCGTCTTAGAAGTGCTCTACAAAATCTACGGCGATTTCAACTATTTGTTTCTGGATGAGGTCCAGAATGTTACAGGCTGGCATCTATTCGTGAACAGGTTGCTCCGGAGTCGCATGCGTGTTTTTGTCACCGGTTCAAATGCTAAACTTCTTAGCGGAGAACTTGCGACCCATCTGACCGGCCGTCACGATGAGATCGAACTCTATCCTTTCTCGTTCCGAGATTACTGCATGGCTACTGGAGTCTCCATAGATTCCCCGACAACCAAAAGCGTTGCCTTCCGTAGAGCCGCATTCGATGTCTATCTCAAGCAGGGTGGATTCCCCGAATTGTTACACGAGAAGAACAAAACATCCTACATCTCCAAACTGGTAGATAATATTCTGAAGAGAGATATTGAACAGCGCCACAAGTTGCGCTATCCCCATGCTTTCGAAAGCATGGCTCATCATCTGCTGAATGTCGTGCCTCATGTGGTTGTAGAGAACGACTTGGCCCACAATTTCGGCATTAAGTCCAGCCATACGGTAGCGAAGTATATTGACTACCTCAAGGAGGCATACCTTCTCATTGGTCTGAAGAAATACTCCCAGAAGAGCATCCAGCGCGTTTATGACGAAAAGGTCTATGCCGTTGATGTGGCTATGATGGATGCCCGCGCTGACGCTTTTGCTAGCGACAATCTTGGCTGGCATCTGGAAACACTTGTGTACATTGAGCTTCTGCGCCGTAATGGACCTAAGGAGCAGGATATTTACTACTACAAAAATGACAAGGGTATTGAAACTGACTTTGTAGTGTGCAAAGGAAACAAGGCGCTTGAGCTATACCAAGTATGCTATGACCTGTCTTCTGAGAAGACGCGCACACGAGAGATCAACAGCCTGCTGACCGGAGCAAAAGCGACTCGTTGTAACAATTTGTATATCATTACAGATTTCCAGAGCGAAACTATTACCCATGATGGCAGGACCATCAAGATTGTTCCCGCCCACGAGTGGCTGCTAAACGAATAGAGATGTATCGATCACGAAACTATTTCTTAGAACTGGAAGTAGATGAAGGACTGGAGGTCGGAGGTGATGAACTGGCAGATTATGAATATCGCGATGACGCAGAAGAGCACCATGACGACGAGCGGCATCTTGGCGAACCAGATGCGGTAACGCCTCTTGAAACGCTCAGGGAGCCAGTGAATCAGCATGCCGATGATGAATATTATGAGTATGCTTCTATGCTGCCAGGCAATCTGCGGCACCATAGCGAAATCCCAGTCACCGCCAATCTGGTTCACCATGTTCTTGGCCGTGCCCCATGCTTTTTCGTTGGCTTCCGCCGGATCCAGATTGGAGCCGCTACGGAAGAAAAGGCGAGTGAAAGTCACGAATATGAAAGTCATCAGCACCGACCACGCATCCTTAAGCCAAGGCAGCGAACGCCCCTTAAGCATGCTGTACAGCATCCTGACGAAAGCGCCTATGAATATAATCAATGTCCAGTAAAAGAACAGGTTGAACACCGGCGCCTCGAAAGCCATCTTCAAAACGAGGCACAGTCCGGTAATGAGGCCTATCACCAGCACTCTGACATACACGTTGCAAGACTTCCAGAAACGATATATCAATATTCCTAAGCCGTTCAGCCCACCCCAGATCATGAAATTCCAGCTTGGCCCGTGCCAGAGACCACCCAGAAGCATGGTGTCCATCCTGTTGATGTCCGAAATCAGCTCTTTGCGAGTGTTTTTTTTGAATATTATGAAGAAGGCAATGACAGCGGTCAGCAGAAGGACGGAGAAAAACACCCACCAGTTCTTAGCGAGAGCGGAAGCCATGAAAGCTATACCTAAAATAATGGCGTAAGAGCCTATGGTGCCATTGCGATTGCCTCCCAAAGGAATATAAAGATAGTCTTGCAGCCACTTGGAAAGGGAAATATGCCAGCGCTTCCAGAACTCCGAGGCATTCTTCGCCTTATATGGCGAGTCGAAGTTCTTAGGCAGGTAGAAGCCCATCAGCATTGCCACGCCGGTGGCAATGTCCGTGTAACCGGAGAAGTCGGCATAAACCTGTAGCGAATAGCCGAATATGGCAGTAAGATTCTCGAATCCGGTGTAGAGCAAAGGATTCTCGAACACCCGGTCGCAGAAATTCACAGCGATGTAGTCGCTCAGTATCAGCTTCTTTGCCAGGCCGTTCATAATCCAGAACACCGCAATGCCGAATTGCTTGCGGCCAAGGAAGAATGGCTTGTGCAGCTGCGGCAGGAACTGATTCGGGCGCACGATAGGGCCTGCTACCAGCTGAGGAAAGAAACTCAGGTAGAAACCGAAATCGAGGAAATTTATCACCGGCTCGGACTTCCTTCTGAATATGTCAATCACGTAGCTCATCGCCTGGAACGTGAAGAAGGATATTCCCACCGGCAGGAATATGCTGTCCACGCTGAAAGCCTCCCGGCCAGCAATCATGTTTCCGAACTCAGCGATGGCATCATGCACTGCGAACGAAGTCCCGAAGAGATTATTCACAACATCGGTCAGGAAGTAGGCGTATTTGTAATAGCATAGCAACGACAAATCCACTACCGCACTTAGAATCACGATGAAATTCCTTGCGAATTTGGTCTTTCGAGGGTAGAGCCACCAGCCAGCGAAATAGTTATAGACTATTACAAAGACGAAAAGCATCAGGAAAAGCCCGCTGGTCTTGTAATAGAAAAACAGGCTCACGAAGAACAGGAAGGCATTCCGCAACAAGACCTTGTTCTTGAAGAAGCAGAGGAAGGCCATGACTATTGCGAAGAACGCCCAGAAATAGAACTGGGTGAACAGAAGCGGGTGAGCCTGATCGAAGCCGAACAGGTTCTTGAAAAAGTCAGATGCCACGTCCCAGAATCCCATAGTCTATTTCTGAATATGTTGCAAATATTTATCCATCAAAGCATTGTACAGTAAATCACCAATCAGGTCGTAGCCCGCATTCGTGAAATGGACGCCGTCGCTCTGAATCATTCCCGCGGTTCTCCAATTACTCACTGACCCAAGGCCGCCCATGATGTCGAACAGATCCCAGAGGCCGCCACCATATTCCTTAGCAAGATCCTTGAACGCGCTCTCCACGACCGGCCCATGCTCATTCACCCTTTTGCTGCGACGACTAACCCTACGCATATTGTCGTTATTCGTTATGAATATGAAAGCGCAATCAGGGTTAACCGCACGAATCTGTGAAATCATCCAGGCGTAGCGTGACTTGAAGTCATCAATTTGAAAATCCCTTCCTGAAGCATCGTTCACGCCAATGGCGAACAGCACCAGATCCGGCTTCACGAGACAGAGATCTCTCTGGAAATCAACGCATTTCATATAAGAAGTCAAAGCAGCCCCATTCACGCCTATTCCCGTCACGGTTATCCCGGGCGAACGATTGTCGAGATAAATCCCGGTAAGCGTGAAGCAGCCGGCAGTCTCAGAAATCGTAATAGTCACAGAATCGGTAAGCTGAGGTAGTGAGAAAGTCCAGCTGGATTCGCTATCGGAATATTCACCATGCAATGTATCAGCCTCGGAGCGTAAAACCAGAGGCTCCCTGCCGCCCCTTTCTGAATAACCCAGCACCTTCACGCAGTTGAACAAGAACTCGGGATCGTCTGGCTGAGGTTCGCGCGAGACGGTGACAACGCTCACGGAAGCTTTCTTGCTTTCGGTCGTGACGGCCATTCCAGTCAGTCCGAGACGATGGTCAGGAGAACGACCGACATTTTTCGTGGCATCCCATATTCCCGTCCTATGCACGACGAAACTGATAGGATTGTTGGTTCTAGCCACCGAGAAAGGAAACACAAGTCCCCTACCGCCATCGAGCCCATCGGCCAGAGAAAGCAAATTGTTCCGCAAACGGGAGGTGAAAACCCCGGCCTGAACATGAGAACCACCGATATGCATTATATTCAGATGCCCTTGCCCAAGGAAAACCACCGAATCAAGCTTGTCATAAACCCTCTCGAATGAGGCAGAATCACCAAGGAATTGAATCTGATTTGCCTTGAAATTGACAAAATCGTAGCTAGGGACATATTTTTTAATGCTCTGCCCCTGCAACCCGAAAGGAAGCAGCAGGATAAGGATGAATGAATATGCCAGATTGCGCTTCATCATATTCATTGCTCTCCACTAGGCAAGGCACTTTGGTCTCCCGAACTATCCGACAGCATATTCATGTATTCCATAACAGCCTTGTCGGAGAGCTGCTGCCTCAGGTCATAGAAATCATCGTAGAGAAGGAAAGACCTTGCTAAGGCATTCCCAATGTGTTCGGCTCCCTTATTCGTGAAATGGATGTAGTCAGGCCCCGCATACGGCGGATTGTGTGCCACCCAGCGTTTCATGGAGCCTGCGCCGCCCATCACATTGAACGTGTCCCAGTATGCCACTCCGTTATTCAGGCAGCTGGTTTTTAGAGAATCGTTCATCTCCTTCAGCAGCGGCCACGACACGATTTCTCCATCCACGCTTTTTCCCATGTCAGAAGGGCCTATGAAAAGGATTTTTGCCTTTGGCGCCACTTTTTTGAAATAGTCGAACTGTTTGACGATTCTGCCGGTATAGGCAGAGATCGCCTTCTTTGAATATATTCCTGGAATCGCATTCCCACCGAACTGCATGAGTATCAGGCGAGTGTCCGTAGCGGCGAAACTTTCTTTCATGACAGCAGGGGTTATGCTGGAGAATATGAATCCAGCGCAACCACGAAGGCCTACATTGTCCACCGTTACTCCCGAACCGCCATCCAGCAATATTCCGTAGACATCAGCCGTTCCCGAGAACGAAATCGTCCCCTTGCTGACATTCTTGCCCAGATTCATGGAGACCAGAGTAACCCCATCTTTTGCTTTCAATGTCTTGGTCTGCTCCCGAAGCGTGTCGCACTTCACTTTAATAGTGAAATCATCGCTGTTGTAGCCAAGCAGGACGCTGATTTTCGAGATCTCTTTTGCACGCTGCTTCGAATAGCGGTTATTTGTCTTGAAAAATGAGAACGTGGCGTTGCCGCTAACAGTGCAGAACTGCGTGAGGGGCCCGTAGCGATGATTCGAAGCCTTATTCGTCAGCGAGTCACCCACAATGGCATAACGAGTCAGCGACCCTGATGCCTTTTGGCTGACGGACACAGTTGGAATCCTCTGTATCATAGGCACCATTCCAGGACCGCTCCCGCCGAATCTTTCCTGCAGATCCTGACGCAGAACGGATGAGATTCTATCCATCTCGATTTGGGAGTCGCCATAATGCAGTATTCTCACGAGAGTGCCGTTTTTATGCGCCTTACAAGCTTCTTCGAAGAATGAATCCAAGAAATGGTAATCGTCCCCCGGCATATAAATCCTGTTTGGATTTGTCGTTAAATAATTATAGTAATATGCCAGAGTGTCTTCCGAGCCTTTCACCATCTCATAGCTCCTATCGACGGCTAGGAGCACGGAATCCACATCAATTTCTGTACGATCATCTTCAAGGCTCTTCTTGTAAGACTCATAGTTCGGGAATCTTAAATGCAAACCTGCGACTTCCACTCCCTTAGATGGGAAGGCGAACCAGATGCCGAAGAGCAAGGCGAAAATCGCAAGAAGAAATATGGTTATTTGCGCTGGTTTCATGTTATTTCCTGTAAATTATCAGTGTTTTGCCTTCTCGGATCATGTCACTGCGAAGATTATTCCATTTCTTTATTTCTGAGACCTTTACGTGATACCGAGCTGCTATTCCGCCAAGGGTGTCTCCGCGCTTTATCCTGTAAACTGTTTTCTCCTCAGCACGTGCCTGCTGCTTGCGTAGGGAATCAACCCTGGCTTTGTTTTTATCTGCTTCAAGATGCCTCGCCGCTTCAAGCTCTGCCTGTCTCATTTCCAGCTGACGCTCGATGTCATCGAACGCTTTCGCAGGCTTCTTAGAATATCTAGCCTCGTCTTCTTTCAGATACCGAAGGATGGGTGCGTCAGCAACCTGCGCTGAATCCATGCTGGCAAATGCAGCTGGGCTGGTAGCAAAAGCAATCACGGCTGAATCCCAGTCGCCATATTCGTTGAATAATTCACTTAGCCTGCCAAGAGCTATTTTCGTGGATAGGGAAGCATCGCTCCGGATGTCGTAGTTAATCACGGTGGTATCGTTCGGCACTTGCAACCTGATGCCGAGTTTCCTCGCCCCTCTAATTGCATCCGCTGCAGTAAGTGACCATATTCCTGCCCTGTCAGTCCTTCCTCGCACTTCTGAAAGAGCATGAGGAAGGAAAAGAAACGCAGGGGGCATATCCATTGAACGCAATGTAACTTTCAATGAATCAATATATTTCTTGGACACGCCTTGTGCGTTAGGCGACGCAGCGGCCATAAGGAAGATAATGAAGATGATGCCTTGCAGCTTCTTGAACATTATCTGGAAGTCACGGAGTTCAGAAGACTTACTTTGCCTTCATCGTAAAGCTTCACTATCAGTTCGCCGAAAAGAGTATTCGCCCAAGCGAACCAGGAACGAGTGAATTTGTCAGGGTTGTCTTTATTGAAGGACTCGTGCATGAAGCCAGTGCCGGCATCGGTGTTTACCAGCATATTCAGACAGTGCAGGATTTCCTCATCGTTCGAAGACGTGAAAGCCCTCATTATTATGCTCATAGGCCATACCATGTCGTAGCCGATGTGAGGCCCGCCTATGCCCTCACCGGCAGTCCCCTTGAAGAAATAAGGATTGTCCTCGCTGAGCACGAATCGCCTAGTGTTTTTATAGATTTTGTTCTTCGCATCTACGCAGCCCAAGTATGGCAAGGCAAGCAAGCTTGGCACGTTGGCATCGTCCATCATCAGGCAGTTGCCGAAGCCGTCCACTTCGAAAGCGAAAATTTTTCCATATTTAGGATGCTTCACGACAGCATATTCATAGAGAGCTTTTTCTACTTCGTCGGCAAGGTCGGTGCATTCTTTGGCAAGCGCCTCATCGTGATTGACGACAGACAGAATCTCTGCCGCCTTTCGCAAAACGCTTACCGCGAAGAAGTTGTCTGGCACCAAGAACTCAAATGTAGTGGCATCATCGGATGGCCGGAACGCAGAGGCAATTAGACCCACTGGTCTCACTGGGTTGCCCCAGCCGTCATTGCTCTTGGTGTCCAGCTGGCGGGTAGTCTCGCGCTCGAATTTATAGGAGCCTCGACCTTCCTTTCGCTGCTGGTCCTTGAAAGTCGTCAGAATGTTCCTGACAGCCTCCAACCATTTGTCGCCGAACACAGACTCGTCGCCAGTGGCCTTCCAATAACCGTATGCCAGTCTTATAGGGTAGCAGTCGGAGTCTATCTCCCATTTGCGCTCGAACACGTCTGGCTGCATCTTCGTGTTGTCTTTCTGCCAGCCATCCCCGGTAGGGCCATCATTGAACGCATTTGCGTATGGATCCTTGCATATCAGACTGAATTGGCAGTTTATGACACCAGCGATCAGGTTTTTCAGCGCTTCATCGCTGCCACATAGCTCTACGTAAGGCCACACCTGCGCTCCGGAGTCCCTGAGCCACATGGCGTGGATGTCACCTGTGTACACGAATGTCCTCGGATTGCCGTTTTCGTCTTTCCCCGGATGCACAGTAGTGTCGAGGGTGTTCGGATAGCAGTTCTGGAACATCCAGCGCAAATAGGGATTGACCAGAGCCTGGCTCACCTCCGAAATCTTGGCCTCGACAGCCTGGGAAATGAAATTTCTCTCTGCCGGCCTCTTGGACTCATAGTCAGCAGCGGAAGCCACGCCGCTCACGGCAGCTGCGGTCAATATGGATAAAACGCAAAAAAACTTTTTCATGATTTAATTTAATTATTTGGCAAAATTACGAAATCTTTCTGGGGTTTTCTTGCTATATTAGCATAAAACCATTAATCAGCATATTATGATGAGATATATTCCTTTAGCTCTCACCGCCTTTTCGGTATTGCTATCATCATGCACTTCTGGCAGGCATTTTATCACTGACGAAGAATATAGAAGCCAAGTAATGGAAGATGCCACAGTGAGGTTTCAGACCAATCCACAGCTGCTACAATTCTATGATGCACCGGAAGGCATATCCCTCGCCGAGAGGGAGGCGCTGGATTTCCTATATGCCTATATGCCTCTGGCGGACATGACCGACTACCCTACTGAGTTCTTCTTAATGAATATAAAATCTTCATTCCAAGCTGAGAAAGAGATGGGATGGGACGTGCCAGAACTTCTGTTCAGGCACTTCGTGCTGCCGCTGAGGGTCAATAACGAGAACCTGGACTCTTCAAGGGTGGTTTTTTACCGGGAATTGAAGCCTCGGATCCAAGGCCTGTCGATGGAAGACGCAATCCTTGAAGTCAATCACTGGTGCCACGAAAAGCTGACTTATCAGCCATCGGATGCCCGTACTCTCTCTCCGCTTTCCTGCATAAAAAGCACGCTGGGGCGCTGCGGAGAGGAAGCCACGTTCACGGTTGCCGCACTTCGTTCCGTAGGCATACCTGCCCGCCAAGTCTACACGCCTCGCTGGGCCCACACCGATGACAACCATGCCTGGGTAGAGGCATGGGCAGACGGAAAGTGGCATTTCCTAGGTGCCTGCGAGCCAGAGCCTGTCCTAGACCTAGGCTGGTTCAATGCCCCTGCGAGCCGCGGCATGCTGATGCACACTAGGGCTTTCGGAAGATATGAGGGGACAGAGGAGAAAGTCATGGAGGGACCTAATTTCACGGAAATAAATCTGACCGCCAATTACGCCGAGACCGCACGCGCTGACTTTCTAGTAGTTGACGAAGCTGGCAAGCCTGTGGATAGCGCAAGGGTAGACTTTAAAATATACAATTACGCCGAATTCTACTCCGCCCTTTCGAAAGATACCGACGAGGCAGGCCGCACGTTCTTATCTGCCGGAAAAGGAGACATGCTGGCATGGGCCTCGAAGGACGGACTGTATGGATATTCAAAGGTGTCTTTCGGGAAAGATACTTTAGTCACGATCACTCTAACTGACAAGCATCCTTTAGATCAGCAGCAGATTACGATAGTTCCTCCGCCTGAGAAAGCGAATATTCCTGAAGTCACTCATGAGCAAAGAGCCGAGAATGACCGTCGCTTCGCCCAAGAAGACTCCATACGCAAAGCCTACATGGCCACGTTCCAGAATCCAGAAAGCGCATCGAAGTTCATGGCCAGTCATGGTTTGCCAGCCGATGAAGCCCAGCTGCTCGTGATGTCTGCTGGCAATCATCCTGTGATAGAGGAATTCCTGTCAGAGCATCCTGACAACCGTGCCATAGAACTTCTAAAATCTTTGAGCCACAAAGACTTGAAAGACGTAACAATTAATATTTTAAATGATAGTTACGATGCCGCTTCCGCTATTCTCTGTCCTAGGATTGAAAACGAGTTCTTGAGTCCGTACAAGTCGTATTTCACAGAAGAGTTCGCCAAGATAGATCCTGACTTCCGTCAGGATGACGACGAGGGAAGCCAGGATGACGACGAGGAAAGCCAGCATGACAACAAGGGTGGTCTGAATCTAACTCCTTCGAATTTAATCAAGTGGGTTGCGGATAGCATAACCATTGACAACGATCCGAAAGCATGGAGAATCCCTATGTCTCCGGAGGGAGTATGGAAAGCGCGATTGACCGACCCTAGGTCAAGGAATATATTTTTCGTTGCCGTTGCCAGAACTTTAGGAATGGATGCTCGCAAAGATCCAGTGACAGGGAAAATCCAATATAGGTTCGACAGCGGCTCCATGAACATCCAACCTGCCACCGCACCTTGGATCGATGTTGACTTCGACGCAACCGAACAAGTTCAGGCGCCGCAGGGAAGGCTCATCCTGAAATATTCACCTACCAGAACCGTAGACAATCCGAACTACTATATCCACTTCACCATCAGCAAGATAGCAGATGGCCGCACTCAACTGCTTACTTTCGACGAAGGGCAGGTGGATATGGGCGGCGGAGTGACATGGGCGAACGTATTCAAAAACGGAACGTCTCTGGATGCCGGCACATACCTCCTGTGCAGTGGGAACCGGGTTTCTGACGGATCCGTGCCAGTCACCATGCGTTTGTTCGAGATTAAAGAAGGCCAGGCCACCACTTTGGATCTCGTCATTCGCGAAGACACGTCAAAAGTGTCCATCATGGGTTCTTTCGACTCCGAGTCAAAATATATCCCTGCCGCTAAAGACTGGACTCTTGCCGCAGAGCCTAAGAGCATATTATCGCAGACCGGGCGCGGCTATTTCGTCCTAGGCTTCCTAAGCGTCGGTAGCGAGCCGACTAATCACGTGCTGAAAGACCTTGCGGCTGCGAAAGCAGATCTTGAGAAATGGGGCAGGCCGATGATTCTCCTCTGCAAAGACGAAAAAGAACTGAATATGCTGAAAGAGCAAATCGCCGAAAATCGCTTCGGAACGCTCCCTGAGACAATTTCTTTTGGCATCGATGCCGACGGATCGCTCTTCAGGCAAGCCATGGAAAATATGAAGCTACCAACCTCGAATAAGCCTGTGATCCTCATTGCAGACACTTTCAACCGAGTGTTCTTCCTCTCCCAAGGTTACACCATCGGCATCGGCACGCAGCTCACCGGCACAATAGCGAAACTATAGCATGAAGTAATTGCTCTGAAGCCAATATGCGTAAATTTGGTCTTGGAAAGAGACCTTTATTGCCGTTGCTATTTTACCGAATTTGTTATCCATAGCGTACCACCACGTCATCCTGAACTTGATTCAGTTCCTATGCCTATGACGTGTTTGATGGCTAGTGAAGCTGTTGTTGCAAAGAATGCACATTGTCCTCGTTGGCGAGGACATAGATTCTACATTTACTGGCAACGGTGATATGCCACCGGAGGGCCAGGAAGAAGAACCTGCGTTGCCCACACCCATTCCCAGAACTGAGTAAGTCTTGGGCATATGCCTTCTAGGCCCGTAGGATGATGCAGGCCGTGGCCTGTAATTGAGGAAAAAATACGACGTTGTTCCGAAGTCACAGCTACGGCGGACAGATCCGCCACAAGCACAAACCAACGAGTCATCGCAAGAGAACAGCCGTCTCTGGAAGAGACATGCTATGTGGCGCGTCATGCATTTGCTGCGCAAGGTTGTATGCCTCTGGAGTGGCTGTCGTTAATGTGTGCATGCAACCCCCATGATGACATGGAGGGTGTTCGCATAGCAAACCATGCTGTAGAGCCTTGTACATGGGATTAGTTCACGCGGCAAAAGCATTCGGACTGGACTCCACGCATAGGTCGCAGGATGACGAGGTGACATGCTCAGGATGGTGGGGTGGTTACTCACAGCTTTTCTCCCGTCATTCCGCGCTTGACTTAGAATCTAGGTTTACGAAATGCCATTTAACCTATTCCTTGACAATGCTGTTATCGTCAAAGGGCGCTAAGCATGAGAAGCATTACACAAAGATGCTCAGGAAAATCGTGAAATACGACGATTAGTTCCAGATCTCGTACTTTTGCATAACACACGGCTTGGGACTTGATTCTATGAACTTTATAGTAATTAACAAATCCTGTCACGACAAAAGTCGTCATGACAGGATTTGCAATAACATCTGAGTATTTCCTATAGAACTACTTGTATTTGTAGAAACCTTCACCGGCATTGACGCCGAGTTTGCCGGAATCAATCATCTCTTTCAGCCTAGTCACGATCTTGTATTCAACGGAATCCGGATTTTTTGCCGCAGGCGTAGCCGCCATAATATTATAAGCCGTAATTATGCCAACGACATCTAGAATCTGGAACGGTCCGAAAGGGGCACCTGTAGCAAGTTTCCAAGTTAGATCAATCGTTTGAGGGTCAGCAACTTCGTTAGCCCAAAGACCCTCAGCCGCATGTAGGAATGGAACCAGCATGGTGTTCAGGATATACCCAGGCTGCTCTTTGTGCAACTCAAGCGGAATCATTCCTATGGATTTCGCAAAAGCTGAAACGGCCTTGTAAACTTCTGGATCAGTACCTGCATGCCCCATTACTTCAGCCGTATTGAATTCCCAGATGTTGTTAGCGAAGTGCAGCGCCATGAACTTAGCCGGCCTGCCGGTGTGAGGGGCAATAACGCTCGGAAGGAGCGTGGAGGAATTCGTAACTACTATGGTTTTCTCAGGAAGCAGCGGCGCAGCCTTTTCGTAAAACTCGATTTTCTGATTAACATCCTCTGCCAGAGCCTCTATCACCAGATCAGCATCAGCTAGAGCCTTCCCTAAATCCATTTCGTACACCAGGCTGTTGTAGGCAGTGTCCACGTTATGCAGGAGAGCATTGAAATCCGCAGACTTAGGGTCGTCAACTAGCCCCCTACCCACATGACCACCAGTCTTACCAGCTTCGAGTGTCTGCTTGTAGATTCCATACAGCCTCTCCGTCTTTGGCTTCGTGCGTGAGATTGTTCCTTCAGATCTCATGAAAAACGTAACATTATAGCCTTTATACGCTGTCTGGAAGCCTATCTGGCTTCCAAGTACGCCACCTCCTATGAGGGTAACATTCTTTATTTTCATATTCAAAATAATTTAGAATTATACAATAATTACATAAATAATATTTCTATTTCAAAATCCATGCATTTCTTCAACTAAAAAATGGTCCGTAAACCTGCGAGGCTAGCGGACCACCTTACACACAACAAAAAACATTTCTACTCTTCTTCTTTCTCTTGTGCGGCGTATTCGGCAAGCAACTTGGTCTGAACATCGCCAGGCACCTGCTGATAATCCGCAAAAGTCATTGAGAACGTCGCTGAGCCAGAAGTCAGAGAGCTGAGGGTCGTTGAATACCTGTACAGCTCTGCGAGCGGAACCCTTGCCTTAAGAGTAGAGAAGCCTTTATCAGAGCTCATGCCTTCGATGATAGCTCTCTTGTTCTGAAGGTCGGACATGCATGCCCCCATGTACTCTGCAGGGGTGAGAATCTCCACATTGTAAATAGGCTCCATGATCTTCGGGCCAGCATTGCGGAATGCCTCTTTGAAAGCATTGCGAGAAGCCAAGACGAAAGAAATTTCATTAGAATCCACCGGATGCATCTTGCCATCGTAAACGAACACCCTAATGTCACGCGCATAAGAGCCTGTGAGAGGGCCTTCCTGCATCTTGTCGTTGATACCCTTCAGGATGGCGGGCATGAACCTGGCATCAATGGCTCCACCAACAACGCAGTTGTAGAACTCCAGCTTGCCGCCCCATTCTAGGTTAAACGACTCCTGAGTCTTCACGTTGAGAGTAACATCTTTGCCGTCGATCTTGAACTTATTCGAGAAAGGAACGCCATCGATGATAGGAGCTATAAGCAGGGCAACCTCTCCGAACTGGCCAGCTCCTCCGGATTGCTTCTTGTGACGATACGTTGCGTTAGCTGTCTTCGTGATGGTCTCGCGATAAGGAATCTTCGGAGCGAACAGCTCGACCTTAACGCCGAATTCGTTCTCTAGCCTCCATTTAACGACATTAATATGTTGCTCACCCTGACCGCTAAGGATAGTCTGCTTCAGTTCTTTTGAATATTCCACTATGACGGTAGGGTCTTGGGCTGAAATCTTTGCGAGTGCGTCAGCGAGTTTCGTCTCGTCAGCCTGCACTTGAGCCTTAATCGCACAACGATACCTGGAGGCTGGGAATACGATATCTTCATAAACGAGGCCTGAACCGGGCTGTGCCAGAGTCACGTTGGTCTTGCCAGAGCGAAGTTTCACCGTACATCCAATATCCCCAGCATTGAGTGCGGAAACCTTCTCCTTCTTCGCACCCGCGACTGCGTAAATAGTGGATATTCTTTCTTTGTCTCCTGTCTCGGCATTCTCAAGATCCTGGCCTTCAGTGAGCTCACCAGACATTACCTTGAAATAAGAAACCTCGCCAAGATGTTGCTCCACGTCGGTCTTGTAGATGAACAGAGATGTAGGAGCATCCTGCTTGCAGGCGATTTCTTTCCCGTCTTTCGTCATGGATTTTGTCTCAGCAGGAGAGGCTGAGGTCCTGATAGTGAATTCCATGAGTCTCTTCACGCCGATGTCTTTTTTAGCAGAAACGCAGAAGACAGGCATTAGCTCGCGATTGCGGATTCCGATGCCCATCCCTTTCCTAATCTCATCTTCAGTCAGGGAACCTGCATCGAAGAATTTCTCCATCAGAGTGTCATCGAACTCAGCAGCCTTCTCGATGAGCTGCTGGCGGAGATCGTCCGCCTGAGCCTGAAGATCTGCAGGAATGTCAAGGCCTTCCCTAGTGCCGTTATCGTCGGTGAAATGGTAATATTTCATTTTCAGCACATCCACGAAACCATCGAATCCGGTTCCAGGATTAACCGGGAACTGAACGTCTATGATTTTGTTCCCGAAAGTCTCTTTCAAAGAGTGCATGGTAACGTCCCAGTCCGCTTTTTCTGAATCTAGCTGGTTAACTGCTATGATCAGAGGAACATTATACTGGTCCGCATAGCGAGCGAAAATCTCAGTGCCGACTTCAACTCCTTGCTGGGCATTAATGACAAGAATACCGTTCTCGCAGACCTTGAAGGCCGACACTGCGCCTCCTACGAAGTCATCTGCACCAGGAGTGTCGATTATGTTAAACTTAGTGTCCATGAACTCGGCATATAGCGGAGTGGCATAGATCGACCTCTGGTTCATTTTCTCGATTTCCTCGTTGTCAGAAACGGTGTTCTTGTCCTCGACCGTGCCTCTTCTGGCAATCACCTTGCCCTCGAAGAGCATGGCTTCAGATAACGTGGTCTTACCGGATTTCGTGCCTCCGATAAGAACCACGTTGCGAATGTCTTTTGTTGAATATTCTTTCATCTTTTATGTTGATTAATTATGTATTTCTGTCCGTGCCAAAAGGCACGTTTTCAAATGTAAGAAAAAAAAATCACAATAACGATTTATCGCGATAAACTTCCAGAAGTTCATCCCCCAGATAGCCAAGCTCTTCGGCAATTTTCTGCTCCAGCGCCTGTGCGTCTGCCCCTATCTGAGCGCAGATGTCATTAAAATTCAATGACTCATCTAAGAATATCCTATCTTGATCCATCAGAGCCTCGAATGCAGCATATTCATAATCTATCTTGTTCCCCATGGCATTTGGTTTTTCGCTAAGTTGATGTTTTAAGAAATTCCTTGCAACCTCTAGTTGAAAATATTTCTGTTTTAAGAATAAAAAATTTCTGTTTCTTTATAATTTTTAATGTTTTTTTAAATCTGTAGTTTAAATTATAAACTATTAATTACAAAAAGACTTTTGCCTTTATGAATATTTTTGCACGAAAAGTAAACGACGGCAAAGAAAATGGACGACGCCTCCATAAGAAACAACATGCGCAAAGCTCGAGAATCTCTGGGAATATCTCAGAGCGAAATGGCGCTACGCCTGGAAATGTCGCTTACTGCTTACCACAAACTTGAGAACGGGCCGACGAGAATAATGAACGAGCATGTGGTAAAATTTGCAAGCATCGCAGGGATGTCTCTGGATGAACTCGTAAATGGTTATGAGCCGATTGATTCCGTGGAGGCTGGCCTGGACGAGGTGAGGGTCAATTATGAGAATACTCTTAAAAACCTCAACGACAACTACATAAAAGAAGTAGAAATGCTGAAGGCTGAGAATAAGCGGCTGAAAGAGAAAATTCAAGACAAAGAAGAGCTTCTGCAAACTGCCAGGAAACTGATCTCCCATTACGAAAAAATGGGGCGGAAATAGGCTTGCCTCTCTTTGGCATCAGGCAATCTTTGCTATATTTGTATATTGTTTTACAATATATTCATAAAAAAATGAAAAGACTGATGATTTCCGTGCTGACAGCCCTCTTGATGGCTACTTTTGCCGCAGCGGATGAGGGGATGTGGCTCCTGCCGCTATTGCAGCAAATGAATTCCAGAGCCATAGCAGACTTAGGCTGCAAGCTTACTGCCGACCAGATTTATAGCATTAATCATTCATCTATTAAAGATGCCGTAGTCATATTCGGTGGCGGATGCACAGGAGAAGTAATCTCCAACGAAGGCTTACTGGTGACGAACCACCATTGCGGATATAGCAGCATTCAAGCACTTTCTAGCGATGAGCACAACTATCTTGAGAATGGCTATTGGGCCATGGACAGAAGCCAGGAAATCCCTGTGCCCGGCCTTAGCGTCACGTTCTTAGTGAGCATGGAAGACATTACTAATCAAATCGTCACTGCAGAGGAACAGCTCAGGAAGACTTTCGCCGATTCTGCTAATGCAGATAAATTGGTCGCAAAATCAATGGATGCCTGGAGGCAGACGTTGGCAGACAAGTCCAACGAGCAGAATCCGAACTGCAAATCCGTCATCACCTCTTTCTATAACGATAACGTCTACTACATGATAGTGTACAAGATTTTCAGAGACGTTCGTTTCGTTGGAGCGCCACCGGCATCGATTGGAAAATTCGGTGGTGAGACAGACAACTGGATGTGGCCTCGCCATACTGGTGATTTCTCTATGTTCAGAATCTATGCTGGCGCCGACAATGAGCCTGCTGAATATTCAGTTGAGAACAAGCCATACGTGCCGAAGCAGTCTTTGACGATATCTCTCAAAGGCTACGACGAAGGCGACTTCGCAATGATAATGGGCTATCCGGGACGCACCCAGAGATTCCAGACCGCCGACCAGCTTCAGCTCATGATGGACACTCACGATGTGAGCATTGCGGCGAGGACGCTCCGCCAGAACATCATGTGGAAATGGATGGAGAAGAGTCCTTCTATAAGATTGAAATATGCAAATAAATATGCTGGTTCAGCGAATGGCTGGAAGAAATGGATCGGGGAGAAAAAGGCTTTCAAGGACTTGAACATCATAGGCCGGGAGCAACAGAAAGAAGCGGACTTCATGAAATGGGTTTCCAAGAACAAGAAACGTCAGGCAAAATATGGTTCCGCACTTCAGGATATTTCCGAAAGCGTGACTGCAGAGCGTGAGGCCAGGCTGGCATTGACGCTGCTTACCGAGACAACCGGAAAGATAGAACTCGCAGGCTTGGCAAGGGATTTCAGCCAGAGCGTGGACGATGCGCTAGACTCTAAGAAAGACACTGCTGAGGCAATGAAGCAGGCATTCGATGACATGAAGTCACAATATGACGACTATTGGGAGCCACTGGACAGAGAGGAGGCTTCCGCACTTTTGGAACATTATCGCAAGAATGCCGATCCGAAAAACTATCTGGAAGGGCTCGGCGGGGATTTCGCCACTATGGACCTGAAGAAATACGCCAACGACTTGTTCGACAACAGCGTGTTCACCTCTGCTGAAAAGCTGGAATCTGCCTTGGAGAATGGATATTCTTATATTATGAAAGATCCGGCTTTCAAGCTGGTAGAGTCAATACGGGATGGCACAATGAAATATTTCGGAGTAATGTATTTACGTGATGACAACGGCTCCGAAGGCGCAAAGGCCTTCACCGCCGGTCTCATGGAGTGGCAGAAAGGCAAGCCGATGTATCCAGATGCCAATTTCACCACCAGGCTGACATACGGCACAATCAAATCCTATTCTCCAAGGGATGCCGTCAAATATAATTACTACACCACCATCTATGGCGTTATCCAGAAAGAAGACCCAGGAAATTACGAATTCCGCGTACCGGAGAAACTGAAGGAACTATATCAGAAAAAGGATTACGGTCGTTACGCCATGCCGGACGGCAACCTGCCTTGCTGCTTCCTCACCAATAACGATATAACTGGAGGCAATTCTGGCAGCCCTGTGATGAACGCCAACGGAGAGCTAATAGGGCTTGCCTTCGATGGCAACTGGGAGAGCATGTCCAGCGACGTGATGTTCGAGCCTGACCTGCAACGGTGCATCTGCGTAGACATCCGCTATGTGCTATTCCTAGTTGACAAATTCGGCGGAGCTGGCCATCTGATTAAAGAAATGAATATTGCGGATTAATGAGATATGACATCGAAAGAAATAATGGGATGGCTAGAGGAAGTGATCCATCCTGCCAAAGAAGGGAAGAGCATTGTAGAACTTGGGATGGTGAACGGCATTGCCATAGAAGAAGGCAAGGTTGTCGTGACGCTTGGTTTTCCTAAGAGGAGAGACCCATTAACTGAATATCTTGTTGGCGCCACTCGTGCGACCATCATCCGGCATGTCCCACAGGGCACTGAGGTGGAGGTGAAGACCGTGGTCAAAGAAGAGGCGCCTCATAAGAGCACCGGGCTGGATCTCGGCGTAGAAGAACTCAATAACGTCAGGCACATAATCGGAGTGGCCTCCGGCAAGGGTGGGGTTGGGAAATCCACCGTCGCCGTAAATCTTGCTGTTGCGTTGGCTCGTCTCGGCTACAAGGTCGGCCTGGCCGATGCCGACATTTACGGTCCTTCCGTTCCTCTAATGACAGGGACAGAGGGCGTTCTTCCAGAGGCAATCGAGGAAGAAGGAGGAAAAGAAATAATCATGCCTGTCGAGAAATACGGCGTGAAGTGGATGTCCATAGGATATTTCGCCAAACCCGAGCAGGCCCTAATCTGGAGGGGTCCTATGGCATGCAATGCGCTGAAGCAGATGATTCTGCAAGTCCGCTGGGGCATCCTGGACTTCCTGCTCATAGACATGCCTCCCGGAACTGGCGATATTCACATCAGCTTAGTGAACGAAATCCCAATGGAAGGCGCTATAGTGGTCACTACGCCACAGCCTGTCGCTCTAGCCGATGTTGAGAAGGCAGTGAACATGTTCCAGAATCCCCAGATAAACCGCAAGATTTACGGGCTTGTCGAGAACATGGCCTGGTTCACTCCTGAGGAACTTCCGAACAACAAATATTACATATTCGGAAAGAACGGGGGCGAGGAGATGGCAAAGAAATACGACATCCCTCTCCTAGGTCAGATCCCGCTGGTACAGAACATTCGCGAAGGTGGAGATTCCGGAGAGCCGGCGGCACTAAGCTCGCGCCCTGACGGCCTCGCCTTCCTTGATCTCGCCCACAAGCTTGCCCAAGAAGCAGAGAAATAGCCCTAACACGAATAATGGCGTTACTCTTTTTTGACTAAATAAATACCGCCAAACGAAAGCAGGAGAAGAACTATCAGGGCAATCGAAGACGCTCTGGAGACGTTCTCGCTCTCCGAATACACTTTCGGGTCAAAACGCATCACCAGCTCGTGCTCACCTGCCGGCAAAATGGCGCCACGAAGAATCCAGTCGGCGCGGAACAGCTTTATCTCGTCTGTTGCGCCATCGGATTTATCAGCAAGCCACGCATGCCAGCCCTTCGGGTAATAGACCTCGCTGAATATGGCTGTGCGAGGGGATGAGATGCTATATTTATAATGTAGCTCGTTCGGGGCATAGTAAGTCATGTAAATCGTGTCTGCCGGCGAAGGTGCCTGGATGAAAGTCTTCTGAGCCTCTCCGAATGCATCCGAGAAATCATTGCCGATCACAGCAGTCTGGGCAAGATTCACTCCACCGATAGAATCGATTTCCTCATCAGGGCTGTTAACATGAATGCCAGAAGAAACAAACCAAGCATTACCCAACGCCTTGGGATTCACGATAGGCACATCTGCGCCAACCATGAAGTATTTGGTATTGAGAGCATTAATGATAGGCATATCCGGCAGTTTTGCGCTTGCCTCATCAATCGTCTTGGCCAGCCTGACCGTAGTTATGAATGAATCCATCTCCGGGACGATGTATCTTTCAATCAAATCCTGATACCTTTGAATCTTCGCCGGACTGTAACCTCCGATGTTCTTGTGCCAGTAAGAGACGAAAGAGTCGTTGAAAAGATCCTTAGATATGTCCGCCACCCTGTAAGAAGGAGACTTATCCTCGAGTATTGCCTTGTCCACAGGCCTCTGCGCAAAGGAGTTGTTAAACTGCCGCGGAGTAACGAAATCGTCTGAATTCAGGTACCTCTTGCCAACCGAAAACAAATTTATGAGGATGAGCAGTGATATGGCTAGGCCAGCCTGAAGGCCTCTCTTGCTTGATTCTGCGTTCTTGCCAGAGTAAGACCAAAGCAGAATGAAGAATGTGGCGAGGACGAAAATGCCAGACCACATAGCATCATTAACCAACAATTGGCGACGATCTTCCTTAAGAGCATCCACTATCACATTCTGCATCTGCCCGTCTGAACGTCCGGAAAATGAGCCAGCTATGCTTGGAGCAATCATGCAAATGAGGCAGAAGCCGACAGTGAGCGCCAGGGCGATGTAGCTGCTACGCAAGAAAGTTTCTTTTGAATATTCTTTCTTCAATATCCTATCAAGCACCAAGAAACCAAGCATAGGCAGGGTGTACTGCAAGATGATGAGTGCCATGGAGACCGTCCTGAACTTGTTGTACATCGGCAAAGTGTTGAAGCAGAACTTAGTGAATGACATGAAATGGCTGCCCAAGCTAAGGAATATGGCGAAAATCGTGATTACCAGCAATATCCATTTCTCCTTACCTTTGTACATGAATAGTCCCAGCAAGAACAAGAATATAGTAATGGCACCCATATACATTGGCCCGGCTGTGAATGGCTGAGGGCCCCAATACAGAGGCAGGTTTTTGGCTATCTCCGGATTGTTCTGGCCGTTATCCCTGAACAATTTAACCACTGCGGATTTGTCTGGATTAATGCTCCCCGCAGATGCCCCCCCGTTGAAATCCGGAATCATCATGTTCGGCAGCTCGTTCCAGCCGTAGGACCATGCAGTTGCATAATCCAGCTGCAGGCCATCCTTGTTCACTTCTTCCCCCGCAGGATGCGATAGCTCCGTGCCCCCACGCATCGTGTATTTCGTATATTCATAAAGGGGTGCCAGCTTAATAGTGTTGGTGGCTATTCCTATGCAGCCGACCACCAAGAGGAGGGCAGAAGCGGAAAAGAACCGTCCCAGAAGCGGACGAAGTTTCTTGCTGCATAGCATCCAGATGAATAGACCTATCGCCATTATGAATATCATGATGGCTAGGTAATACGTTATCTGCTGGTGGTTGGCCTTGACCTGAAAGCTTAGCGCAAAAGCGAAAAGCACCGATCCAAGCACAGACTGAGGCACCCACTCCTTCCAGTTCTTGCCTTTAAGGCAGGATTTATAAGTGAATATGACGGCAGCAAGCACCCATGGCATGAATGCTAGCGCCTGCATCTTGGTATTATGCCCGACTTGGATTATTTGCAGATTATAAGAACAGAAAGTAATCGCTATTGCACCACCAATCGCAAGAAATTTGTCGATGCCCAGAGAAAGCATCAGCAAGAATCCTCCTATTAAACAAATGAACAGCCAAGAAGCAGGCCTCTTGCCAAACAGAAATATATTGTAAATTTTCTGAGTCCAGTCCCCTTTCGTCGATGGATTGAACGAAGTAGTCGGCATTCCGCTGAACTGCGAACCGGTCCAGTAAGTGAGATCTTCAGGGTTGGTTGCATTCCACTCATTTGCCTCCTGTGCCATGCCACGATAACCTATTCCGTCAGCTTGGTGCACGACTTTCCCAGTGAGGGCCTGTGGCACGAAAGCGTATGCCAGCACTAGCAGAACAAGCACGATGCAAGCATAAGCCAATATGTTCTTAATCAATTGATTTTTTTCCATATTCATTTATTGATGAGAGATTCCATTAATTTCACCAATTCTTTAGTCAAACTCTTTCTGGAATATTTAGAGATATCGGATGCATTGTCGTCCAATTCGTCATTGGTAAATTCATTCCAGCAAAAATCTACCCAGGCCTTGATTTTCTTCTCATCATCCCAGTCATAGACCACTCCAGAACTAGTATCCGACACGAATTTTGCCATGGCGCTATCTGTCTGCCCGATTCCAAGGATAGGGCGGCGTGATGCTATATACTCGAATAATTTTCCTGGCAGCACCGAGGCATATTCCGGTTCTTTCCTAAGAGGAAGAATCAAGAAAGAGGCATTCCGCTGTTCTCGAACGGCAGTTTCATGACTTTGGTATCCGAAATCGCGTAGATTTTCCTTCAATCCGGAAACCTCTATCGAATCTATAATCTCTTTGTCAGTCTTTCCTACGAGTCTGATCTTCAAGGCTCTCTTGAACTCAGGATCCGCTGCGCATTTCTCCCCAAGCACCTTCCATAGAGTGACAGGGTTGCCTGCTGAGGCAAAAAGACCCGTATGGGTCACGTTGAAATTCTCGTCCCTATCGAAATCTTCCAAATAATCAGTGTCATCATAACCGTTTGTGATAAGCTCCACAGGCGTAGATGTCATTGCCTGGAAATCAGCTTGGACATTTGGAGAAACAGCCAATACCCTAGTAGCCGAATCCAGGACACGCTTCTCGAGCTTATGGTATCTTTTATTCGAGAACTGGGTCAATTCCAGATGCTTATAATAGAATATCTTAGTCCAAGGATCACGGAAATCTGCAATCCACGGGATTCCCGTTGCCTTGTGAAGCTTCAGACCTATCAGATGCATTGAATGTGGCGGACCGGTGGTGACGATTATGTCCACCGGATGGCTTTTCATGTATTCTTTCAGGAAGCGCACCGATGGTCGAACCCACCATACACGAGGATCCGGAACGAAAAAATTGCCACGTATGAAAAGAGACACCTTCTGCTTAAATGTCTTAGGGCCGCCGTGAATGGGGTTCACTTCCCCTCCGTCCTTTCCCACGCCTGTCAGCTTCCTATAAATGCCATAAGGCTCCATGATGCGCCGCTTGATGATTTCCGCCTCTTTAGGGATTTCCGCGATAAGAGATTTATCAATCACGGACAGATCCGGATTCTCTGGCGTGTACACCACCGGTTGCCATCCTTCAGAAGGCATATATTTCGAGAATTTGACCCATCTCTGGACTCCTGAGCCACCCATCGGGGGCCAGTAATAAGTGATTATCAGGACTCTTTTCATTTTCGGCTCGCAAATGTTCAAAGTTAATAACTTTATCGCAAAAATTCTTAATTTTGTGTTACTTACTACAAGGTATGGCAAAAACGGCGGAGGACACCCCTCTAATAAAACAATTCTTTTCTGTGAAGGCACAGCACCCAGAGGCCGTGCTGCTTTATCGCGTGGGCGACTTCTACGAGTCCTACGCCGATGATGCCTTACTCACCAGCAAAGTCTTAGGCATAGTGCTTACTAGGAAATCTAATGGCAACAAAGGCTACATCGAGATGGCCGGATTTCCACATCATGCCATAGACATGTATCTGCCGAAGCTCGTTCGCGCCGGCTACAAAGTAGCGGTCTGCGACCAGCTGGAAGACCCAAAATTCGCCAAGAAGCTCGTAAAACGAGGAGTGACGGAACTCGTGACTCCTGGCGTGGCATTCAACGAGCAGCTGCTAAACCAGAAAGAAAATAACTTCTTGGCCGGCCTTGCCTTCGACAAAGACCTGGCAGGAATAGCCTTTTTAGATGTTTCAACTGGCACTTTCCAGCTTTCTCAAGGCTCGTTAGAATACATAGGCACTCTTATCTCGTCTCTGAATCCTAAAGAAATAGTCGTCCAGAGGGGATACGAGAAAGGCGTCAAGGAGCGTTTCGGCGAGAATCTTTACGTTTCCACTGTAGAGGAATGGGCTTTCGTGTACGACTCAGCCGAGGAAAAACTGAAGAAACAGTTCCAGGTAAACTCCATGAAAGGCTTTGCGGTGGACAGGTATCCTCTAGGAATATGCGCCGCAGGTGCCTTGATGGTTTACTTAGAGCAGACTCAGCACACCGGACTCAAGAACATCTGCTCCATCTCCAGAATAGACGAGGATCATTTCGTCTGGATGGACAAATTCACAATTCGCAACCTGGAGCTGTTCCAAGCTGCAAGCCAAGACGGGGTGCCGCTCATAGACGTGATTGATAAATGTTCTTCCCCTATGGGCGCAAGGCTTTTGCGCAGTTGGCTGGCTATGCCGGTGATGGATGTCAAAGAACTAGACAGCCGCTATGATGTGGTTCAGCATTTCGTTGAAGCTGGAGATGATCTGAACAAAGTCCAAAGCTATCTGGGAGACCTCGGAGACTTGGAGAGAATAATTTCAAGGGCCGCCGCAGGGAAGATCCTGCCACGAGAGATAATCCAGCTTGGGCGCGGCCTGGAGCGAATGGTTCCTATTTCGGAGATCTGCAAGAATCACGGAGTGGGTGTCTTAGACGACATGATGGCTAAGATGGAAGACTGTTCGAGTCTGCTTGAGTTCATACGGGATACCCTTGCGGCAGAGCCAGCGGCCATGCTAGGCAAGGGCGAAGTGATAGCGCATGGAGTGAATTCGGAGCTGGATGAGCTTAGGAACATTTCGTCTGGTGGCAAGGACTATCTCCTGAATTTGCAAAAGCGAGAGGCTGAAAGGACGGGAATATCATCCCTCAAGATAGGCTACAACAACGTCTTTGGCTATTATATCGAGGTGCGCAACTCTTTCAAGGATCTCGTTCCTCCGCAGTGGGTGCGCAAGCAGACCCTGGTGAGCGCTGAAAGGTATATAACCGAAGAGTTGAAGGAATATGAGGAAAAGATTCTCACTGCAGAGGAGAGAATATATGAGCTAGAGACGAAGATTTATGGCGAGCTGGTAGCGAAAATCCAAGGCGGAATAGCAGCCATCCAGAATAACAGCCGCATCCTGGCACGCCTGGACGTGCTTGTTGGATTTGCGCGCCTTGCGCTGACCAGCAAGTACAACCGGCCGCAGATGACGAAGCAATATTCATTGGATATCAAGGCTGGAAGGCATCCAGTGATTGAAACCCTGATGCCACCAGGGGAGGAATACGTCCCGAATGATGTCTACCTGGATAACAAAACGCAGCAGATAATTATCCTGACTGGCCCTAACATGGCAGGAAAATCTGCTCTTCTGCGCCAAACCGCCCTAATCGTGCTACTTGCGCAAATTGGCTCTTTCGTACCAGCTCAGAGCGCAAAAATCGGCTACTTCGACAAGATATTCACGAGAGTAGGCGCATCGGACAACATTTCCAGAGGGGAATCGACATTCATGGTGGAGATGCTGGAAACATCAATGATCCTGCACAACCTCTCCGATCGCTCGCTGGTGCTACTGGACGAAATAGGCAGAGGCACATCAACCTACGACGGAATGTCCATAGCCAGAGCTATCGTTGAATATATTCACGAATATGGCAAAGGCGCCAAAACGCTCTTCGCTACGCACTATCATGAACTAAACGACTTGGAAGGCATCTACCCACGCGTCAAGAACTTCCACATCGAAGTGAAAGAGGTCGGAACGCAGGTGATATTCTTACGCAAACTGAAAGAAGGCGGAACTGCTCATAGCTTCGGAATCCATGTCGCCCGAATGGCAGGCATGCCGAAAGAAGTGACAGAGAGTGCGGAAAAGACCCTGAAGTCATTGGAAGCCAACGACTCGCAGACAATCGTGACACGCAGCAAGAATGCCCTCAAGAAACCTGTGCAGACGAAGGCTGGCACGATGGAAAGCGACGGAAGCCTGCAATTGTCGATTTTCCAGCTGGACGATCCGACCCTGTCGTCATTACGAGACAAGCTGGCCGCCGCAGACCTCAACAACATGACCCCGATGCAGGCCTTTGACTTGCTCAGGAGCATGAAAGAAGAATTAGGAATATAACATATTCATAAAATCATGAAAGCAGCATTATTTTTAACCACATCCATTTTAGCGCTAACAATGCCTCTTTCGGCAATGGCAGAAAAAACATCCTCGCTTACATCCCCGGATGGTAAACTGAAAGTAGAAGTTACTTATGGATCGAAGGTAACATATTCAATGACATATGATGGCATCGAGATTCTGAAACCTTCAGAGATTTCAATGACCCTTTCCGACGGCACCATCTTCGGCAGCGACAAGAAAGCTTCTATCAAGACAGGAATGGTGCATAATCCCGGCCTGGTAGCTTCACAATACACGAAAAAGACAGTCGATGAAATTTATAATTATCTTACGCTCAAATACAAGAAGTACGACATCGAGTTCAGAGCCTACGACAAAGGCGTTGCCTATCGCTTCGTATCTACAGCCAAAAAAGGGAACTTTGATGTGAAGAACGAACGGGCAGAATTTACATTCTCCCAAGATTGGCCGGTCTGGATTCCATACGTGCGTGGAAGCTACGACAGCTTCACAGAGCAGTTCCACAATTCTTTCGAGAACTACTACGAGCACGTGGCACTGTCTAAGACCAACAAAAAGAGACTGGCGTTTCTCCCACTAGTCGTAGACGCAGCAAATGGCATCAAGGTATGCATAACAGAATCAGACCTTTATAACTACCCCGGAATGTATCTGAATGGAGGCTGCGGCAGCACCCTCAGTAGCGTGTTCGCACCTTATCCTAAGAAGGAGCATCAAGGAGGCCACAACGAGCTTGAAATATTGGTTGACGAACGTGAAAGCTACATCGCCAAAGCTCATGCCGGACAATCTTTCCCTTGGAGGATTGTGAGCGTAGTTCCAAAGGCTACGGACCTGACAAGTCTTGACCTCACGTGGCTGCTGGCTCGTCCAGCCGCCAAGGGTGCCGACTTCAGCTGGGTACGCCCAGGAAAGGTCGCCTGGGACTGGTGGAATGACTGGAATCTGTACGGGGTTGACTTCAAGGCAGGGATTAACAACGAGACTTACAAATATTACATCGACTTCGCATCGGAACACAGCATAGAATACGTAATCTTAGACGAGGGCTGGGCAGTGAACAAGCAGGCTGACCTGTTCCAAATAATCCCTGAAATCAATTTGGAAGAACTTGTTAGCTATGCGAACAGCAAGAACGTCGGCCTGATTCTCTGGGCTGGATGCAAAGCCATGGAAAGAGACATTGAAGGTGTTTGCAAGCATTTCTCCGAAATGGGCATCAGGGGCTTCAAGGTAGATTTCATGAACAGAGATGACCAGAAGATGATGGAGTTTTTCGAGAACGTGGCTAAGACTGCGGCAAAATACCATCTTCTCATAGACTTCCATGGAGCATTCAAGCCTCAGGGCCTTCAGAGAGCCTATCCTAACGTACTGAATTTCGAGGGCGTAGCTGGACTGGAGCAGATGAAATGGGGCAGCCTGAATGATCATCCGGAAGTCGACTATGACGTTACCATTCCTTTTGTAAGAATGGCCGCTGGCTCATTAGACTACACGCAAGGCGCGATGAGAAACGCCACGAAGAGCAACTACAGGCCGATAAACTCAGAGCCTATGAGCCAGGGCACTCGATGCCATCAGCTTGGGGAATATGCCATATTCTTCTCTCCTCTGACAATGCTCTGCGACTCTCCTAGCAATTATATGAATGAGCCAGAATGCACCGAATTCATCGCCAGCTTCCCTACCACTTGGGACGAGACAGTTCCTGTGTGCGGAGAGATTGGTGAATATGTTGCTATGGCTCGCCGCAAAGGAAATACATGGTATGTCGGCGCATTGACAAACTGGAACGCTCGCGACCTCACGCTCGATCTAAGCTTCATCGGCGCAGGGACAGTCACTGCTTTCCAAGATGGAATAAATGCCGACAGGGCTGCAATGGATTACAAGAAAGTCACTTTCACTATGCCTGCGGACAACAAAGTGAAGATCCACATGGCTCCCGGCGGCGGCTGGGCTGCTATAATAAAATAGACATAACTGATGAGGAAAATATTCATTTTAATCACTGCAGCGATTTCTGCCTTCGCCCTAGCCATACCTGCCTCGGCGAAGACAGATCACCTACGCGTGATGTCTTTCAACGTCCGGCTTCAGAATGCATCCGACACGGGAAATCTCAGCTGGAGCGCAAGAAAGATTTCGGCTGTGAAGGCCGTTAAGAAGCAACGACCAGATGTAATAGGCTTCCAAGAAGCATCTTACGCTCATAAACTGGCATTCATGGCCGAAATGCCCGAATACCAGATAGTAGACAGGAGCACGAAACCTGGGACTGTGGATGAAAACCTGAAGAATAACGACAACCCTATCTTCTTCAGGGCAGACAAATTCGAGCTGCTCGATTACGGCTATTTCTGGCTGAACAAAAATCAGCCTGGAGAGACTGCAGGATTGGATAAGGCGAGCATCAGCCATGCGACATGGCTGAAGCTACGCTTTAAGAAATCTGGCTTGATTTTCTTCGTTTTCAACACTCAGTTCGATTCCAGAAGCGCAAAGGCTCGGCTCGAGTCCTCCAATCTGATGACAAGCAAAATCAAAGAGATAGCTGGCAATGATGCCTTTGTCTTTCTGACAGGCGATTTCAGCATGATTACTGGGGATAAGGGCCTTAGGCCATTGTCGGACTATCTTTCCAGTGCCGAGCTTACCGCTAAAAAACCTGACTTAGGCGTGACCTGCAATGGCTTTGGGAATGCTTCGCTCGCCGGCAGGTTCGACCACATTTTCTACAGGAACGCCATCGTTAAGTCTTTCAAGATAGTAAGCAAGGGCAAATACGATGTTCCTTACATCTCGTATCACTACCCAGTGTTCTCTGACTTCGATGCTACAGTCATGCAGAAGCTTTAATGGTACTAGAACAGCGTCGGCTCCAGTTCTTTCGGGTGAAAAGATCTACGATGATAAGGCGTCAGTCCAAATTTCTTAATAGCCTGAATATGTTCTTTCGTGGGATAGCCCATATTCCTGTCCCACCCATATTCAGGATATTCTTTTGCAAGTTCCCTCATCAGTTCGTCCCTATGGGTCTTCGCCAGAACCGAAGCCGCAGCTATTGATGAATATGTCGCATCACCGTGCACCACGGTGACATATTCATTGAACCCATATCCCTTGAATGGCCTGAAACGGTTGCCGTCGATGAGCAGAAAATCCGGCCTCGGCGACAGCTTGAGCACTGCCCGCTGCATTCCAGTAACCGATGCCCATAGTATGTTCAGCTCATCTATTTCTTCTGCGCTAACCTCCTCCACGGCCCATGCAATGGCATTTTTTTCAATGACCGGCCTCAAGCAGTCCCGCTCTTTCTCACTCATCTGCTTAGAGTCGTTCAGTAGAGGATGATGAAAATCATGCGGAAGAATTACTGCGGCAGCGAAGACAGGGCCAGCCAGAGGCCCTCTTCCAGCCTCGTCGCAACCAGCTTCCAAACGATCCTCCTTCATGAACGGCAGCAGATGTATTTCTTTTGACATATTGTTCAAAGATAGTCAAAGTTTCCTAGCTAATTCTATGATGCAAGTCAAAAATATGAAAGCGATGGCTATAGGCGCTAGGTAGCGTATGATTGAATATATTGCTGGGAATGGGCTTGCGTTCATCTTGAAGCGGCCACCGTTGGTGAGTTCATCCCTAACTTCTGCTTTTCTTCATTTTCCACCATACGAATAAAGAATGGCTTGTGACATCAAGAAGATGGAGCAGATTTTGTCGCAGAAACTGAATATGCTGTTTACTAATAGCTCCACATTAGAAATAGGCCAGAACGACAGAGATCAGACGCTCACAAGCCGCAGGCATCACTGCCTTGCGGTATGCTGCGTGTCGCATGAGAGCGAGTCAACCCTAAGTTTGCGCGCTCTTTTTGTTTTATGCCTTGCATGATTGCATACAATCTTAAATATTAATATTTTTAAAGTATGAAAGAAGCTTTTATGGAAAAATGCATCATAGTGGCAATAGCCGACAATTACGCCATAGGCAAGAATAACTCCATGCTGTGGCACATCTCCGAGGACATGAAATATTTCCGTCAAACGACCACCGGCTCTCCTGTAATAATGGGATTCCGAACCTTCGAGTCAATCGGCTCCCGCCCTTTACCCAAAAGAGAAAACATTGTGATTTCAACACATGCGTGGCCTGAAGAGTTGAGCGGGCTTCTGGATGTATCTACCGGCAAACACGTGAGAACAGCCTGCAGCTTGGATGAGGCTTATTCTTTGGCTGCCTCTAACGCCAGCGTCCAGGCACAAGGTGGCTGCGAACGAATGGGGAAGGTATTCATAATGGGCGGAGGGGAGACTTACAGGAAAGCATTGCCAACAGCGGACAAGCTCTATGTGACCCATGTCCATGCCACAATCGGCGATGCTGACACGTTTTTCCCTTTCATTGATGAAGGAATATGGAAGATTGACTCTCAGTCCGAGGAGATGACAGACCCAGAAACTGGCTACACCTTCTGCTTCACTGTCTACTCTCGCAGGTAGAGCGAACGCTGTGAAAGCAAAGGGAACGCTTTTTCTTAGTTTTTCTGGAGAACTTAAAATTTTAATATATAATTTTTCATTTAGTATATTGCTGATTTTCAGCAATGGCTCCGTCACGCACCACTAAGACCTCCAACGCTGCACACGCCGGCAGGTCGTGCTTTAGCCGTAACGAAATCTATGGCCGCAAAATTCTTCATGCCCCATGTCAATATTACGCAATATATGCACGATTACAAACCAGGCACGCATGACAAAAAGAGCCTGCTGGAAAAGCAGGCTCTAATTCATCAATGCGAATATGAATATACGCTAGAAGTTCTGAGGAACGTCGGTGGCTTTGAGCGTGCCGCCGTGACGAAGCACTGCCTGAGACCAGAACAGACCATACTGGGTGCGGTACCGGTACTTGCTCCCAGTGGACCTGAAATCTTCCGGCATATTAGACTCATTGGTATGAAGCTCATTCTCCGGATAAGGCATTCTCTGAATCAGGTTGCCCTTCTCAACCTGGGCTCCTGAATTGTACATAGGCAGCTTGACAGTTCCGTCATATACTCCCGGATAACCAGTACGGCGTATTTCAGCCCATGCCTCAACAGAGTTAGGGAAGAGTGCTATCCACTTCTGAATGGCTATGCTGCGCAGCTTCTCCTCGTTACTGCTTCCAAATGCAGGAAGAGCGTTGACATATTCATTGTAAGCGCTGCTTGAAATCGTAGTGCTTCCGCCAGAACGGGTTATGAAATATGCAAGCTCATCCATAGAGGCCCTGATGCCTTGTTTCCAGACAGACTCTGCGTCACCAGTGTCCCAGCCTCTAAGAATAGCCTCAGCCTTGATGAAGAGGGTTTCTGAATATGTCGCATAGCACCAAGAGAGGTTCTGGTTGGCAGAATTATGGAAGTCGAAGAAAAAGAATCCTTCTTTAGTGCTGCAGTTCAAGCGAGCATAAGAGCTGGAGTTGTTGGAGGCGTTTCCGCCATGAGCCAGGACTTCAGCCGCATCGGTGCCATTCTCAATAGTCCCGTTAGGATATCCATCCCATTGGTTTCCCGTTTTTGAAGGCATATTTCCCGCTTCGAACCAGATTGCACGGCGAGGATCCGCGACGCCTGTCGCATATCCCTTATTCGTACCATTCAAGACGCTCATGAAGCAATCCTCTGGAATGGTATTGGCCCAATCGTAGTATGTCCTGTCGTAATAGTCACCCCACACAGAAGAGTCGCAGGAAATTCTCGCATAGTCAGATGCGCTGTTCATCGCGAGATCCTTGGCTCCCTGATAATATGTCTTGGCAGTTTCTGCCAAGCTTGTTCCGGACACTCGCATTGATAGCCTCATGATGAGGGTATTTGCCAGCTTGCGCCATTTGGTGAAATCATTTGAATACACCATGTCGTAATTGTCTATGCCGACCTGCCCATCAGTGCTTGAAAGCGCATCGGAATCGGCCTTCAGCCTAGCGAGAAAATCAGCGTAAATTTCTTCCTGCGAATTGTAAGGAATCGTATTACCCATTCCAGCATAATTGCCTTCGGCATCTTTATATGGGGCATCGCCGTTACGATCCACGATGCGAAGCCACATGATCACATTCCAGATGTCGTTCATGGCTCCTATAGCCTTCATATTCTCTTTCCCCTCACACAGTGCCTTCACCTCAAGGAACTCCCTTTGGCGCGCAGTATAGAAATCTCTCCAGAAAATATCGCCCCATCCAGCATTGTAAACATACTGGTTAGTACCACCAAGTCCCATAGGGGAAAGATAATGGGCATATATATCGTCAAAGAGGTTGAAATTACGCTGGTGGTCAGCAGAAGAGCCATAATATATTGCCTTTCCAAGCAGAGAACCAGCCTGGAGCGAAGACTCTGTGATAGAGGTCTTGCTCTTATTCATCTCATCGAAATCATCACCACAGCTAGCGAAAACGAACAGAGATAAAAATAATGGTATGATGATTTTTTTCATATTGCAATCGTTTTAGAATCCAAGCGTGAGTGAGAAACCAAATGTACGTGACCCAGGATAAGGGCACATATCAAATGCCGTGGCATAAATGGAAGTATCGGTCAATGATCCATCTGGAGTAGTGCCAGGCGTATGTTTTACAAGATACAGCAGGTTGCTCCCGAACACCGAGAATCTTGCATTTTCAACTATGCCCTTCGTAATCCTATTCACGAAGTCAGGGTCGAATGAATATGACAGCGAGAGTTCTGAGAGTTTCAGATAGCCTGCGTTGTAAATGAATTCTTCATCTACGGCATTCGTCCAGTATTTCTGAGCCGGGATAGCCACAGTATTAGCGGCTCCGCTCTCAGTGATGCCTTCAATCACCATCTGATTACGATTCTCTGTGCGTTTAGCCGTACCATGGATGGCTGCGCTATATTCAGACACTGAATACAGATTCCCGCCATCCTGGAAAGAGAACAGAGCATTTAATCCAAGATTCTTGTATGATGCGTTCAGGCTGAAAGAACCCGTGAAATTAGGATTGATGTCACCAATTTCATGGCTAGCGTCGCGAAGAGGCAGGCCGTCTGAACCGATGATCTTGTTGCCTTTGTCATCGCGGCGATACTTATAACCGTAAATCTTTCCAAGGGACTCCCCTTCGATGGCGTAAACATATATCCCTGAATACCCGGTCATGTGGCCAAGTTCGTACATCTTCAAATTTTCGGTAAGCTCGTTGACCTTATTCCAGTTCTTAGAGAAGTTAACGGTCGTCCCGACAGTCCAATTCCTATTTCGGATGAAATCTGCGTTAAATGTAAATTCCAGACCTCTATTAGTAATCTTACCAGCGTTAATCCACTTATTCTGCACGCCCGAAGCATAATTCATGGCGACAGACATAATCTGGTTCCTGGTTACAGTATTATAGTATGTAAGGTCGAGTCCTAACCTATTATGGAAGAAATGCCATTCAGTACCTATCTCGTAAGAGTCCGACATTTCAGGCTTCAGGTCAGAATTAGCCATTGTCGTAGGCTGCTCGATGTATATGTATTCGTTAGCACCGGTAGTTGTGCTATAGGTGCTCTCCAACTGATAAGGATTTGTGTCTTTACCTACCTTTGCCCAAGAGAAGCGTATCTTACCATAATCAATCACATCGTGATTGTAATTGATTCCGTAAGCATCAGCGGCAGATGTAAGCAGCGCTGAAAGACTGACGGAAGGATAGAAATATGACCTGTTGTTTTTTGGCAGGGTTGAAGACCAGTCGTTACGAGCAGTTATGTCAAGATAAATCCAGTCTTTATAGCCAACGTTGGCAAATCCATAGACAGAGTTCACTTGCTTCTCTGAAATATAGTTGCTAGCATGAATCGTCGTGCCTGCGGCAATGAACTGAGCACCATGAAGGGCAATTGAACGACCTTCTGACCATAAATCGTCATAGTGGTACCGCATGATGTTTCCACCTGCGCTAGCTCCAATATCAAAATCGCCATATTTATGATTCCACGAAAGAAGAGCTTCTGTATTTTCTTCGATGCGAGTATATTTTCTTTCTTCAACTCCAGGATAATGTCCGGTGAACACAGGATCTTGATATGGCCAGCTATAATTCACGGTGAATCCAGTCCAATCATATCCTTCCTTAACCCTCAGTTTAAGGTCTTTCGTGAATTGGAAGTTAAGTGCCACCATTCCGAAAAACTTATTCTGCACATCTTTATTATTGAATTGATCCTGTAAGAAGTAAACGTTCTGATGTTCAGCATCTGGCCCGTAATAGTTGTTCTCTATGTATTCTCCAGGCCTAGAAGCACTAAATTTGTTAGCCTTTAGCGATTCCATTGTAATGGAACGAGGAATCTTGTTAATATAATATGTAGCTCCATAGGCTCCACGAGTCTGACGATTATTACCTATCGTCTTAACGTAGTTAGCCTTGACATCAATTCCGAACCAGTCAGTAACCTTATTGCTGCTCACGAAATCAATGTTCGTCTTGTCTAGCTTAGTTGGCTTTATGATAGATTGAGTATCGTCGTGGCCAATCGTGAGACGGAATGGATTGCCTTCATTTCCGCCCTGGATGGTAACATTATTAGACTGCATGTTGCCTGTACGGTAATATTCCGTGAACGGGTTCTTTGTCCCCATATAGGGCACCTGCACGGATGCATCCCACCAAGCAGGAACCTTAGTGGAAGAATTCAATCTCGCGCCCCAAGAGTTTTCCGAGGCAGTATTGACTTCGCCATTGTCGCCTTGTCCCCATGCGTCCTGAAGATCAAGGTAATATGAAACTGGCGACCAAGTGAACTTACCTGAATATGTCACACCAATCTTTCCATTAGCACGACCACCTTTCTTTGTAGTTATGAGAATGACACCGTTACCTGCGCGAGAACCGTAAAGTGCAGCGGCGGTAGGGCCTTTCAGCACAGAAACGGATTCTATGTCTTCTGGGTTGATGTCGAATGCTCCGCTAGCTCGGTCGACGCCACCCCAAAGACCTGCCTGCCCATCAATGTCGTGTCCGCCAGTATCGTATGGAACGCCATCGATCACATACATAGGCTCGTTATTGTCTGAAAGCGAAGAATTACCACGAAGAACAACTCTCGTGGATCCACCGGCCCCAGTACCAGAATTATTAATCTGAAGACCAGCAACCTTACCCTGAAGGGCATCTGTAAGGGTAGCAGTCCCAGAACGAGCAATCTGATCTGCCTTTACATCCTGAACTGCATAGCCGAGAGATTTCTTCTCGCGAGAAATACCAAGAGCCGTGACTACGACCTCATCCAAGATTTCTCTATCTTCGGTCATGGTCACGTTTAGAGAACCGCCGTTCCAAACTACCTCAACATCTTTATATCCTATATTTGAGATGATAAGAGTTGCCCCTGTAGTAACCCCAGAAAGAGAGAATGTACCGTCTTCACGAGTAACGGTCCCATTAGTAGTACCTTTTACTAGAATGCTGACTCCTGGAACAGGACCAGCATTATCAACGACAGTACCTGTTACAGTACCCTTTTGCTGAGACACTTGCGCTGAAACTTCTGAAGCTTCAGTAAGAATTGCAGTACCTGTGAAAGCCAAAATAGCCAGCATTACCCTAACTAAAATAAGTCGATTGAACATTGTTTGTTTGTTTAATATGCGTTATGTTTCAAACTTCATCATTTTCTTTATAATCGAAAATGATTTGCAATGTTAGTCATTTATTATTAAGGTTTCAAATTATTTAATAATTTTCGTCTATTAAGCTAATTATTTCGATATATCGCTAGCTAAAATAAAAAACATAAAGAATAAAAACGTATTATGCTTCCTCATTATAAGCGACGCATAATTCGTTTCTAAGAGAATTAATTAAAGAATAGCCTTAATTATTAGACAGCTACGGGGGCTTTGATGGCAGGCCATGGGTCGTAGCCCTCTAGCTTGAAATCATCTATGCGGAAGTCGAAGACGGACTTGACCTCCGGGTTCAAGATCATTCTAGGGAGCGGACGAGGGGTTCGGGTGAGCTGCTCGCGCACCTGATCGAAATGATTTAGGTATATGTGAGTGTCGCCTGTCGTGTGGATGAAATCGCCCAGTCCTAGGCCGCATTCCTGCGCAATCATCATCGTCAGCAGGGCATAAGAGGCTATATTGAACGGCACTCCCAGGAAGGTGTCTGCGCTGCGCTGGTAGAGCTGGCAGCTTAGACGGCTTTCGGCGACGTAAAACTGAAACAGGCAGTGGCATGGCGGAAGCGCCATTTCGTCCACTTCTCCAGGATTCCATGCCGTGACGATCATTCTGCGAGAGTCCTGATTATGCTTTATGGTCTCTATGACATTCTTCAGCTGGTCGATTTTCCGTCCGTCCGGAGTGGGCCACGACCGCCACTGATGGCCGTAGACTGGCCCTAAGTCGCCGTTTTCATCAGCCCACTCGTCCCAAATGTGAACGTTGTTGTCCAGCAGGTACTTGATGTTGGTATCACCAGCAATGAACCAGAGGAGTTCGTGTATTATGCCTCGGATGAACACTTTCTTGGTTGTTAGGAGCGGAAAGCCGTCGTTGAGGTTGAATCTCATCTGATGACCGAATATGCTTTTGGTGCCTACTCCGGTGCGGTCATGCTTCACGACACCATCGTCCATTATACGGCGCAATAAATCCAGATATTGTTGCATGGTCAATTATTTCATTACTCCGAACTGCCAGATAATGGCCTCCTGGAAGGTTTCTCCTGGACGAAGAACGGTCGTAGGGTACTCAGGTTCGTTAGGAGAGTCAGGGCAGTGCTGGCACTCCATAGCCACGCCCTCGTAATCGTTGTAACTTCTGCCACACTTGCCCATCGGGCTACCTGCAAGATAATTCCCACCATAAATCTGAATGCCAGGCTGAGTCGTAAGAACCTCAACCTGACGACCACTCAGCGAAGAACGAAGCACAGCGGCAGTCTGCAGCTGGCCCTGCTCCCAGCCATCTATGAGATAGCAGTGATCGTAACCCTTGCCAATTTTGAGCGCAGGAAAATCCTCCTTCATTTCTTTCCCTATCTTCTTGAATTTCAAGAAGTCCATTGGCGTGCCAGCAACCGGATCTGGTTCCCCGAGAGGGATCAGCGACTCATCCGTCGGCAGATAAACCGAGGCGTTCAGATGAAGCTCATGATCCAGAATATTCCCATTGCCTTCGCCGTTCAGATTGAAGTAAGCGTGGTTCGTGATATTCAGAATCGTAGCCTTGTCTGTCTGGGCGGTAAAAGACAGCTTCAGGGCATTTCCCTCGTTCCATTCATAATGAGCCACTACCTTCAGATTGCCAGGATAGCCAGCCTCTCCGTCAGCAGAGAAATACATAAACTCCACTGCATCACCCTCGATGCGGCTGTCCCAGACCTGATTCTGGAAGCCGTTCGGGCCACCATGCAGATGATTAGGCCCGTTATTGATTGGCAATGTATACTCAACGTCATCCAGAGTGAAATGCCCTTGGGCAATTCTGTTGGCGTATCTTCCCGGGCATTTCCCAGCGCATGGGCCATCCCCGAAATAATCCTCTGGCTTCTTGTAACCCAGCACTACATCGGCAAGCTTACCTTCCTTGTCTGGAACGCAAATTGAAACTATTCCAGCGCCAACGCTGGAAAGACGGACGAAAGCACCGCTGTCGTTGCGCAGGGTGTAAAGATAAATCTCTTTTCCACAGGAGCCATTGCCCCAAAGTTCTTTCTCTATGGTCATACTCTATGTCAGTTTATTGTCATAAGATACTCAAAAACTCTGTCTTCCGGAGCATCTTTCAAGAGGACTTTCTTATCCTTATCCAGAAGATACAGAGAAGGAATCGCACGCACGTTGTAAATCACATCCGTGCGAATCTTGTAGTCCTGGTCGTAGCCGTTATGCCAAGAAGATGGATAGGAAGATGCGTACGCCATCCATTTATCTAGTTCCAGGTCGATGTAAATATTCACTACCGCCAGCCTCCTGGAAGCCACGAGGCTGGAAATAAGTTCGTCTTGCTTCAGGATGCTGATGATATTTGCGCAAGCTTCGCAGCCAGGGTTTGAGAAAAACAGCAGGGTGTACTCCGCCTTGATGCCGTAAAGGCTGTGCTTGCGTCCATTCAGATCTGTGAAAGTAAAATCCGCCGCTGGAGCGCCTGTCATATTCATGGAACACATCCGTTCGATGTAAGAATACGATGCCTTCATCTCTCTCGGCAGCCTTCCTGAGGACAGCAGTCTCTGCACGAATGGAAGGAAAAGATCCTCGTTGCGGCAAGGAGAGTTAGGATCGTAGAGGCACTTCTCTATGCGTTCGGTAATATATTCAAGCATCCTGCAGGAAGTGTCCCTCTTCTGGAAATTCTCCGCCCTATTGAAAATGTTCACGACACATTCCTTTGCCTTACCCAGGGGCAGCTGATATTCAAGCAATTCAATATATTGCCGCACCATTTCGCCCACTTCGTCGATGCGGACGCCATTGATCATGGTGCTGTCCGAAGGATAAATCTTTGAAGTGTCGGTGAAGGCATCCCAGTAATGAAATAAGGCATATTCAGTTTGCTCCTGAGGGTTCTGAATCATGACTGGAACGCTCATCTCAATAGGGAACTGCCGCGGCTCGAAAGGTGCCGTCCCTGGAGCCTTCATGCCTCTGCCGCACCCGGAAAGCAGAATGCAGAATATTAATAATAAATATATTATATTCCTAAACATGCTTAATCTCTTTGCAGCTGGCACTGGGAGATATTCACTATGAAATCACCTATTTTCTCTAGCTCAGCAACGATATCTATGAAGAACACCCCTGTCTGGTAATTGTAGCCTTTCTGTTCCACCTTTGTGAAATGCTCCTCTCGTAGAGTGTTCCTATATTCATTTATATTCGTTTCTGCATCTTCGGCATTGCTTTCATCTTTCAATAGGCCTACTACCTTCAGGTTGTCAATCATCACTTTGAAAGCCACATCCAGCAGATCCAGCATCTTGTCAAGCTTCTTCAGCATCTCTTCGTCAAAATGCTTCCCATGATCCAAGGTGCGCTTCATCATCCTGCCGATTGCCTCACCAGAATCCCCAATGCTCTCCATCTCGCCAATGATTCTGTACATCACCTTAACCCTCGTCGCAGCCTCGGCGCTAATCTCGCCTTTAGTCACCTCATTCAGATATGTCGCTATTTCATATTCAATTTTATCGGTAATTCCTTCATATTTAATGAGTTTCTCTCTAGGCTCCTGCAATTCGTCGTTGTTTTTAGCCTTCACTGCATCCCTAATGAAACCAGTCTCCCTAGAGCAGATTTCACCAAAATGGATTATTTCCTGCCTAGCCTCGTCTATTGATAGCTCTGCGGTCGAAAGAGGGCCTCCCTGAATATATTTCAGGCGGTAGACTTCCTCCTCAGTCTTCTGAGGAATTATCCAAGAAACGATTTTCTCTATCTGCGGTATGAACCATACCAATATGCAGGTATTCAACACATTAAATATGGTGTGCATCGTCGTGACGCTGTACAGAAGGGAAGAACGCATGCTTCCGCCCAGCTCTGCGCCACCTGTGTTGAAATCGACCGTGTTCGGGTTCGGAAAACCGAAGGCAGATACAATCGAACCAACCATGTTCAGAAACCAAGGGAACACCGAAAGCACCCAAATCACCCCAAAGACATTGAAGAATGTGTGCGCAAGAGCCGCTCGTCTCGATGTCGTGTTCCCGATCGAAGCTGCTACGTTTGCCGCTATGGTAGTTCCGATATTTTCTCCGAGAATCATTGCCGCGGCCATCTTGAACGGGATGATTCCCTGGGTGATGAGCAGCATGATTATGGCCATCGTCGCAGCAGAAGACTGGAAGCAGATAGTAAGCAAGGTTCCAATTAACAAGAATATCAGAATCGATACGTTGAAATTGCCAAGATGAATTTCCGTCCATGACTGCAGGAACGTGAACGATTCCGGATTCAGCAGTATGGAAGCTGTCGAACGCAATTTCGCAAAACCCACGAAGAAAAGGGCGAAGCCTATTATTATCCGGCCTATCTCCCTAGTCCTGCTGCCTTTCATCTGAGTTAGCAGGAAGCCCAAAGCTATGAGTGGCAGAGAGATGGTGGAAATGTCGTAGGAGAATCCGAAAATGGCCATTATCCACGAGGTCACCGTGGTGCCGATGTTCGCCCCCATTATTACGCCAATGGCCTGTGCCAGCGTTAGCAGTCCTGCGTTCACGAAACTCACGACCATGATCGTCGTAGCCGTGGACGACTGTATGAGGGCCGTTACGCCTATTCCAGTTAAAATGCCTTTAATCCTTGAGGAAGTCATCGAGGACATGAATGCCCTCATCCCTTCTCCCGCTACTTTTTGAAGGCCGCCGCTGAGCATGTTCAGGCCAAAGAGGAACAATGCCACGGAGCCGAGCAGGGTTAATATCAGTACAAGAGTCTGCATCTATGTGTATCAGCCAAATCGAAGGCAAATTTACGAAAAATACATTAACTTAGGGGTATTTATAAAACGCTAAATGAGAAAATTAACAATATCGTTACTGGCGATGCTCTTTTGCATGAATGCATCTGCCCAATTCACTTCTTACGGAAACGATCCTTTCTCCGTGAGATGGTGGCAGGTTAGCACGCAGAATTTCAAGCTCATCTATCCTGCAGGCATGGATTCACTAGCCTTTTCTTATGGCCGTGCATTTGAGGCTTACAGGCCGTGGAATGCTCTTTCCAGCGGATTTCTAATAGGAGAGAACTACGCTTCAAAAATGCCTGTGGTGCTCCACGGCTTTTCCACCATCAATAATGGAGCCGTCGTCTGGTCTCCAAAGCGCATGATGATCTTCCCTGTTCCGGATGCTTACAATCCGACCGCAATGCCTTCTGTACAGATGTTGGCTATTCACGAAGGCCGCCACGCAGCCCAGATGCAATTTGGAAAGCAAGGCTTCCTGAAAGCCGGGCACTGGTTGACTGGAGAGATGTTCGCCGGAGTCATGGCTGGGTTATTCCCAGGTCAGACGCTACTAGAGGGGGATGCCGTTACGGCTGAAACTGCCCTGACCCACTCAGGAAGGGGGCGACAGGCTTCTTTTATGAATTACATGATGCCAGCCTTGGACTGCGGCGACTGGCGAGATTATTGGCAATGGATGTATGGAGGGCAAAGAGAATATGCTCCAGACTACTATAGGGCTGGATATATGCTAGTTTCTGGCATGAGAGCCTTCTACGGAGACGCAGCTTTCACAAAGGAATATTTCGACAGGGCTACGCATCTTCAATTCTTTAGCCTGCAGAAGACCGTGCGTTCTGGCTCCGGAATGCGTTTCAAGGATGCTTTTAAGAATATAGAGAATGAATATGCCACCTTGTGGTCTTCCGAGGCTGCTGCACGAGGGCCTTTCGACCCGATGCATCAGATAACGCCGAAGCCACGTCTGCACACCGACTACGAAAAAGGCACTGCCGTCGATGATTTAGGAATATTTTGCATCGCAGAGGGACTTGACAGGACTCCTACCCTAACCTTGGTGCGGCCAGACGGCACCAGGGAGTTCATCAGGCCTTTCGCCAGCCACACGAGCAACCTTTTCTACGACCCTGCCCTTAAACGAGTCTATTGGACCGAGACAATATATTCACACAGATGGTCGCTAAAGTCAGATTCCAGAATTCGGTATTTCGAAGTGTCCAATCCTAGGCAGTTCAAGACGCTGGTCAAAGGCGGCAGATTCTTCAATTGCGCATTCTCCGACGACGGCAGCAAGGTCCTTTCAACTGAATATCTCGACGATTGTTCTAGCAGAATCTGCATTTTTAGTGCCTCCGACGGCACTCTGCTGCATCATTATGACGCTCCTGACGGCCTGCAGGTCACGGAGGCTATGTTCTTGGGTAATAAAATATTCATTCTTGGCCTTTCGGAAAGTGGGTTTGGGATTTATGAAGCATCCTCAGTTTCTGAATTCACCTGCCGTCTAGGCCCTCAGCCGGTTTCAATGCGTGCCATTTCCGAATATGACGGAAAGATTTCTTTCGAAAGCGACCGGAGCGGAGTTTCGGAATTCTATGTCTGGAATCCGGATGACGGAGTGCTAACGCAAATGACTTCTTCTCGCTACGGAGTCAATGATGTTTCTGCGATGGGCGATTCGCTCTATTTCGACTCAGTCGCCTCATCCGATGCCCCAGGCACCTACAGGCAAGGCTCGATGATATATTCGACAGCCATATCAGACCTCCATACACGCGCAGTGTCATTCAGTGACATCCACGCATGGAAAGTCGCAGACAGGCTCTCCGCCCAGGAACAAGCCCTCGCAGCCGGCGAATCTAGGTTCCGAGTCAAGCCCGGAATGACGGGAGAGGATCTGTGCGTTCCCACTCGTCATCTTGAACAACCTTCCTTCCGTCATCCCGAACAACCGTCCTTCCGTCATCCTGAACTTGATTCAGGATCTATCCTTCGTCAGAACATTTCCTTTTCCACCCCGAAGCGATACTCCAAAATCCGCCTTCCACATATTCATTCATGGGCCCCTATTTACTTCAACTATAACAGCACCAGCGACCTAAGCGGCGACGACTATTACGAGACAGCCTCCCTCGGAGCAACCGTTCTCTTCCAGAACCTCCTCGGCACAGGCTGGGGTTCGCTAGGATATTCCTACCACTCAGACCCTTATTTTAACAAGTCCGTTCATTCACTTCACCTGAACTACGTCTACAAAGGCCTTCCGCCGGTCATCGAAGTAAGCGCAGACTATGGCGACCACGATAAGCTGGAAATGAGGAGAGCGAGATTCATCCATAAAGATAACAGCACTTCGTTAAGGACATTCGCAAATTTTTCCGACAAGAAATACTGGAAAGCGAAAGTCATGGCCTACCTGCCACTGAATTTTTCTTCTGGCGGCTGGACGAGAGGCATCATCCCTCAACTAAAATACGACATCGAGAATAATGAATATGACGACGACGTGGATGTGTTCCAAATCATAGAGCAAACGGGCCAGCAAACTAAATACAAGAAAATAAACACATTAGACATCGGTGACAGCCACATTCTCCAGACCCTCACCCCATCCCTGAGAGGTTACATCCTTCAGCCAACGGCCCCTTCCTGCATCTATCCACGCTTAGGCATTGGCATCGAGGCTGGCTACAAATTCCTGCCGCAGCACCAGAACTCATTCACGAACACAGGATATTTATATTCATACGGCTACCTCCCAGGCCTTCTGAGCACACATGGATTTAGGCTGACCGCAGCGTGGCAGCACCAGTTCTCCGACACGGAATGGTGCTTCGGCAACAATGCCATAGACATATACCCAAGAGGATTCAATAACATCGGCAGCCTTAAGAATTTCATGGAAAGCTACGGCAAGAATCAGTATCGGTTTTCCGTGAATTATGCCATGCCGATAGCATTCCCATTCAGGAGTTCTCTGCTATCGCCGCTGTTCTACGTCAAACGCATCGAACTCGTCCCATTCGCTGACATAGCATTGGTCAACCTTCGCACCAGCCTCCCCTCTGAGTTTGCCCTCATCCCATCCAGTAGCGCCACAGGCACTTCCACTGGCATCCCGTCAGGCTCATCGTCTGGCATCCCAGCCAACGCAGCTTTCACGACCACCGGAACCAGCAACCTGAAATTCTGCTCATTCGGCGCAGATCTTACCCTCCGTCTCTCCAACTTCATCTGGCTCCCATTCGAAAGCTCCATAGGAATACGACTCAGCTACAACACCTGGGATGACCCACACGGCATAGTCTCAGATATGCTCCACCTCGAACACTTCAGCACCGAGTTCCTATTCACCATCGACATGTAGAGCTCCCACGACGGGCATCATATGGCGAAAGCCCATTGCAGCTCAGCCGCTCCAAAGCTCTCCGCCTCTCTGCCGCTTTGCAGCTCACCGCCGCCACACAATCGATCCGCAGTCCCTTGCTGCTTTGCAGCTCACTCGGGAGCGAATGTGCAACCGAAGGCCGCACACTCACGATACGCTGACTTTTGGGTGGATCAACTCCTCAATCTTTACGAATATGTCATATTGCCTGCCTGGGCTAAGCCCTGTCTCCGATGAAGTCTCGAATGCGAGGCATGGGTCTTCTACAACCTGAATATTGCTAAAATACTGTCTGAACGTTTCCTCCACGTGATGCGCATAAAATTTTTGATGATCTGAATTTTTTTTACGTGGCATAAAGAAAAATAATTTCTGTTTTAATGCACGGAATTTCTTTTTGCTGAAGATATTCACGTTTCCTTGTCCTATCTTGCCGAAAAAACTTAATTATGACAAAGCTTAGCTATCCGGACTCGTTCCGCGGGCGGCAGGTCCATGAGATGGTCCTCCTCCAGAAATACGCCGACATCATCACCGACACCGTGTTCAAGAAACTCTTCGGCGATGAGCGATTCCCCGACCTGATGATCTTCCTTCTCCGTGAGCTGATCCCGGAGAGGAATATCTCTTCCATCAAATACGCTCCCCAGGAGCACCAGAATGAACTTCCTGGAGGGCGCGGCATCCGCGTGGACGTGGAGTGCTACGACGAGGCGACAGGCACGCGGTTCGCCGTAGAGATGCAGGCGCTCAAGGTCAGGAACTTCCATGACAGGCTCCTCGCTTATTCGACGTACATCGTTCAGGAGCAGTTCGGCATAGGGCTGATGAACCGCGGGCGCGATAAGTGGGACTATTCCTTCCCGCAGTCTTACGTCATAGCGCTAATGGACTACGACGACAATGCCGGATCCGACGCCATCCGGCATGAGTATGCCTTGCTGGACGTTGACGGCGGGCGTCCTTTCACGGACAGGCTGAAATTCATCACCCTGGAGCTTCCGAAATACCAAGATCCGGCTGACCCGAGGGCGACGGCCCTGGACAAGCTTTGCTTCGCGCTTCACAACATGAGGACCTTCCGGAACAGGCCGGAATATCTTCAGGGGAAGTTCTTCGAGCTGTTGTTTGAGAAGGCGGAAATTGCTAAATTCGCCCCACATGAAGTAATTAAATACGAGAAGGATATGCTTACTCAATGGGACATAGACGAGTATGTCGGCGAACAGGTCGAGAAAGGCGTTAAGGAAGGCCTCGAGAAAGGGCTTAGAGAAGGCATGGCAAAAGGCATG
>JAQYTJ010000050.1 GCA_028724885.1 Bacteroidales bacterium | reverse complement strand
GGGACCCACCTCTATCCATCCCGAACAGAGAAGTTAAGCCCGTCATCGCCGATGGTACTTGCACACCAGCTGGGAGAGTAGGCAGCCGCCGCGCTTCGGAGGCCCGGACAGGTTATTCGACCTGCCCGGGCCTCTTTTTTTTGCCCGATAGCTCTCAATGCTTTTGTCGTACAACCTTATTGTATTATATTTGAATGAGATTTTATTGAAGATGATCAGTGTTTACGATAATTATTCATTAAAGCATTTTAATACTTTTGGGCTAGATGTTAAGTCTTCCTTCTTCTTAAGTTATGACTCTGAGGATGATCTCCCTGATGTGATCGTTAAATTGAAGTCACTGCCAGGGCCTAGGCTACATATAGGCAAAGGGAGCAACCTTCTTTTCACGAAGGATTTCAATGGGAGCATACTGCATTCTGAAATACAATATATTCATGAATTAGACTCTAGCTCTCATTCAGTTGATATCCGGGTTGGCGCAGGCGTTCTGTGGGATGATTTTTGTGCTTTCGCTGCCGGTCATGAATATTATGGCATAGAAAACCTTTCTTATATTCCAGGGGAAGTCGGATCTGCTGCGATTCAGAATATTGGAGCTTATGGTGGAGAAGCATCCGGCGTTATTCAAAGCGTGGAAGTATTGGATCTGGCATCGGGGACGTTCCGTACTTATTCTAATCGCGAGTGTGCTTATGCCTATCGCGATAGTATATTCAAAAAGCTTCTTCCTGGCAGTTTCCTTCTGGTTTCTGTAGTTTTCAGACTCTCGAAAGAGCGAAAGGTGAATTTAGAGTATGGACAGCTAAAAGAATTAAAGGAAATAGGGCATGTCCCATCCGCGGAAGAAGTGCGAAGTAAAGTAATAGAGATTAGAAAATCCAAGCTTCCAGAACCATCTGAACTTGGCAGCGCTGGCAGCTTTTTTATGAATCCAGTTGTCTCGTACGATAAATTCAAGCAACTTCAAGAAGAATATCCTGACATTCCGCATTATAAATTGGAGAATGGCGTAAAAATTCCAGCTGCATATCTTATTGAGCAGTGTGGTTGGAAAGGAAAGTCTTGCGGAGGAGCAGCTGTATATGAAAAGCAGCCATTAATAATTGTTAACAAAGGAAACGCTACCGCTGATGACATAATCACGTTAGCATCTAGCATCCAATCTTCTGTCAAGGATAAATTCGGGATTGAGATAAATCCTGAGGTAAATTATATCTAAGAATATGTCAAAGTTCATAGTTGAAGGCTTACGCAGGTTACATGGAAACATAGAGCCTCAGGGTGCTAAGAATGAAGCGCTGCAGGTTATTTGCGCGACAATTTTAACGACCGAGGAAGTAACAATAGATAATGTCCCTGACATACTAGATGTCAATAATTTAGTAAAACTGCTAATTCAGATGGGAGCCGAGGTTACAAAGCTCGGACCTGCAAAATACAAGTTCAAGGCTGCTCATTTGGACGAGGATTTCCTGCGGAGCGACGATTTTCTTCAAAGCTGCGCTGCCCTAAGAGGGTCTGTGATGTTAGTCGGGCCTCTTTTGAGCAGGCTGGGATGGGCTTATTTTGCGATGCCTGGAGGCGACAAGATAGGTCGTCGAAGACTTGACACTCATTTCATGGGAATAGCAAACCTGGGCGCTGTTTATGAATATGACCCCGAGCGTAAGGCTTACCTATTCAAGGCGGACAAAATGAAAGGGGCATATATGCTTTTGGACGAGGCTTCGCTTACAGGCACAGCTAACATAATAATGGCGGCTGTCACTGCCGAAGGAACTACCACAATTTATAATGCTGCCTGCGAGCCATATGTCCAGCAGCTTTGCAAAATGCTGAATTCAATGGGCGCTAGAATCAGCGGCATTGCATCTAACCTTCTCACTATTGAAGGAGTTCGAACCTTGCAAGGAACCTCTCTCAGAATTCTGCCAGACATGATAGAAGTCGGCAGTTTCATAGGCTTCGCAGCCATGACAAATAGCGAGCTGACAATAAAGAATGTCTCATGGGAGAATCTTGGAATTATTCCAGCCAGTTTCCACAGGTTGGGCATAAGTATCGAGAAAAGAGGCGATGACATGTACATCCCCCGTCAAGAGCATTACGAGATTGATACGTTCATGGATGGATCCATTCTGACTATTGCAGACGCTATATGGCCAGGACTGACCCCTGACCTTCTCAGCGTACTTCTGGTCGTCGCCACTCAGGCGAAAGGCAGCGTGCTAATCCATCAGAAGATGTTCGAGAGCCGGCTGTTCTTCGTGGACAATCTTATTGACATGGGTGCTCAGATTATCCTATGCGATCCTCACAGAGCTGTTGTCATAGGTTTGGATCGGCGTCTCTGCCTGAGAGCCAAGAATATGACCTCTCCTGACATTAGGGCAGGAGTCGCAATGCTGATAGCTGCCATGAGCGCCGATGGAATCAGTTGCATCGACCATATAGAGCAGATAGACAGGGGATATTCCAAGATAGACGAGAGGCTTAACGCTTTGGGAGCCAAAATCACTAGAATCGAGTAAAGTCCGATTCCTACTATTGAGAATAAATGAATATTTTGCCGACTAAATCATTCGGCAAAAAATATGCGTGATTTTTGGATTATTTGAATATTTATTGGATATTTGTCCATATATTTGCATAATAAAAGAATAAATATTCATATAACATGAAGGTAAAAAAAGAAAGGCATCTAGCTATCAAGAATCTAGTAAAGAGCAATAGAGTCAGCAATCAAGACGAACTTGCGAGCTTACTGAAAAAGCAAGGAATGTATGCCGCGCAAGCTACCCTGTCTCGTGATATTACAGAGCTTCACATCTCAAAGGTTCATGATGAGAATGGCACGATTTATCGCCTGCCAGAAAATGAATATGCCGATAATATTCTGAGCGGCACGTCAGTGCTGACTTCCAGCATAGTCAGCCTCGAGTTTTCTGGCTCTCTGGCCATCATGAAGACTCTTCCGGGTCACGCCAATATGATAGCTTCAATTATCGATGGCGCTGCTTTTAAGTCGATAATTGGTACAATTGCCGGAGATGACGCTGTCCTTATCATCGCACGTGAGGGAAATGCTCGTGAGGAAGTAATTGGTGAATTGGAGAAAATGTTTGAAGGTCTGAATAAGTATATAATAACGAATTAACATGGATATAAGTGAATTCACGGTTGAAGTAGCATCGGAAGAGCATGTCAAATACGTTGATGAAATTCTTGCGGCCATTGAGGATGCAGCGAAGGTAAGGGGTACTGGGATAGCTCGCAGGAAGCCTGAATACGTTGCCAAGAAGATTCGAGAGGTAAAAGCTGTAATTGCTCTGCATGGGGAGCGGTTCGCTGGTTTTAGCTACATTGAGACATGGGAGGGAAAGCACTATGTGACCACTTCCGGACTGATTGTCCACCATGATTTCAGAGGCTCTGGCGTAGCGAAGAAGATCAAGAGCTTGACATTTTCGCTTGCAAGGACTCGCTGGCCGCATGCGAAAATTTTCTCTCTTACTAGCGGCGCTGCAGTGATGACAATGAATACAGCACTTGGGTACAAGCCTGTCACGTTCGCAGAACTTACTCACGATGAGGCATTTTGGAAAGGTTGCGAAGGTTGCGTGAATGTGGATGTGCTACGACGCACGGAGCGAAAATACTGCATTTGTACTGGAATGCTTTTCGATCCAGAGGAGCATCTGCCTGCGAAAATTCCTCAGAAAGTGCTTGATCGGATAAAACAAATTGATGCAGAGAAAGCTGCATCTGAATAATGAATATTAAAACTTAACTAATGGCAGTATGACTAAAAAGAAGGTTGTAGTCGCTTATAGCGGCGGTCTGGATACATCTTTCACGGTGATGTACTTGATGAAGGAAAAGGGATATGAGGTCTATGCGGCTTGTGCCAATACAGGCGGTTTCAGCACAGAGCAATTGAAAGCCAACGAGGAAAGGGCTTACGAGCTAGGGGCTAAGGAGTATGTCACCTTGGATGTGATGAATGAATATTATTCCAAAAGCTTGAAATATATGATATTCGGGAATGTACTCAGAAATGGCACTTATCCTATTTCTGTGTCTTCTGAAAGAATATTCCAGGCCATAGCCGTCGCACGATATGCGAAACAGATTGGGGCTGATGCCATCGCTCATGGATCTACAGGGGCAGGAAATGATCAGGTGCGTTTCGACATGACGTTTCAAGTGATGGCTCCTGCCATGGAGATCATAACGCTTACTCGCGACATGGGGCTTACCCGTAAATTAGAGGTGGATTATCTCAATGAGCATGGTTTCAAGGCCGATTTCGCCAAACTGAAATATTCCTATAATGTCGGCCTCTGGGGTACGTCGATTTGCGGAGGGGAAATACTCGACTCAAAGCAGGGGCTGCCGGAAAGCGCCTATCTGAAGCAAGCCACGAAAACAGGCTCTGATATCATTGAAATAGGCTTCGAGAAAGGCGAAATATCGTCCGTCAATGGAAAGGCGTTTGCCGACAAGGTTAGGGCTATTCAGGAGATTGAATCCATAGCCGCTCCATACGGAATTGGTCGCGACATGCACGTGGGCGACACAATTATTGGCATTAAAGGCCGCGTGGGCTTCGAGGCAGCTGCGCCAATGCTCATTATCGCCGCACACAAATTCCTGGAAAAGTTTACTCTCAGCAAATGGCAGCAGTATTGGAAAGACCAGGTTTCGAACTGGTATGGCATGTTCCTCCACGAGAGCCAATATCTGGAGCCCGTGATGAGGGACATCGAGGCGATGCTCACTAGCAGCCAGAGGAATGTGACTGGGAAGGTCACGATGGAGCTCAGGCCGTATTGCTTCCATACTGTAGGGGTTGATTCTCCCAATGATTTGGTTTCGACGAAGCTGGGTGAATATGGGGAAACTCAGAAAGGCTGGACAGGGGAGGATGCGAAAGGCTTCATCAAGATAATGTCTACTCCTCTGAAGGTTTATTATATGGCACACGAGGATGAATCCGAGAATATTGAAAAAGGGCTTTAATGCTGAGTGGTAAAAATATTAATGTCGGAATCATCGGAGCGGCAGGCTACACGGCTGGCGAGCTTATGAGAATTCTTGTGAATCATCCCAAGGTGCAGATACTCTTTGCTCAAAGCGAGAGCCATGCCGGAGAACCTGTGTGGAGGACGCATCATGATTTGCTTGGGGAAACGAATTTGAAATTCTGTGCCGATGCTTCGGTGAATGGAGCTGATGTCATATTCATTTGCTCTGGCCATGGGAAATCGAAAGATTTCGTACATGGGCTGCGTGGATACGATGGGGCTATAATTGATTTAAGCAACGATTTCCGCCTTGCTGCAGACGCAGAAGATTTCGTGTACGGTCTTCCTGAAGCATTCAGATCTAAGATCAGGGAGGCCAAGCATATTGCGAACCCTGGCTGTTTCGCAACAGCTATTCAGCTGGCTCTGCTTCCAGCAGCAAAGGCTGGAATATTGCCGGAAGTACACGTGACGGGGATAACCGGCTCTACGGGAGCTGGTCAGTCTCCGTCGGAGTTCACGCATTTCAGCTGGAGGGCGAACAATCTCTCTGTCTACAAGGCGTTCTCTCATCCGCATCTGGGTGAGATTTGCCAGACATTGTGCACATTTGAGCCGAATTGGTGTAGGGAGCTGAATTTCGTGCCGGTGAGGGGCGACTTTTCTCGCGGAATACTTGTCTCAGCCTATTTTGACTGTTATTTGAGCGAGGCGGCTGCAGTGGCTCTTTATGAGGAATATTATGAAAGAGAGCCATTTGTTTTCGTGATCGGGGACAACCCAGACATGAAGATGGTCTTGAACACGAACAAATGTTTCCTGAATGTTCGGAAACATGGGGGCAAGCTGCACGTTATCAGTGCTTTGGATAATTTGGTGAAAGGAGCCTCTGGGCAGGCAGTCGAGAACATGAACCTCATCTTCGACCTCCCAGAAGATACAGCCCTGCACCTAAAATCAACAAGATTTTAAGAATATGAATCATTTATTTGATGTATATAGTTTATTCGACATCGTCCCAGTGCGGGCGAAAGGAACGAGGATATGGGACGACAACGGGCAGGAATATCTTGACTTTTATGGCGGCCATGCGGTGATTTCCGTGGGACACTGCCATCCGGAATATGTGGCTGCGGTTAAAGCGCAGCTGGACAAAATCGGATTCTATTCCAATAGCGTTCAGAATCCACTCCAGAAAGAATTAGCAGAGAAACTCTGCGAGCTTTCCGGACTGAACGACTATTTTCTGTTTCTTGTGAACTCTGGCGCTGAAGCCAATGAGAATGCCTTGAAACTAGCTTCGTTCCATACAGGGAAGGACAGGGTCGTGGCATTCCATGGTGCCTTTCACGGCAGGACTTCAGGAGCTGTTGCCGTGACCGACAACCCGAAAATCGTTGCCCCTTTCAACTCGCATCACAATGTCACTTTCGTGGATTTGAATGATGCCGAGGCCGTCGAGCGCGAACTCTCGACAGGCGATGTGGCGGCGGTCATCATTGAGGGCATCCAAGGCGTAGGCGGCATCAAGATGCCGAACGATCAATTCTTGAGGGATCTTCGAGCGCTCACAAATAAGCACGGAGTAGTTTTAATTCTGGATGAGGTTCAGAGCGGCTGCGGAAGGACCGGAAAGTATTTCGCTCATCAGTGGGCCGGAATCACTCCAGACCTGATTACGATGGCCAAAGGTCTTGCGAACGGCATCCCGATCGGAGGAGTGCTGATTTCTCCTGAGTTCAAGGCTACGAAAGGCATGCTTGGAACCACATTCGGAGGCAATTACATTGCCATGGCAGGTGCGATTGCCGTTGCCGAAATAATTAAGGGAGAAAACCTGATGGCGAATGCCAAAGCCGTTGGGGACTATATTCTTGAAAATATTCCGGATTCTCAAAAGATCAAGGATGTGCGTGGCAGAGGGATGATGGTCGGCATAGAGTTCAATTGTCCTATCGCCGACATCAGGAAAGCCCTGCTTTATGAAAAGCACATATTCACTGGTGTTGCCGTCAATAATATGTTGCGCCTCCTTGCCCCACTCGTGCTGACGAAAGCCGACACCGACATATTCATTAATGCATTGAAAGAATTATTATGAAACAGTTTCTCCATGTAAGCGACATCGGCGACATTGGAAAGGCTCTGGAAGAGGCAAAGCAGGTGAAGGCAACCCCTTTCGCCTGGCAGAACCTAGGGAAGAACAAGACCATTATCCTCATATTCTTTAATAACAGCCTTCGCACTCGCCTTAGCAGCCAGAAGGCGGCGCTCAACCTTGGGATGAACCCGATTGTGCTGAATATTGATGGCGACAGCTGGAAACTTGAGACCCATATGGGAGTTGTGATGGACGGCGACAAGTCGGAGCATCTTAGGGAGGCTATACCCGTAATCGGGAGTTACTGCGATATCATAGGGGTTCGCTCTTTCGCCGGCTTGAAGGATAAAGATTTCGATTATAACGAAACCATTCTGAATCAGTTTATTGAATATTCAGGAAGGCCCGTCATAAGTCTGGAATCCGGCACGGTGCATCCTTGCCAGGCTTTCGCAGACCTGCTGACAATTGGAGAGCATAAAAAGACGAAACGTCCCAAAGTAGTCATGACTTGGGCGCCGCATCCGAAAGCTCTTCCGCAGGCCGTGCCGAACTCTTTCGCTGAGTGGATGAATGCTGCCGATGTAGATTTCGTGATTACTCACCCAGAAGGCTACGAGCTTGACTCGCGATTCGTCGGACATGCTAAAGTCGAGCATGACCAGATTAAGGCCCTAGAAGGAGCTGATTTCGTGTATGCAAAGAACTGGTCATCGGTGTCGCGTTACGGCCAAGTGCTAAACATTGATCGCAGCTGGACGGTGGGAGCAAAGCAGATGGCGGTTACGAGCAATGCATTCTTCATGCATTGCCTTCCAGTGCGTAGGAATATGATAGTGGCTGACGAGGTGATCGATTCTCCGCAGAGCCTTGTTATCCCGGAGGCTGCGAATAGGGTGGTCTCTGCTCAAGTAGTGATGAAAAGAATGCTTGAAAGTCTATAGGAATATGAAAGAGAAACTCAATATTATTAAGGTAGGTGGAGCGATAGTCGAGGCAGAAAGCTCGCTGAGCGGCCTCCTAATGTCATTTGCCGCTTTGAAGGGATTGAAAATTCTGGTGCATGGCGGTGGCAAGATTGCTAATGCGGTGGCTGAGAAGCTGGGAATCGAGTCTAAGATTATAAACGGACGTCGTGTGACGAATGGCGAAATGCTGAAAGTGGTGACAATGGTCTATGGGGGACTTGTCAATAAGAATATAGTGGCGAGACTTCAGGCTTTGGGCGTCAATGCGATTGGGCTTACCGGAGCCGACATGAATATTATTATGAGCGTTAAGCGTCCTGCTGAAATCGTGAATTTCGGGTATGTCGGCGATGTGAAGTATGTGAATGTCAAGGCTTTGGCTTCATTGCTCAAATCCGATGCCGTGCCGGTGCTGGCCCCGCTGACCCATGATAAGGAGGGAACGATGCTGAATACGAATGCAGACACTATTGCTTCGTCTGTGGCCCAGGCTCTGTCTAAGGATTTCGATGTTACCCTAACCTACTGTTCTTCTATGCCAGGCGTGCTTTCGGATATGAATGATTCGTCTTCGGTTCTGTCATCGATTACTCCGGCGCAGTTCGATCCTCTAGTGGACAAAGGCGTTATCACAGAGGGCATGATTCCGAAACTGCAGAATGCTTTTGAGGCGATTTCGGCAGGGGTGAAGAAAGTCGTGATTACATCCTCTTCCTCCATTGATGGAGGCACGGCAATAGTTCAAAACGCCGAGACTGAAGATTAGAATGGATACGGTAGGTTTACTAATGGATTTGATCCGGATTCCTTCTTTCAGTAGGGAGGAGGGGGCTGCGGCTAATTTTCTGGAGGCTTGGATGAGAGAGAATGGATTTGCGGATATTCATAGGACAGGGAACAATCTTTGGGTGGAGTCCAACCCTCAAGATGAGCGCCCTACCATATTGCTGAATGCCCATATAGATACGGTGAAGCCTTCTCTAGGATACACCCGCAACCCATTTGAGCCTGTCCTTGAAGGAGATGTCCTTTATGGGCTTGGAAGCAATGACGATGGTGGCTCGTTGGCAGCTCTCATGGAAACATATTCATTATTATTATCAAAGCCGCAGCCGTACAGGCTTGTCTTTTCTGCTACGGCAGAGGAAGAAGTGTGTGGTAAATGTGGTTTTGACCTCTTTCTTCAGAGAGCTGGGAAAATCGACTTCGGAATAATTGGAGAGCCGACAGCCATGAATATGGCAGTCGCTGAGAAAGGGCTTATGGTTCTGGATTGCACTGCGCATGGGGTGAGCGGCCATGCGGCAAGAAATGAAGGCAAGAATGCAATCTACGAGGCAATTTCATCAATCGAATGGTTCAGAACCCACGTATTTCCAAATGTTTCCGAATATCTCGGGCCGGTCAAGATGACGGTGACTCAGATTACTGCAGGAACTCAGCACAATGTGATTCCCGACAGGTGCGATTTCGTGGTGGATGTCAGGTCGAACGGATTATATTCAAATCCCGATCTTCTGAAACTAATAAAAGCCTCGGTTCGGTGCGATGTGAAAGAAAGGTCAACCAGAATCGGAAGCTCGAATATTCCTATGACGCATCCTGTCGTAAAACGCGGTCTCGAAGTTGGCCTGAAGCCATTTGGTTCTCCAACTACCAGCAATCAGGCCCTTGCATCGTTCCCGACCTTGAAAATCGGTCCTGGGGACTCAGCACGTTCGCATATTGCGAATGAATATATTCATATAAGCGAAATCCGTGATGCAGTGGAGACATATTATAGATTATTAGACGGACTAGAAATTTGAAAATATGGATAAGCTTTGGGATAAAGGCTTCGATGAGGATGCTAGAATAGACTCTTTCACTGTCGGCAATGACCGCAAGCTGGATTTACTGCTTGCGCCGTATGATATTCTTGGAACCATGGCGCACACAAAAATGCTTGCTAAGGTAGGTCTTCTGTCAGGCGAGGATCTGGCGAAGCTTCTGCCGGAACTTAGGAATATGTATTCGGCGGCTGTCGAAGGCAGATTCTTGATCGAACCTGACGTTGAGGACGTACATTCACAGGTAGAGCTGAATCTCACCCGTAAACTTGGCGATATAGGCAAAAAAGTCCACACAGGCCGCTCGCGCAATGATCAGGTGCTGGTAGACCTGAAACTTTTCACTCGTGCGGAGATAGAGAAGACAGCCTTTAAGGTGAAATCGTTGTTCGAGACTCTTCAGGAAGCCAGCGAGAGGTTTAAAGACGTACTTATGCCAGGCTACACTCATCTACAAGTAGCGATGCCTTCCTCTTTCGGACTCTGGTTCGGAGCCTACGCCGAGAGCCTAACGGACGATATGGTGATGCTGAAGGCCGCATGGGATATCGCGGACCGTAACCCGCTAGGCTCCGCTGCTGGTTACGGCTCTTCCGCTCCATTGGACAGAACAATGACCACGAAGCTTCTGGGTTTCGCAGACCTGGACTGGAATTCGGTATATTCACAAATGACTAGGGGCAGGATGGAACGTGCCGTTGCAGGAGCATATTCATCGGTAGCCGAGACAATTGGAAAGTTGGCCTATGACTGCTGTCTCTATTCAAGTCAGAATTTCGGCTTCATAAATCTCCCTGATGCCCTCACCACTGGTTCTAGCATCATGCCTCACAAGAAGAACCCAGACGTGTTTGAGCTAGTAAGAGCTCACTGCAACAAGATTATAGCCGTGCCAGGTGAGATAAGAAGCGTGACAGGGAATCTGCCAAGCGGCTATTTCCGCGATTTCCAGCTGCTCAAGGAAATATATTTCCCGATTTTTAAAGAATTGGATGATTGCTTGGACATCGTTGAATATGCCATTAAAGGCATGGTGATAAATAAGAATATCATGTCTGACCCTCGCTACAAGCTTTGCTTCAGCGTGGAGGAAGTCAATCATTGTGTGTTTAGGGGTGTGCCTTTCCGTGATGCCTACCGCCAAGTCGCTGCGTCAATCCAGGAGGGCACATTCAAGTTTGGTGATGCTTCTTCAAGCGTCACTGTAACTGCCTCTAGCTTGCATCATATACACGAAGGATCGCTTGGCAACCTCTGCAATGACAAGATTAAATCCCACATGAACGCTCTCTTTTCAGTATTCCCATTCAGTTACGTCCATTCCTGCTTCGATGGTCTTCTGAAAGAGTAAAACAAAAAACGGCACCGAGAAAGGTGCCGTCGTAAAATCTTAAAGAAATTATTTCTTCTTTGGAGCTGCTTTCTTAGCTGCTGCAACAGACTCTTTCCTAAAGTCCTTGAGGTCTTTCATAAGAGCAAGAGCGGCTTTACGTGCGCGAGCACCAGCGGCTTTGTTGCCTTTCTCTAACTGAGCATCAGCATTAACTACGAATGAATCGATTTCTTCTTTGATTCTTGCTACAAGCTTTTTCATTTCTACAAAAAAAATTAAAGGGTTATTGATAAAAGTAATGTATTTTCTTTGGTATCAGATATTTAATACTACTTATATGCCTTTAACCACTGTGCAAGATAGAGAAAAAAAAAGAATAATCAAACAGTTTAAACGTTTTTTATGCGTGCGTTGAGTAAATTCATCGCCCTATCTGGCCCGATAGTAGTGAAATTCCGAATCCCTTCCGTGATTTTTGAGCATATCTGGGGCATCTGGGATTGCTCTTCTTCAGATAAAGTTCCTAGCACGAAGTCTACCTGCTCACCATGTTTGAAATTGTCGCCAATCCCAATCCTAATCCTGGCATATTCAGACGTCCCAAGGCATTCCTCTATGTTTTTTAGCCCGTTATGGCCACCATCAGAACCACTTTTCCGCATTCGGATTGTTCCAAAAGGCAGATTCAGGTCATCGCAGACTACTATTAAGTTTTCAAGCTGAAGCGCCATGCAGTTCATCCAGTATCGAACAGCATGGCCGCTGAGGTTCATGTAAGTAGATGGCTTTAGGAGAGTTATTTTCCTTCCCTTGAAGGAAGTTTCGGCTATATCTCCATACCTCTTTGTAGAAAAAACAGCATTGGATGCATTTGCGAATGCATCCAATGCCATAAATCCCATGTTGTGCCTGGTAGAAGCGTATTCTGCTCCGATATTGCCTAATCCGACTACCAGATATCCCATGTTCAAGTTTATTCTTTCTTGTCTGCGTTATCGCCATCAGCAGGAGCAGCGCTTTCAGCAGCTTCGGCTGCAGGAGCATTGGCTCCTTCTGCCGCCTCTTCAGCAGCTTCGGCTTTAGCAGCATCAGCGGCCATTTGACGAGAAGATTTAATCTGGCAGAGAATCGTGTTCTTAGAAGCCAGGATGGTTACCTTGTCATAAGAAAGGTCGCCAGCAGTCAGCTTCTTCTCTATGTCCAGCTTATTGATGTCTATGACAAGATTATCAGGAAGATCTTCCATTAGAGCGCTGATGCGAAGTTCGCGAGCTAGCTTGAAAAACTTACCACCTTTCTGGACGCCTATTGGATGGCCTTGGAAGATAAGTGGAACGTTTATGGCGATAGGCTTCTTGTCGTTAACCGCAAGGAAGTCCACGTGCAGGCAGTTATCCTTTACCGGGTGGAACTGAAGCTCGTGAATGATAGCGAGATATTTCTTTCCGTCTGAAAGATTCAGATCTACTATGAAAGACTCCGGAGTGCAGAGCAGACCTTGAAGATCCCTGTCGCTTACTGTGAATAATACGTTCTTAAGCCCGAGTCCATAGAGGTTGCAAGGTACGAGTCCTTGCCTACGGAAGGCCTTGATGACGGCCTTGTTGCCCACTTCGCGGATAGTTCCGCTGAGTTCAAAATGTTTCATCGCGTTTGTTTTAAAATGTGTTACTCAGTTCCTGGCACGCAGGAACCCCATTGCACCAAAAGCACTGGTTGCTTTGTAATTTGGGACTGCAAAGATATAAAATATTGTGGATATGTCAAATACTTATTTCACCATCTCAACAGCCTTGTTCCATGCCTCTTCCTTATATAGCCTGTCCAAAAGGGGCGTGCCGGCGGCGGATAGATAAATGGAGAATCCGGAATATGTATTTATGGTAAAGCCACCGTTTCCAGGCAAGAATTTAGGGGTAGCATTCTTGTAAGCTGTGGCTCTATTGATTGCGCTTTCAAGGGTTGCGAGGTCTTCTGAACTGGCTCCGCATTTCGCGAAAGCGTCATAGAGATCGTAGAAATAATGGCGCCCAAGGCGGTAATATCTCTGTATATTATCGACAGGTGCCTCATTTATAGCTGGGCGATATTTCTCGAAGAGGCTTTTGCAGACAGAAGCTAGATTTTCAAGTTCGGAAGTCTTGACTAGAGTTACCGTTGATGACTGATAATCTCCGTGCTTAGAATTGTATCTCTCAAAAGAGTCTTTAAACAACGTTTTTAGATCGTAAGTGGCATTCTGAACCAGGTAGCTTGTGATTTTCGTATAGTCAAACATTCCATCGCCAAGTACTTCGGCGGGTGAGCATCCGATATAATCGGCTTTGTCTTTCAGTCCATAGCACACTTCAGCCCCAGCAGTAAAGCACATGTCGAAAAGTATGTAGTCCAGATGGAATGGGATGCCGGATGCAAATTGTGCGACAGTCATCTCGCTTGCACCGGAAGCAGTTATGTCCTGCCCGAGGCTCCTTACCAGCATATACGAAGGTTCGTCTTCAATGTTTCCTTCAGGAACTGGCAGCCTCTTCCTTCTGTCCGCTGCCATTGTCGCATTTCTCTTAGAGGCATGTTTTGCCTCATAGCTTGACGGATTGTGGTAATAACCTTCCGGGAGCCAGCCAGAGCCATGAGATGAGAATACGAGCCCATAACTAGTGGCCGGAAATTCCGATTTGACGTAGTTCAGCACAGATCTCATGACTTCAGGGGTCGTAACCACAGTTCCAGCCCCGTATGTCTTGATGGTGTCAAGGACAGCTTTTTTCCCAGAAGAATAGTACCTGACCAGGTATGCCATGGCATTCGAACTGGAATTCGCAATCTTGTTGAAAGCCAGAACTACATTATGCTTGTTCCCTTTTGTCGGTAGGAAACCTTGCGGAAGTTCATTGTACATGTCAGAATAGATGTAGCTCTGGAGAGAATTATTGCCGCATTCATAAAACAGCAGCACATGGCCGAAAGTGCTGTCCTCATCCTCCTTGTGCCTATCATCCTTAGTGCAGCCTGCCATGAAAGACATAGCCGCCAATGCAATGGCAGCAGCGCCAAAATGCTTTATGAATATATTGAAGCTCATTTTTTTAATCGTGACACAGTAAAAACTATGGCAGACTGGACAAACTGTCTGAGTACAAATATAGCTTTTTAAATTGAAATAATGTCTCTTCTTAACTTTTTACGCATTTTTAATGACATTCATTCATCGGTCAGCATGAAGCATTTAAAGAAAAAGCGGAATAGCATTATGCCACTCCGCTTTTCAAAAAACTTATATGCCTTCTTTATTTACCGGCGAGACGGACATATGAGCCATAGCGTACTTTAGCGAATTCCTCAGTCAGGCTGAGGAGTTCCTGAGCTTTGTCAGGGAACAGCTTGAAGAGGGATGAGAATCTCACTTCGCCCTTCAGGAAGTCCTGGAATTTTGTCCAGTCAGGCTCCTTGGAATCAAGAGTGAACGGATTCTTGTCTGTTCCCTCTAGGGCAGGATTGTACCTGAAAAGGTGCCAGTAGCCGCACTCAACGGCAAGCTTCTCCTCTTTCTGGCTCAGACCCATGCCGGCTTTCAGACCGTGGTTGATGCACGGAGAGTAAGCGATGATGAGTGAAGGACCGTCATAAGCTTCAGCTTCCTTTATGGCGTTGAGGCATTGTGCAGGACTGGCTCCCATGGCAATCTGAGCCACGTAAACGTAGCCGTAGCTCATGGCCATCATTCCAAGATCTTTCTTACGAATTTTCTTTCCGGAAGCAGCGAATTTGGCGATGGCACCGGCAGGAGTTGACTTGGAGCTTTGGCCTCCTGTATTTGAATATACCTCTGTGTCGAGCACGAGCACATTCACGTTCTTTCCTGATGCCAGCACATGGTCGAGGCCGCCGTAGCCAATATCGTATGCCCAGCCGTCACCACCAAATATCCACTGGCTCCTTGCCGGAAGGAAGTGCTGGTAGTCGATAAGCCTCTTGCAGGATTCGCACTCGCTGTCTTTCAGCAGAGGAACAATCTTGTCAGATAGCTCTCTAGTCATAGGTCCGTTGTCTTGGTTGTCCAGCCATTGCCTGAACATTTCTTTCAGTTCATCGGAGCACTTATCGCAGTCAATGGCCTGTTTCATCAGGCCGGCGACTGTCTGCCGAGCGCGATCAGAACCAATTTTGAGGCCGAGTCCGAACTCAGCGTTATCCTCGAACAGGGAGTTTTGCCAAGCAGGGCCGTGTCCCTGTGCGTTCTGGCAATATGGCGAAGCAGGGAAAGACGCTCCGTATATTGAGGAGCAGCCTGTAGCATTAGCCACAACCATTCTGTCGCCGAACAGCTGAGTAATTGCCTTGATGTAAGGAGTCTCGCCGCAGCCGGCGCAAGCACCGCTGAACTCGAACAACGGCTGTGAGAACTGAGAGTTCTTAACGTTGGACATCTTGTTCACCACTGTGTCCTTATAACCTACCTTGGCGTTGAGCCAGTCGAAGTTTTTCTGCTCATCCTGCTGGTCGAGGGCGGAAACCATAGTGAGGGCTTTCTCCTTTGCAGGGCAGGCATCTGCGCAGTTGCCGCACCCCGTGCAATCGTCAACTGAAATTGAAATAGCGAATTGATAGTCTTTTAGCACTGCTTTGCCTTGAACTTTCTTGAGTCCGGCTGGAGCGGCAGTTACGTCTTCTGCGTCAAGCAGGAACGGGCGGATGGCGGCGTGTGGGCAGACGAAGGAGCACGTGTTGCACTGAATGCAGTTGTCCGGATTCCATGTAGGCACCATTACGGCAACGCCTCGTTTCTCGAATGCTGAAGTACCGGCAGGCATGGTGCCGTCTTTGTAGTCGATGAATGCGCTCACTGGCAGAGAGTCGCCATTCTGTGCGTTCACGACATCGGCGATATTCTTGACGAAAGCAGGAGCCAGGCGATCCTTGTTAGGATTCTCGAACTTGACGGTGATCTTAGCCCAATCAGCAGGGACATTCACTTCAACATATTCACCGCCTCTATCAACAGCGGCATAGTTCATATTCACGACATTCTCGCCCTTCTTGCCGTAGCTCTTTACGATTGCATCCTTCATGTATTTTACTGCATCCTCGTAAGGGATTATATTCGTGATTTTGAAGAATGCAGACTGTAGGATGGTGTTGGTTCTGTTGCCAAGGCCTATTTCCTGAGCTATCTTGGTGGCGTTTATGATGTAGAGTTTCACATGCTTCTTGCCTATGGTGGCCTTTACATTGTCCGGAATTCTCTTAAGAGTTTCTTCCTCATCCCAGAGGCTGTTGAGAAGCAGTGTGCCATTCTCTTTTATGCCTCTAAGCACATCATATTTCGCCAGATAAGATGGAACGTGGCAGGCGACGAAGTCGGGTGTGCTCACCAAATAAGGAGCTTTTATAGGCTGGTCTCCGAAACGGAGGTGGGAGCATGTGTAGCCGCCGGATTTCTTGGAATCGTAATCGAAATATGCCTGGCAGTATTTGTCGGTATGGTTTCCGATGATCTTGATGGTGTTCTTGTTTGCACCTACGGTGCCGTCAGAGCCAAGACCGTAGAATTTGCATTCGGTGGTGCCTTGCTTAACTATAGATACTTCGCTCTTGATTGGCAGAGACTTGAACGTAACATCGTCTACGATGCCGATCGTGAAGTCTGCCTTAGGCTCTTTGCGGTCTAGATTGTCGAATACTGCTACAATCTGGGCCGGAGTCGTGTCCTTTGAGGAAAGTCCGTACCTTCCGCCAATCACCAGAGGAGAATTCTCTTGGCCTTGGAAAAGCGCCTTCACATCAAGGTAGAGAGGCTCTCCGAGAGAACCTGGCTCCTTAGTCCTGTCGAGCACTGCAATCCTCTTGACAGTCTTTGGAAGGACTTTCATGAAATATGCCATAGAGAACGGCCTGTAAAGGTGGACTATAATCAGTCCATATTTGCGCCCCTTCTTAGCGAGATAATCTATTGTCTCTTTGATTGTTTCTGTGACGGATCCCATTGCGACTATGATGTTCTCGGCATCTTTCGCTCCATAGTACTGGAACGGACGATACTCGCGACCTGTGAGTTCGCTGATTTCGCCCATGTAGCGAGCGACCACGTTCGGGATTTCCTCGTATGCGGCGTTCCTGGACTCCGTAACTTGGAAGTAAACGTCACCATTCTGTGCGGTGCCACGGGTGACAGGGGCATCAGGATTCAATGCCTTCTCGCGGAAAGCCTTCAGGGATTTCTCACTGACCATGCCTTTCAGAGCTTCCTCGTCAAGAGCCTCTATCTTCTGAATCTCGTGAGATGTGCGGAATCCGTCGAAGAAATGCAGGAATGGGATGCTGGACTTGATCGCAGAAAGGTGAGCCACTGCAGCAAGATCTTGAGCTTCTTGAACAGAGCCGGAAGCGAGCAGGGCGAAACCTGTCTGACGGCAAGCCATTACGTCCTGATGGTCTCCGAAGATCGAAAGGGCGTGGGATGCTAGCGAACGAGCTGAAACATGGAATACTGCAGGGAGCATTTCGCCTGCGATCTTGTACATGTTAGGAATCATTAGTAGGAGTCCCTGAGATGCTGTGTAGGTGGTGGTCAGGACACCAGCCTGGAGAGAACCGTGAACGGCTCCAGCTGCGCCTGCTTCGCTTTCCATCTCGGTTACGGACACAGTCTCGCCCCAAAGATTCTTTTTCCCATGTGCAGCCCATTCGTCGATGTCCTCGGCCATAGGTGATGACGGCGTGATTGGGTAAATGCAGGCATTCTCGCTGAATAGATATGCGATGTTTGCGACTGCAGTGTTACCATCACAAGTGATGAATTTCTTTTCTTTAGCCATATCGTTAACGTTATTATGTTTTAGAAAGTTGACTATTAATATCTTGCATTGAGTTTTTCAGGCCACGGATGGCATTCTCTGAATATAAAATATTCATTAATGTTAAGATATTCCATTACAGAGAGGAAAGACCTTCCACGTGTAATCCTTCAATGTCCTTGCCAATCCTCTTGATTAGCCCCTGAAGAACAGTGCCAGGTCCTATTTCCATGAAATAGCTTGCACCGTCGTTCAACATGGCTTTTACGCTCTGAGTCCATTTTACCGGGGAAGTGAGCTGCGCAAGAAGATTCTTCTTTATTTTTGCAGGGTCTGTAGTAGGCTCCGCAGTTACGTTCTGATAGATTGGACACTTAGGCGCCACGATTTCCGTGGCTTCTATAGCCTTGCCGAGCTCTACTCTGGCAGGCTCCATGAGGGGGGAGTGGAATGCTCCGCTCACTGCTAGCGGCATGACTCTCTTTGCTCCTGCTGCCTTGGCCTTCTCGCAAGCCTCCTCTACAGCGGTTTCCTCTCCGGAAATCACCACTTGTCCGTCGCAGTTGTAATTCGCTGGGATGATTATTCCGGAGCAGGACTTGCATATCTCTTCTACTTGCTCATTGGACAATGAGATTATCGCAGCCATTGTTCCAGACACTTTCTCACAGCATTTCTGCATCTCTGTAGCCCTTATGTAAACAAGTCGCAGGGCATCCTCGAAACGGATCGCATCAGCTGCTGCCAATGCTGAGAACTCGCCAAGAGAATGCCCTGCAACCATGTCTGGCTGAAAGCCATCGTAACACTTCGCCAGAACGACGGAGTGCAGAAAAATGGCTGGCTGCGTGACTCTGGTTGCTTTCAGATCCTCGGCTGTGCCATCAAACATTATATTGGTGATTCTGAAACCTAAGATTTCATTAGCCCTTTCTAGAAGTTCCCTGCCAAGGGCATTTTTGTCATAGACATCTTTTGCCATTCCGGGAAACTGTGAGCCTTGTCCAGGAAAAACGTACGCTTTTTTCATAAATTTATTATTGAAATCCTTTTATGGATAATCGAACAAAATTACTATTATTTATTGGAATAAACGAAAATATTTTAGTTACCTTTGTATCGGATAATGCCATAAGCATTATGGCTCCGGAAACGTCCCTTTCTAAGAACATTAAGGAACGTGTTCAAAATGAACAATCTAAGCCCCTGTAGTCTAATGGATAGAATTTCGGATTCCGGTTCCGACGATCACGGTTCGAATCCGTGCGGGGGTACTGATTTTAGGGGGCGCTGCCCCCTGAGAACCCCTGCGGCTCCCGGCCTTCTGGTATTCGCTTGGCTAGGCGCCTCGCGCATACCCGGCCTCCGCCGGTCGCGTGACCGCGACTATGCATCCGACTGGAAATTCGGACTGATCGGCATTTTTCAGCCGCTCAGGACAACTTCCGGAAGATGCTTATTTTAATGGGTTCTGCCCCCTACTACTATCGGTTCAAGTCCAAAGCCCTGTGTCAAAGAATGAATGAGATCACCTTGGAACGGATGGCCCTCCGAGCGGCATTCGTAGGCGATTGCCTGAAGCATGACGGGAGGAAAAGCCGGAAATTAAGTGAGAGGAGAATGAGTACGATTTCCGCGGCCGGCATCCTGCGACCAATGCATGGGGCACAGTCCGGATGCTTTTGCAGCGCGAACATACAATTATGAGCTGGAAGGATTTGTCCGTGCAATCGGCGTGCAGGGTACTATTCATCGCAGTGGCGCATAATGAGGCTATGCCTGCCCAGTGGTGCTTTTAGAAACTGGGTAGATTGTCTTAAAAGTGAAGTCGCTTTCTTTGAGAGCTGAAAAATTGGATCAGACCTCGTAGAGAGGTATTGGCTTTTCAACTTTCGCATAGGCTTTTAATACAGTCGGGGAGTGGCAGGCCAGTATGTTGTGTAGCGCCTTCTGCTGCAGACATGCCTGCCCGCCAATTGCAAACGTAGGAACAGAATCGGCTCCGGATGACGGGGTGGTAAGGTAATAGGTCCTGAAACAAGTTCCGGATGACGGGGTGGTAAGGTAATAGGTCCTGAAACAAGTTCAGGATGACGGGGTGGGGCATTCAGGGTGACGGGGAGTACAGTTCAGTGTGACAGGGATTATAGTTAAGGATGACGTAGTGGGTCATTCGGGATGACAGGGTTAGCGATGACGGCGTTGGTCGTACAGGATGAACGTAGTGGAATTTCGCGAAGTGCTGTCGGAGCAAGTCCTTCCGGCGGCTCTGCAAGGGGGTGCCGGTCGACAACGTGGCTCTTTAGAGGCCTCGATGTCGAGACATGCCCTTCCCTGCGCGCTTCTGAGCAGCCTGCCTCGACAGCGTTCTGCGAGACACTTCTTCCGGAGGGTTTGAATATACGTATGCAATTCTTTATTGCTTCAGCGTCTACAAGGTTTTGTGAAACCTTGAAGAGAGGTTGTGATTATTCACAATCGTAGGCAACGGTGACATTCATTTTAAGAGCCGAGGACACATATTCTCATTGCCGACCCCCGTTCTATGAAACTGGGTGGGCGGCGCAGTCCTTTATTACAAGCCAGCCGGTGGCACTATACCGTTGCCCATAAATTCTCTTGTCCTTCTGGGCGAGGACATGGATTATACTTTGCAACCACATCGACCACAACCTCGCCG
>JAQYTJ010000049.1 GCA_028724885.1 Bacteroidales bacterium | reverse complement strand
CACCAGAATGCGAGGTGCGATGCCTAATGAGGAGTCGGTGCTCCTGCTTATGGGCAAGACCGCGATGGACAAGAAGTCATACCTGAGACAGGCGCCGAGGATTGATAATGACACAACCCTATTCCCACCTGAGAAGGCGGCACCGCAGCCGGAATATACGACCTCCGGCTGCTACGAACCGAAGCTGCGCGAGCTCGCTTGAAAGGCTCGCTCCGCTTCGGACGTTGCCGAGATAGACGAAATACAAAAAACTGATTATATTTGCACATCGAAAGAGTCCGAGAGGCCGGCTCCGGACACACTCGATGAAACACTACCTAATTTATAATATACTATGCTGGCTGTTATACATTGGAATATAGACCCTATCTTAATACATATAGGAAATTTCGAATTACGATATTATGGTCTCTGCTGGGCATTGGGATTTCTTATTGGGTATATATTAGTAAAAAAAATCTTCATTAAAGAGAATATTGAAAGTAAATATTTGGAAGCTCTTTTCCTCTATGTCTTTCTTGGTGCTCTGATTGGGGCCAGGCTCGGGCACTGCCTGTTCTATGACTGGGAATATTTCTCCCATCATATTCTTGAAATATTTCTTCCTGTATCATTTACCCCTTCCGGTGTTAAGTTCACTGGCTATGCTGGTCTTGCGAGCCATGGAGGGGCGATTGGGGTTATACTGGCAGTGCTTCTCTATAACAGAAAATATCATATTCCTATATTATCCATCCTTGACAAGCTGGCATTTGCAACCCCTGTGCTAGGGGCACTTATCAGGATCGGGAATTTCTTCAATTCTGAGATAATCGGGGCTCCGACAAATGTCGGTTGGGCCGTGGTTTTCGACAGGGTTGATGCGCTTCCTAGGCATCCTGCTCAGCTGTATGAGGCCTTCGCGTATATCATCACTTTCATTGTGCTTTGTTTCGCCTATCGCTACAAGTACAAGCATGGAATCAGGGATGGGCTGATCTTCGGGCTCTGCATCATGCTGATTTTTGTTGCCAGATTCTTCATTGAATACTGCAAGGAAGTCCAGGAACCTTTCGAGATCGGTCTTCGGGAGTCGATAGGAATGGACATGGGCCAGATTCTCAGCATTCCATTCATAATAGTTGGTTTATTTTATACTTTTCGTTCTATATCAAATCCAACAAATAAATCAATTAACAAATAAAGTCAATTCTTCTATTTCTAAACTGAATCAGCTCGCTTTAAATGATATAAATGACTATTGCACTCGTAATTATCAGCAGATTATTATTCTGAGTTTTGCAAATATTTGTACTAATAAGTCTCGACCTGCGGCTTAGATGGTCGTCCGCGCTTTCCCTTGGTTGATTTTTGGGCCGTGTAGGCTGGACGGCATCCTTCCGGGACCTCGAAGCCGAAGGCATCGCAGATGAGGAGTTGGTCTCCAACAAATGGAGTGATGAACTTTCGACGACCGTCGTGCTCGATGCAACGGATGGTCTGCATCTCCTCGAGAATGGCCGCCATTGACGGGAAGGCTTTGGCCAGCTCCGGCTTGGTGTCACGGATATGCCTGATGTATGATGCGAGAATCAGGGCCACAAAGCAGATGAACATCCTGCCGTGCTTGGAAGATTCTGCGCACACTCTCAGGCGGTCTTCGCCCAGAGGTGCCAATAGCGGGATAAATGTACCTCTTGTAGCGGTTTCAAATGTACCGCCTGTTGCGCTATCAAATGTACCACCTCAGAAATGGTTGCGATGAGGTACTGCAAAGGTAAGTTTATTTTTGTTTTTTCGACGCAGAGATTCGCCTTTCAGTTCGATTCGGTGAACACCCCTGGCCTTTAGTCTGTCCATTATCGCGTCAGCGATTGTCGGTTCGTTGATATAGTCATACCATTTGGATACCGGAAGCTGAGAGGTCACAATCACCGACTTTCGCTGATAGCAGTCCTCCAGGATCTGAAGAAGAGCCAGCCGCGAGTTGTTGTCGAGCGGCTGTAAGCCGAAGTCATCGAAGATGACAAGGTCATTGTGTTCGATGTGATTGATCACTTTCAACATACTCCCGTCAAGTTTAGCGAGTGCGATGCGCTCGATGAACTTGTTCATTGAGGAGTACTCCACTCTGTGCCCCATAAAGCAAGCCTGACGGCCAAGGGCGCAGGCGAGGAAGGATTTTCCGCAGCCTGTCTTTCCGTCAATGAGAACATTCTCCGCCCTGTCTATGAAGCTGCAGTCCACAAGCTGCATCAACATGTCCCTGGTAAAGTTGCGCTCTTGAGAGCAGATGACGTCTTCGATTACGGTATTGTATCTGAGTCTGCTTGTCTTGAGATACATTTCCGTTTTTCTCTGACTGCGGTACTGACGTTCCGATGGCCTGCTGCTTGTCGGCTGAAAGATAAAAGCCCTTGCCGAAATCCTTCCCAGGGCGTAATTTGGAAAGGTCTATTTCGTCAATTGCGACGTTGGAGCCGTGGTAGAGTATCATATCAACTGTCCTCCCATTCTTCTGCAGTAGGTAGCCACATCTTCCACGTTGCCCCGGAAATCCTGCGTGTGCAGAGCTCCGTAGTGTTTATCGATGTTCGCGATGGCCCCATAGGTCTTTAGGTAACGGTACGCCTGTAAATCGGTTAGGCCAAAGTGCTGACCGAATTCATTGATAAATGCGATGATATATTCTATTTTATCGCGTACTGGATAAGTGGTTTCCATAGCGTTATATTCTTTTACGGGTGCGAGTTACGATTTTTTGTGAGTTCCTGGTACAGAATGGTACTGTTTTTCATCGCATTATCACTGCCAAAGTTGGCGAGAATCCAGATGATTTATAGAATTCTTCAAGATGTTTTTAAGATTTTTCCGGGATTTTTCAGGAATTTAGGCGGTTTTTCCGGGATTGTGCCTGTAAGAATTGGTAAAAGAAGTTGATTTCTCCTGTCTTGCGAGATGGAGATAAATAGCAAATCGATTTAAACAAAAATTTTCTTGGAATTGAGATTCTCATTTTCTACATTTGTGTCAGTTACGATTTGAAAGAATAATATTTATGCAATATTCATCCATTATCGCCATTTCCCTATCTATCCTAGTGCCAAGCATTCAAGGACAGGGAAAGCGTATGAGATGATTTAATTACATATTTATTCATGCATAGCCTTCCCAGCCCCCATGGGAAGGCTTTTTTGTCTGGCGTACTTTCACATCGAAAGGCTAGCAAAATCGAGTGACGGCGAGTCATGAATATGACGATGGCAAAATGGACTGAAAATGATTTTAGTTAACGAAACGAAACAAATAGACAATGAAGAATCAGCTTAGAAGCTCCGTTACGATGAACGGGCGAAGGATGGCAGGGGCAAGAGCCCTGTGGGTGGCTGCAGGCATGAAGCCCGAACAGATGGGCAAACCTGTGATAGCCATCGTAAATTCCTTCACCCAATTCGTTCCAGGGCACACACACCTCCACGAGATAGGCCAGATCGTCAAGGCCGAAATCGAGAAACTAGGTTGTTATGCGGCAGAATTCAACACCATAGCGGTAGATGACGGCATCGCCATGGGACACGACGGCATGCTTTACTCACTCCCTTCTCGCGACATCATCGCAGACAGCGTGGAATACATGGTCAATGCCCACAAGGCCGACGCGATGGTCTGCATAAGCAACTGCGACAAGATAACCCCAGGAATGCTAATGGCCGCGATGAGGCTGAATATCCCCACCGTCTTTGTGTCAGGAGGGCCCATGGAAGCCGGGATCTATCCGTCCACCAAAGTGAACACAGCCATGGACACAGAAGAAGGATGCCGGAAACTGGACCTAATCGATGCCATGGTAGTATCGGCGGACAACAGCGTAAACGATGAAGAAAGCAGGAAAATCGAGATGAATGCCTGTCCTGGTTGCGGATGCTGTTCCGGGATGTTCACGGCAAACTCAATGAACTGTCTTACGGAAGCAATCGGGATGGCGATCCCTGGAAACGGCACCGTTGTGGCGACCCACAAGAGCCGAATCGACCTTTTCAAGAAGGCAGCGCGACTGATCGTCAGAAACGCTTACGAATATTACGAGAACGGAGACGAAAGCGTCCTGCCGAGGAACATCTGCACCAAGCAAGCATTCCTGAACGCCATGACGCTGGACATCGCGATGGGCGGTTCGACGAACACAGTGCTACACCTCCTGGCGATTGCTAACGAAGGCGAAGTTGATTTCCGAATGAAAGACATCGACGAACTGTCACGTAAAGTGCCTTGCATCTGCAAGGTGGCTCCAAATACGGCAAAATATCACGTGCAGGACGTGAACAGGGCAGGAGGCATCGTGGCAATCATGAACGAGCTGGCAAAAGGAGGCCTCGTGGATGCTTCCCTCAAACGGGTTGACGGACTCACCATCGCCCAAGAAATCGACAAGTACTGCATCACAATGCCGTTCAACATTGCCGGAACCGTAGCAATAAACCCTCACTGCACCGACGAAGCTAAGGCAATATATTCAAGCGCATCAGGCAATAAATTCAGCACCGTCATGGGCTCGCAGGAAACATATTTCCAAAACTTCGATGCCGACAGGGCAGAAGGCTGCATAAGGGATCTCGGTCATGCATATTCAAAAGACGGAGGTTTGGCAGTGCTTTTCGGGAATATAGCTAAAGACGGCTGCGTGGTCAAGACCGCAGGAGTCGATGAATCCATCTGGAAGTTCACAGGGAAGGCGAAGGTCTTCGATTCCCAGGAAGCAGCCTGCGAAGGCATCCTGGGCGGCAAGATACAGGCCGGCGATGTGGTAGTTATCACCTATGAAGGCCCGAAAGGCGGCCCCGGAATGCAGGAAATGCTCTACCCTACTTCTTACATCAAATCCATTCACCTAGAGGAACAGTGTGCGCTAATTACCGATGGCCGCTTCAGCGGAGGCACCTCAGGCTTGAGCATCGGGCATATCTCGCCAGAGGCAGCCGCTGGAGGGAACATCGGCCTGGTTAAAGACGGAGACTCAATAGAAATCGACATCGCTTCCAGAAGCATGAACGTGAAGCTTTCAGACGAAGAGCTTGCGGAGCGCAGGAGGCTGGAAATGGAGAGAGGGCGTAAGGCGTTTACTCCTCCGATGCGCCACAGGGAGGTTTCCAAAAGCCTAAAAGCGTATGCAGCAATGGTTAGCTCGGCAGACAAAGGAGCGGTGAGGGTGATCAAAGATTAATAATAAATATGGAAAATAATAGGATAAACGGTTCAGAGGCGCTTTTGAAATGCCTCGTGGACGAGGGCGCGGACACTATATTCGGCTATCCTGGCGGCCAGATAATGCCAATCTATGACAAGCTGGTGGATTACTCCGATAAGCTTCGCCACATTCTCGTCCGCCACGAGCAAGGAGCCATTCATGCCGCCCAAGGTTATGCCAGGGCGACTGGAAAAACAGGAGTGGTGCTGGTCACCTCCGGCCCGGGAGCGACGAACGTCATCACAGGCATAATGGATGCGAAAGTGGATTCCACCCCCATCGTAGTGATAGCCGGGCAGGTGTCTAATTCAGCCCTCGGAACAGATGCTTTCCAAGAGGCAGACCTCATCGGCATGACAGGGACAATAACGAAGTGGAACTACCAGGTCAGAGACGCGAAAGACATGGCCTGGGCAGTTTCAAGAGCGTTCTACATAGCAAGGAACGGCCGTCCAGGGCCAGTAGTGCTGGACGTGACTAAAGACGCCCAACTCAGCATGGTAGATTTCGAATTCAAGAAATGCGGATTCATAAGAAGCTATAATCCTTATCCTAAGCCTTCGGAAGAGGCGATAGCCAAGGCTGCAATGCTGCTCAACGAAGCTGAAAGACCATTCGTGGTGTTCGGTCAGGGAATCACTCTTAGCGGAGCGGAAAAAGAACTGAAAGAGTTCCTCCACAAAGGAGATATCCCCGCCGGTTCCACCCTTCTCGGACTGAGCGCATTGCCGACAGACGATCCGCTATTTACCGGCATGATAGGCATGCACGGCTACATAGCCCCGAACATAAAGACCAACGAATGCGACGTGCTGGTGGCAGTGGGGATGCGCTTCGACGACAGAGTGACTGGAACGGTCCAGTCATACGCCAGGCAGGCTAAGATAATCCACATAGACATAGACCCTTGCGAAGTCGGTAAGATAATCCCGGTAGACGTGAGCATCATCGGGGACGCAAAGGCGGCAATAATAGAACTGACTGCCAAAATCGCAAGGCACAATCATAGGGAATGGATTGCCAGCTTCGAGAACTGCCTCGAAGTAGAGAAAGCAAAAGTAATAAACCCGGAAGTTCATCCGAAAGAGGGCTGGATCAAGATGGGAGAAGTAGTGGATGCAGTGGCCGAAGCGACAAAGGGAGATGCCGTAGTGGTGACAGACGTGGGCCAGAACCAGATGATCGCTGCAAGATATTCTAAATTCACCGGCGGAAGGAGCTTCATTTCCTCAGGAGGTCTCGGGACCATGGGATTCGGCCTGCCGGCAGCGATAGGGGCAAAGATAGGGGCTGCGGAAAAAACAGTCTGCCTCTTCGCCGGCGATGGAGGGATCCAGATGACCATTGAAGAGCTTGGCACCATAATGCAAGAAAAGACAGGAGTCAAGATATTCATACTCAACAATAACTGGCTTGGCAACGTGCGTCAGTGGCAGGAGCTGTTCTTCAATAAAAGGTATTCGCAGACCAGTATGCAGAACCCAGATTACGAAGCAATCGCCTCGGCATACGGCATACGTTGCGCGATCGTCGAGAAGCGTGAAGACCTTGCCGGTGCGGTGGAAGCGATGCTCTCCGACGATGCCCCTGCGATTTTGGACATCCATGTGGAAGAGGAGGATAATGTCATGCCAATGGTGGCTCCGGGCAAGCCGATTACGAATATCATGTTGAACGGAAAAGAAATTTACGAATATGGAAAATGAGTGCAAACGGTATTCTGTCATCATATACACCGAAAATCAGATAGGGCTGCTCTCGCAGTTCTCGAATATATTCACAAGACGTGGCCTCAGCATCTGGAGCCTTCTGGCTCTGCCTACGGACATTCCTGGCATTCACTACTTGACGATAGTTACCGACGGCCCGGAAAAGAGCATCCACAATGCTGTGCTGCACCTGGAAGACAAGATCAATGTTGTGAAGGCTTTTTATTACCCTGGCGACCTGATTGCAGCGCCAGACGAGAGTATTTACAAGCTCTCCGAAGGAAAAGTCAGGAATTTCATTCACGAAAGGACAGTAGAAAAGCAGAATTATCTTAACAATAGAAACAAATAAATCAATCAATTATGGCAAAAATTAGTTTTGGCGGGGTTGAAGAAAATGTAGTAACTCGCGAAGAATTCACGCTTGAACATGCAAGTGAAGTTTTGAAAGACGAAACCATCGCAATCATCGGCTATGGAATCCAAGGTCCTGGACAAGGCCTGAACCTGAGGGACAACGGATTCAATGTGATAGTCGGCCAGCGAGAGGGCAAGTCTTACGACAAGGCTGTCGAAGATGGATGGGTGCCTGGAGAGACTCTTTTCAGCATCGAGGAAGCCTGCAAGAGAGGAACGGTCATCGAATACCTGATCTCGGATGCAGCCCAGATTCAGCAGTGGCCTACCGTAAAGAAATATCTTACGCCTGGAAAAGCCCTCTATTTCTCGCATGGCTTCGCAATCACGTACAAGGACAGAACCGGAGTAGTTCCTCCGGCAGACGCGGATGTCATAATGGTGGCCCCAAAAGGATCGGGAACATCACTGAGACGCCTGTTCGTCGAGGGGCGCGGAGTGAATTCGTCATACGCTGTTTATCAGGATGCCACTGGCAAGGCTCTGGAACGCACCCTGGCACTCGGGATAGGCATCGGCTCAGGCTATCTTTTCGAGACCGATTTCAAGCGGGAAGTATATTCAGACCTTACCGGAGAACGCGGAACACTGATGGGAGCGATACAAGGAATACTTCTGGCTCAGTACGAGACGCTCAGGGAGCATGGACATACACCTTCAGAGGCTTTCAACGAGACAGTGGAGGAACTGACCCAGTCTCTGATGCCTTTATTCGCAGAGAAAGGCATGGACTGGATGTACGCAAACTGCTCTACGACAGCTCAGAGAGGGGCTCTTGACTGGATGGGATCTTTCCACGACGCCACTAAGCCAGTCTTCGAGAAACTATATCAGTCCGTGGCCAGCGGCAATGAGGCTCAGATTTCAATCGATTCCAATTCCAAGCCGGGCTACCGTGAGGGACTCAACAAAGAACTTGAAGCTCTTCGCAATAGCGAGATGTGGAGAACCGGAGCGGAAGTAAGGGTTCTGCGCCCGGAAAAACAGGAAAAGAAATAATGATGGACAACAGAGTACAGATATTCGACACGACCCTCAGGGACGGAGAGCAAGTGCCTGGCTGCCAGCTTAACACGGTGGAGAAAATCCAGATTGCCAAAGAGCTGGAGAGCCTTGGCGTGGACGTGATCGAGGCCGGCTTCCCGGTCTCCAGTCCTGGGGATTTCAACTCGGTGATTGAAATCTCCAAGGCAGTGACATGGCCTACCATCTGTGCGCTCACAAGGGCAGTGGACAAAGACATAGACGTAGCCGCCGAGGCTCTCAGATACGCCAAGCATAAGAGAATTCACACTGGCATAGGCACTTCCGACTTCCACATCAAGTACAAGTTCAACTCTACTCGCGAGGAAATACTCGAAAGAGCGGTGCATGCGGTGAAACATGCCAGAAAATACGTCGAGGACGTGGAATTCTACGCCGAAGATGCTGGAAGAACCGACAATGAATATCTTGCCAGGGTGGTCGAGACCGTGATAAAGGCCGGCGCCACGGTGGTGAATATTCCTGACACCACAGGCTACTGCCTGCCCGATGAATATGGAGCCAAGATAAAATACCTCTTTGAGCATGTGGATGGCATAGACAAAGCAGTGATTTCCACACATTGCCACAACGACCTGGGAATGGCCACTGCCAACACTTTCGAAGGTATAAGGAATGGGGCAAGGCAAGTGGAAGTGACCATCAACGGAGTAGGCGAGAGGGCCGGCAACACAGCACTCGAGGAAATCGTGATGATTCTCAAATGCCACAAGGATACTGACCTGTACACCAACATCAACACCCAGAAAATATATTCGTTGAGCAGGATGGTGTCGAACCTCATGAATATGCCGGTGCAGCCGAACAAGGCCATAGTTGGCAGGAACGCTTTCTCGCATTCTTCCGGAATACACCAGGACGGCATCCTGAAAAACGCTCAGACCTACGAGATAATAGCCCCCAAGGACATTGGACTGGACGAGAATTCCATCGTTCTCACGGCTCGTAGTGGACATGCGGCTCTGAAATACCGGCTGGAGACCCATGGAGTGAATCTGAGTGAGGAAAAGTTGGATAAGGTCTACGAGGAATTCCTGAAGCTTGCCGACAAGAAGAAGGAAATAAATGACGATGACATACTGATGCTTGCCGGCAGCGAAAGGGCGAACGACCATCACATTAAGGTGGACTGGCTCCAGGCGACCAGCGGAATCGGCATGAAGCCGGTGGCAAGCATCGGCCTGGACATCTCCGGCGAGAAATTCGAGGCTGCAGCCACCGGAAACGGTCCCGTGGATGCTGCCATACACGCCGTAAGGCAGATCATCAAGAAGCCGGTCACCCTCACGGAATTCACGATACAGGGAGTCTCCAAAGGTTCCGACGACACCTGCAAGGTTCACATGCAGGTCGAACATAACGGTCGCATCTACTACGGCTTCAGCGCAAGCACCGACATAGTGAATGCTTCAATAGAGGCTTACGTAGACGCATTAAATAAATTCACGGCGGAATGAACACGCTATTCGACAAAATATGGGATTCGCACGCCGTCACAAAACAGAGCGACGGCCCCACGCAATTGTACATAGACAGGCTGTACTGTCACGAGGTAACTACCCCTCAGGCTTTCGAAGGCTTAAAGGAAAGAGGCATCAGATGCTTCAGGCCAGAGAAGATTTTCTGCATTCCGGATCACAACACCCCTACGCATGATCAGGACAAGCAGATTGCCGATCCAGTAGGACGGGAGCAGGTTGAGACGCTTGAGAAAAACGCCAAGGAGTTCGGACTGACATATTTCGGGATGATGAATCCCCGTAACGGCATAATCCATGTCGTGGGACCGGAAAGAGGGCTTTCTCTCCCAGGAATGACCATTGTCTGCGGCGACTCACACACTTCGACTCACGGAGCAGTCGGAGCAGTTGCTTTCGGCATAGGGACCAGCGAAGTGGAGATGGTGATGTCTTCGCAATGCATTCTCCAGCAGAAGCCTAAGTCTATGAGAATAAATGTCGAAGGGACGCTCGGCAAGGGCGTGACGCCGAAAGACGTGGCCCTGTACATCATGCAGCAAATCACGACTTCCGGCGCAACTGGATATTTCGTTGAATATGCAGGATCCGTTGTCAGGAATATGTCTATGGAGGGCCGCCTGACGCTTTGCAACCTGTCAATCGAAATGGGTGCCAGAGGAGGCTTCGTTGCTCCTGACGAAACTACCTTTGAATATCTCAAAGGGCGTGAATATGCCCCTAAGGGTGCTGAATGGGATAAGGCGGTGTCATATTGGAGGACTCTCAAATCTGGCGATGACGCAGTATTCGACCGAGAGATCACTTTCGACGCTGCTGACGTCGAGCCTATGATCACATATGGCACGAACCCAGGAATGGGCATCGGAATAACCAAGACCATCCCCACCGATGCAACACCTAAGGCTCTTGAATATATGGGATTCCATGCAGGAGAAAAGATGATCGGGAAAAAGGTGGACTATGTTTTCCTCGGAGCCTGCACAAATGGCAGAATAGAGGATTTCAGGGCCTTCGCTTCCATAGCCGCAGGCCGTCACAAGGCAGACAGCATTACCGCATGGCTGGTTCCAGGCTCATGGGAGGTTCTGAAACAGATCAAGGCCGAAGGTCTTGACAAGATTCTGAGCGAAGCTGGCTTCGAGATTCGTCAGCCGGGCTGCTCAGCGTGTCTGGCCATGAACGACGACAAGATACTCGCTGGCAAATATTCAGTTTCCACCAGCAACCGCAATTTCGAAGGCCGTCAGGGTCCTGGTGCCCGCACCATGCTCGCCTCCCCTCTCACAGCTGCCGCAGCCGCAGTCACCGGCGTCGTCTCCGACCCAAGGACCTTAATGTAAGACGCTCATGAAACAGAAATTTGACATAATCGAAAGTACTTGCGTTCCGCTGCCACTGGACAATGTGGACACGGATCAGATAATCCCTGCAAGGTTCCTCAAGGCAACCACCAGGGACGAGAAATTCTTCGGCGACAACCTGTTCTGTGACTGGCGACACAATCCCGACGGCAGCCCCAACAAAGATTTCGTGCTGAACGACCCATCATACGGCGGCTGCATACTGGTCGCAGGGAAAAACTTCGGCAGCGGCTCCAGCCGTGAGCATGCCGCCTGGGCAATAGCAGGATACGGATTCAGGGCAGTTATCGCCTCCTCGTTCGCAGATATTCATAAAAACAACGAGCTCAACAATTTCGTGCTCCCAGTAACCGTGAGCGAAGGTTTTCTGAAAGAACTCCACGCCACCATCGCGAAAGACCATGGAGCGAAAGTACGCATAGAGCTGCCAGCACAGACCGTGACGAATCTCTCTGCAGGCTCTTCGGAGCATTTCGAGATAAACCAGTACAAGAAATTCTGCCTTATGAACGGCCTGGATGACATAGATTATCTCCTGAGCCACAAGAAAGACATAGAAGAATACGAGAAAGCGCATGCCTGACAGATACATAGAAGTAATGGACACCACCCTGCGTGACGGAGAGCAGACCGCAGGAGTCTCCTTCAACGGAGACGAGAAGCTGGCAATAACCCGCATGCTATTAGAAGAATTGAAGGTGGACAGGATAGAAGTCGGCTCCGCAAAAGTGTCAGACGGCGAAAGAGATGCCTTCCAGAGAATATGCCGCTGGGCCTCGACCTGCAACCATCTTCAGCAAATCGAAGTGCTGGGATTCGTGGATGACGGCCTCTCCGTCGAATGGATTTCGTCAGGTGGCGGCAAAGTACTCAATCTGCTCACCAAAGGTTCCCTGAAGCATCTTGAGGGCCAGCTCAGGAAAACCCCGCAGGAACACCTCGATGACATATTAATTAACATAAAAAAAGCTTCCGATAAGGGCATGGACGTAAATATTTATTTAGAGGATTGGTCCAACGGCATGCTCTCTTCAAGGGATTATGTATGGTTCATGATAGATGCGCTGAAGGACACGCCCGTGAAGCGTTTCATGCTGCCAGACACTCTCGGCATTCTGAACCCTGATCAGACGTTCGAACTTTGCCTGGCGATGGTTTCCCGTTACCCTGAAACCAGATTCGACTTTCACGCTCACAACGACTATGACCTGGCAACAGCAAACGTCTATGAGGCGGTAAAAGCCGGCATCAATGGTTTGCATGTCACCATGAACGGCCTTGGAGAGCGGACTGGGAATGTCCCCGTAGCCAGCGTCGTTGGCGTGCTGAATGACCATCTTCATGTCAGGAACTCTCTGGATGAGAAACGTCTGATGCACGTCTGCAGGTACGTAGAGACCATATCTGGAATTCGAATCCCTGAGAACAAGCCTATCGTGGGCGAATCGGTGTTCACGCAAACCAGCGGAGTACATGCCGACGGGGACAAGAAGGCTGGACTGTACCAGAATGCTCTTATACCAGAAAGATTTGGCAGGTCGAGGCATTATGCCCTTGGCAAGACCAGCGGCAAAGCGAACATAGTCAAGAACTTGGAACAGCTTGGAATCAGCCTCACGCCCGAACAGATGAAACTTGTAACTGCAAGAGTTGTTGAGCTGGGAGACAAGAAAGAGAATATGTCTGCCGAGGATTTGCCGTTCATAATAGCTGACGTTCTGAAAGGCGGATATTCTGCCACTCAGGACAACATACAAATAATAAATTACAGCCTGCAGCTCGCAAGAGGAATGCGCCCCGTGGCCAACCTTCGGATAAAAATCCATGACAATGAATATGAGGAAAGCTCTTCAGGCGACGGCCAGTACGATGCCTTCATGAAGTCTCTGTGGAAAATTTATGACAGGCTCGGGAAAACACACCCTCGGCTGACCGACTACCATGTGAATATTCCGCCTGGAGGCAAGACAGACGCAATCGTGGTCACTACTATCGCCTGGGATTACGAGGACCATCATTTCAAGACACGCGGCGTGGACTCGGACCAGACAGAAGCCGCAATAAAGGCGACGCTCAAAATGCTGAATATCATTGAAAACTCAAATCTGATAAGACATGAAACTGAAAATAGCTGAAGCACCGGGGGACGGGATAGGCCCCGAAGTAGTCGGGCAGGCAGTCAAAGCTGTCGATGCCGTCTGCAGGAAGTTCGGACATAGCGCCGAATATACCATGGCATATGTTGGCGCATGCGCCATTGACAGATTCGGAGATCCTTATCCTGAGGAAAGCCATAAAATCTGCATGGATTCCGATGCCGTGCTGTTTGGAGCGGTCGGGGATCCGAAATATGACAACGATCCAACGTCAAAGGTGCGTCCCGAACAGGGACTTCTCGCAATTCGCAAGAAGCTGGGGCTTTACGCAAACATTCGTCCCGTGGAGACTTTCAAATCGCTGCTGTACAAATCGCCATTGAAAGAGGGACTCGTGGATGGGGCCGATTTCGTTTGCGTGCGAGAGCTGACCGGAGGAATGTATTTCGGCGAGAAAGGACGCCGCGACAATGGAGACACTGCTTTCGACACAAACGTATACCATCGTTTTGAAATCGAGCGCATCCTGAAACTGGCCTTTGAATATGCCATGCGCCGCCGCCGTCACCTGACCGTGGTGGACAAAGCAAATGTGCTTGAGACATCTCGCCTTTGGAGACAGGTGGCTCAGGGAATGGAGCATGAATATCCCGACGTACAGACTGACTACATGTTCGTAGACAATGCCTCCATGCAACTCATCAGATGCCCGAAATTCTTCGACGTCATAGTGACAGAGAACACCTTCGGCGACATCCTGACAGATGAAGCCAGCTGCATTTCAGGGTCGATGGGGCTTCTGGCTTCGGCATCCATCGGAGAACATACTTCCCTATTCGAGCCTATTCATGGCTCATATCCTCAGGCTGCCGGCAAGAACATCGCCAACCCTCTGGCTGCCATACTTTCCGCCGCCATGATGTTCGAATATTCATTTGGTCTCATAGAAGAAGGCAAGGCCATCCGCAAGGCTGTGGCCGCCTCCATCGAGGCAAGCATCGTCACTGAGGACCTAGCGTCAGAAGGTGCCAAAGCATACTCCACGACAGAGGTCGGCGACTGGGTCGCAAAGCACATTTAACGAATTTAACACCATATTTTTATGAAAGAAATAGATTGGGACAAGCTGGGCTTTGATGCTTACAGGACGAGAACCGTCATCGTCTCCCACTTCAAAGACGGGAAGTGGTCTCCGATTGAGAAAACAGAGACTTTCTCTTTCACGTTCGACCCATTCGCGCAGGTATTCCACTATGCAATTTCTTGTTTCGAAGGCCTGAAAGCCTTCACCCAGAAAGATGGACGGAAAGTAATGTTCCGCCCGGACGAGAATGCGGCCAGGCTGCAAAGAACGGCCACATACCTCGGCCTACCAGTGCCAACGAAGGAAATGTTCATCGAGATGTGCAAAGAGAGCGTCTTGAACAATCTTGAATTCCTGCCTCCATACGGTCACCAGGCATCCATGTACATCCGCCCTCTACTTGTTGGAATGCACCCACAGATGCAGCTCGTTCCTTACCCAGAAGCCATATTCGCAGTCATGTGCGCCCCCGTAGGCTCCTATTACGGTGAGCATCTAAAGTCATTCGCCGGAGTAATTCCTGGCAACTATGACAGAGCCGCACCAAAAGGATCTGGGAGCTACAAGATCGGAGCAAATTACGCCAGTACATTCGAGCCTTATAAAATCGCACACGGGCAGGGCTATACCGAGCTTCTTTACCTGAATTCCCAGACAAGGAAATATATTGATGAATTTGGTTCGTCCAACTTCTTCGCGATAAAAGGAAACAAGTACATCACCCCGCTTTCTGACAGCGTGCTGCCATCGATCACCAACAAATCCCTGCAGCAGGTCGCCAAAGACTTCGGGATGGAAGTCGAGAAGCGTAAGGTTCCTGTTGGAGAACTTTCTGAATTCGACGAAGTAGCCGCCTGCGGGACAGCAGTCGTCATCACGCCAATGTCGCATATCGACATAAAGCCAGTCCTGGAAGAACCAGAGGTGACTGAATCGTACAGATTCTTCGACGATGGAGTCGTAGGACTGGTCTGCCAGAAGCTATACAAGCAAATCACCGGCATCCAGTTCGGTGAGATCCCGGATTCACACGGCTGGTGTCACGAAATCTAATAGCGCTTTGATCAAGGCAGAATACCCACGCATGTGGCATGTTGAAAAATAGTTTATAATTTTTATAATTTCTATTCCAAAGTACGCCGTCGCCTGATTATCTTTGCCGTCCTTATTATTCAAGACAATGCATACAATCAAACGGAATGGCGTATTTGAGCAGTTGTCCCTGGGAACGTTTCTGGAAGAAATAGAGAAGGCCTTCCACGAGAAAGAATATTCCATGGACATCCTCGCCGAGAAATTCCAAGGCTTCGACAAGCCTGGCATGCAGCCCGGCGAGAGGCTTTCCGCCCTCATAAAGGCGGCTGTGGAACTGACAACTCAGGACGCCCCAAAATGGGAATACATAGCTGGTCGCCTGCTGTGCTTCAAGCTGAATAAGAACATCGCAGCAGAAACCAAGTCACTCGGCGTGAACTCATTCTACGATAAGCTGCGCTACCTGACCGATGAAGGGCTGTACGGCGATTATATCCTGGCAGCATATTCAAAGAAAGAAATTGACGAGGCACAGACTTTCATGAAACCGGAAAGAGACACTCTCCTGAACTATTCCGGGCTAGACCTACTGTCAAAGCGCTATCTCCTGCGCACCCATGACCAGCATCCCATAGAGAAGGTTCAGGAGATGTTTCTGGGAATAGCCTTGCACCTTGCCATGCCAGAGAAGCGAAACAGAATGGGCTGGGTACGCAAATTCTACGACATGCTCAGCCGGCTCGATGTCACCATGGCCACCCCCACGATGGCAAACGCCCGCAAGCCTTATCACCAGCTCTCAAGCTGCTTCATAGACACGGTGCCAGACAGCCTTGAAGGAATATACCGAAGCATAGACAACTTCGCCCAAGTCAGCAAGTTCGGCGGAGGCATGGGACTGTACTTCGGGAAAGTGAGAGCTACAGGAAGCAGCATAAGGGGCTTCAAAGGCGTGGCTGGAGGAGTAATTCGCTGGATGAAGCTGGTAAACGACACTGCCGTTGCCGTAGACCAGCTCGGGGTCAGGCAAGGAGCGGTAGCGGTCTACCTAGATGCCTGGCACAAGGATCTCCCTGAATTCCTGCAACTAAGGACTAACAACGGAGACGACAGGATGAAGGCCCACGACATATTTCCAGCCGTATGCTATCCTGACCTTTTCTGGCGCATGGCGAAAGAAGATTTGAACCAGCCTTGGCACTTGTTCTGCCCACACGAAATCATGACCGTGAAAGGCTATTGCCTCGAAGATTATTATGGGGAGGAATGGGAGAAACGTTACCTGGACTGCGTAGACGATGCCAGATTATCCAGGCGCGTCATAAGCATCAAGGACATAGTGCGCCTCGTACTGAAATCGGCTGTCGAAACCGGCACTCCTTTCACTTTCAACAGGGACACGGTCAACGCAGCCAACCCGAATGCCCACAAAGGCATGATATACTGCTCTAATCTCTGCACTGAAATTGCTCAGAATATGTCTCCGATAGAATCCGCCGGCACGGAGATAGAGACGGAGGACGGCAATGTCGTGGTCGTTAAGACTGTCCTGCCCGGAGATTTCGTGGTCTGCAACCTAGCAAGCCTGTCACTCGGACACCTGCCACTTGAGGATGAGCAAAAGATGAATGAGATAGTAGCCACTGTAGTTCGAGCATTGGATAATGTGATTGATCTCAATTTCTATCCGGTGCCATACGCCCAGATCACGAACCATCGCTACCGCAGCATAGGCCTTGGCGTGAGCGGCTACCACCATGCCCTTGCCAAACGCCGCATCAGCTGGGAGAGCGAAGACCATCTAAAGTTCATGGACGAGGTCTTCGAGAGGATAAATTTTGCAGCCATCAAGGCCAGTTGCGAGCTTTCCGGTGAGAAGGGCAGGTACGACTATTTCGAGGGCAGCGACTGGCAGACCGGAGAATATTTCAGGAAAAGAGGCTATGACTCGCAGAAGTGGAAGTCGCTTGCCGCCGATGTGGCGCGCAAAGGCATGCGCAACGCCTATCTGCTGGCGATAGCGCCAACCAGCAGCACGGGGATAATAGCTGGGACGACTGCTGGGGTGGATCCGGTCATGAAGCGATTCTTCCTGGAAGAGAAGAAAGGAGCCATGCTGCCACGGGTGGCTCCAGAACTCAGCGACAAGACATACTGGCTCTACAAAGGAGCCTATCTGATGGATCAAGGCTGGAGCATGAGAGCCGCCGGAGTACGCCAAAGGCATATTGACCAAGCGCAGAGCGTGAACCTGTACATCACCAACGATTTCACTATGAGACAAGTGCTCAACCTCTACCTCCTCGCGTGGGAGTGCGGAGTCAAGACCATCTATTACGTGCGCAGCCAGTCCCTCGAAGTAGAGGAATGCGAGAGCTGCGCCTCATGAATTCATAAATATATTATTTATCACGATGGATAATTTGCATAAGAATAAACTATTCAATCCCAATGGAGACACCGACCTCCGCCATAGGAGGATGATAGGGGGCAATGCCACCAATCTGAACGACTTCAACAACATGAAGTACAAATGGGCGAGTGACTGGTACCGCCAGGCAATGAACAATTTCTGGATTCCGGAGGAAATCAATCTCACACAGGATGTAAAGGACTACCCTCATCTGGAGAAGCCTGAGCGCACAGCCTACGATAAGGTTCTTAGTTTCCTAGTGTTCCTGGACTCTCTACAAAGCAACAATCTGCCTTCCGTAGGGGAATATATCACCGCGAACGAAGTCAATCTCTGCCTGCACATACAGACTTTCCAGGAATGCGTACACAGCCAGAGCTACAGCTATATGCTGGACACAATCTGCAGCCCTCAGGAACGCAACGACATACTTTACCAGTGGAAGACAGATGAACACCTGCTTCGCAGGAACACCTTCATCGGAGACTGTTACAACGAGTTTCGTGACAATCCAACGCCTCTGACTTTAATGAAAACCTTGATTGCTAACTATATTCTTGAAGGAATATATTTCTATAGCGGCTTCATGTTCTTCTACAATCTCAGCCGCAACGGCAAAATGCCTGGTTCCGCACAGGAAATCCGCTATATTAACCGCGACGAGAACACACATCTCTGGCTTTTCAGAAACATTATCCTGGAGATGAAGAAGGAAGAGCCGGAACTCTTCACCACCGATAAAGCCAAGGTCTATGAGGCCATGATGCGGGAAGGAGTGCGCCAGGAAATAGACTGGGGGCAATATGTGATTGGCAACGACATCCAGGGCCTTAACGAGCGGATGGTAAAAGATTACATAGAATACCTTGGGAATATGCGATGGAACAGCCTTGGAATGGGTTATCTGTTCGAAGAAAACCGCTACGAACCGGAGAGCATGGGCTGGGTATCGCAATATTCCAATGCCAACATGGTGAAGACCGACTTCTTCGAAGCCAAGAGCACTGCCTACGCCAAAAGCACCGCCCTCGAAGACGACCTGTGATAAGCTCAGCTTCTAGGCACACCTGCACAACAAGCCTTCGCAAAGGCTTGTTCGGAGTTATTTCACTCTAAGCCTCTGTCCAATCTGCAGGACGGTGGTTTCCTTGATACCATTGAGCTGACAGAGTTTTCTCACCGTGGTATGATTGCGAATTGCAATTTTACCTAAGGTATCTCCGCTGCGTACAGTGTAATATCTCTTTGCAAGTTCCGCCTTCCTCTCAGCTTCGGCCTTAGCCTTGGCCTCTTCCTCGGCCTTAATGCGGTCTTGAGTATCGCCTTCTATGATATCGATTTCCTCTTCATCACTCTCTGGCACATAACGGCTGGCAGGGCTGAGATACATCTTTTTCAGCACGAACAGCCTGTGCCTCAAAGTTCCGGAGGCGAAGTCAATTAGCCATTCAGGATCGAAGGCATAACCCTTATAGCGAGTTTCGAAATGAAGATGTGGCCCAGTAGACCTACCAGTAGAACCACCCAAGCCGATAATGCTCCCCGCATTCACCCAATCTCCTTCCTGAGCAAGGCGCTTGGAAAGATGTCCATAGAATGTCTCAAGTCCGTTCTCGTGGCGGATGATGACCAGATTGCCATACCCTTTGTAATATCTAGACAATCTCACTTTCCCATCAAACGCGGCATAAACAGGGGTGCCGACATCCAGAGGAAGGTCAACGCCTTGATGACGGCGACGATGGCGATAGCCGAATTTTGAATATACTGGAATTATCCTAGGGCAATGGAACCCACCAATAGAATCAACTATCCACACAGCTATCTCATCAGGCAATTCGTCCATGGAAACATGATAAGGGACAGCTTTTCCCGTGTTCCAGAATTTTTCAAACTCATCTTTGCCGTTGGCATATTCAGGCAGCTTGAAATATTTCCATGTATAATCAGAGTATAGAATAATCTTGATAAATGGGCTTGCCGTATCCAGAGTGTCCATGACCTCCTGAGATTGATTAAGGGTTTGCACGGAAGCCGTAGACAGCCGCGGAATCATCACCTCCGCCTGTTTCTTTGTCTTTATCGTGGTGTCCTGCGCATTCAATGCGGCGGCACAAAAAAATGTTAAAACAGCAAGAGCCAGAACTCTGAAACCTGCCGGATAAATTTTAACTATCATCCGAAAAATTCAATTAAATCTTTGCGTTGAATTTCCCCATAAGGAGCTTTTTGGTCTCATTAACTTTTTCATCCAGAAGCTTCTGCGAAGTGGCCTCGCACATGAACCTCAGATATGGCTCTGTGTTCGAAGGCCTGATATTGAACCACCAGTCTTTGAACTCAACCCGATAGCCATCAAAGTCCATCTCTGCTTCTGACCTTTCTTGCGATGTAAAATGCTCTTTTACGGCATCCATCGCACCTTTCTTATCATCTATCCTGAAATTGATTTCTCCAGAATTCTCGTAATGAGAAATGCTGTCTATGAACTGGCTTAGCGTAATCCCATCTTTCTTTAATCCAGAAACAATCCTTAGCACCAGCATGGATGCCAGAAGACCGCTGTCAGAGTAGAAGAAATCCCGGAAGTAATAGTGTCCTGCAAGCTCACCTCCCCAAACGCCATCAATCTCGCGCAGCTTACGAGCCGCAAAAGCACGGCCTACTTTCCAAGTTACTACCTTCATTCCCTTAGGGACAAGGTATTCGCTAACAGATTTGGAACTCCTTATGTCCTGGAGGACTATTCCCTTCTCATGCCTCTCATCTATAAAGTATCTGCCAAGCAATGCTATGATAAGATCAGGGGAAATGAACTTGCCTTTTTCATCCACGAACATCACCCTATCGGCATCCCCATCATAAATCACGCCTACGTCAGCTCCTGTTTTACGGACAGCCTCTTTTAGCGGAATCACATTCTTAGGAATCAAAGGATTTGGCTCATGATTAGGGAAAGTGCCGTCCATTTCATCAAAAAGATAAGTCGGAGCCTCGCCAAAAATTTCTTTGGCATAAAGCGTTGACATTCCGTTCGACAAGTCGAACGCCAATTTCAAATTTGAATAGTCACCCTTGAATTTCAGCAAAAAATTCAGGTAGTCTTCATGAACATCCTTAGGAATAACTTTCCCGCGAACATCGGCAGCTGGAGTAGGCCTTTCCTCCTCTATCCATTTCTGAATCTGCCCCAAGCCAGAGTCTAGGCCGACAGGAAGGGCATTTTCACACGACACCTTCATACCGTTATATTCCTTCGGATTATGAGAAGCCGTTATCTGCACTGAAGCCTTGAAGCCGTAATTGGCGGTACTGAAATATACCATAGGCGTGGTGCTGAGACCGATGTCGTACACATCAGCGCCAGCATCGGTTATTCCTTTCACGAGATATTCATGAATCTCGGGGGAAGAAAGCCTGCAGTCACGCCCAACTAAGACTTTATCAGTTTTTAATAGTTCAGGAATGAAATATCCTATCTTGTAAGCGGTGTGCCGATCAAAATCGACATTATAAATCCCGCGAATATCGTATGCGTGAAAAGCTCCCATGATCTGTCATTTAATTTTCGTCGGATACCTTGCAGAAATCCTGCCTTTTTCGATAGCGAACAACTTTTTTGAAATAATTTTTTTTCGTATGGGGGCTACATGATCCACGAACATGTCTCCATCAAGATGCGACATTTCGTGCTGAACCATCCTGCAAGCAAACTTATCGAGATGCTCAGTCACTTTCTTGAGGTTTTCATCGTAATATTCGACGGTCATGCTCGAAGGCCTCCGCACGCTGCAGAAAATGTCCGGGATGCTCAGGCAGCCTTCCTCATATTCAGTGTTATTCTCGCTTTCTTCAACTATGACAGGATTTATCATTACTCTCTTGAAGTCTTTCAGATAGTTATAAACGTCTGCCATCCCAGTGCCGTCCACGATGAGCACCCTCAGGCTAACCCCTATCTGTGGCGCAGCCAGACCACAGCCCTGAGCGCTGGCCAGAGTGTCCTTCAAATCCTTCACGAGATTATGAATGTTCTCTTTATCATTGAGGTCGGCTGGCTTAGCAACATCCCTCAGAACTTCCGAACCATAGAGATAAATTGGCTGTATCATATTCCTATTTCTTTTTATCCAGATAACTCTGCAATATTATGGCGGCGCTTATCTTATCCACCGATGCCTTATTCCTCCTGTCTTTTGCCTTCATCCCCCCATCAATCATTGCCCGGTGAGCAAGTACAGATGTAAATCGCTCATCTTCTAATGCCACAGGAACCCCTGAGAATGCCTTTCCTAATTGCTTTAGGAATATATCCACGTCTGCAGCGGCCTCAGACGGAGTATTATCCAGGTTCATTGGATAACCCACCACGAACTGGGTGACGGTTTCCTTCTGAGCATAATTTTTGAGATATTCTATTATCTTTGCACCGTCAACTGTTTCCAGTGGAGAAGCGAAGACGAAGAGAGGATCGCTAACAGCAATTCCGACTCTTCTGCGTCCATAATCTATGCCGATTATCCTTTCCATTGGTTGCAAATTTATAGAAAAAGGTGGTTAAGTCAAAATAGCATGTCGAGAGAGAAAAAAGAGAAACGACCGATAGTCAATAACTTTAAGCTGACTTTGTCCGATAAAGACAAGGGCACAGACTTGAAGACCGTCTCGTTCACGAGAATCCAAGGCTTGATTGCGATAATCACAATAATTATCGTCTATAGTTTCCTGGTGATCGCATTATTCATATATACTCCGCTCAAAACTTTCATTCCTGGCTACCCTGACGCTGCGACAAGAAGAGAGGCTATCAGGAATGCAATCAGAATAGACTCCCTTGAGACTGAAATCACAAAGTGGGCATTATATTCGGAGAATTTTGCCAGAATAATCGATGGACAAGAGCCATTGGAGCTTGACAGCCTGATGAAAATCAAGGCTAAGTCAGATTCCATCGCCATCGACCCTAAAAGGCTTGACGAGAGCCGGCAGAAGCTGAAAGAAGAGGTCACGAAAGCTGACGAGTTCGCATTGAAGCCCGTGGAGAGGCGCTCCCTGCCTATCGAGGGGATGCATTTCTTCACCCCCCTTAAGGGAGTCATATCGCAAGGTTACGACAAGGCCTTGCATCCATACATCGACATTACTGCCCCTGAAAATTCAACCGTAATGTCCGTGCTGGATGGAACGGTCATCTCTGCCGGATGGAGCGATGAATATGGTTACACTATTCAGATTCAGCATGAGGGCGACATCATATCCGTCTATAAGCATAATCAAAAACTCTTGAAAAAAGTCGGGGATAAAGTGACGGCAGGAATACCTATCGCCATCGTTGGTAATACCGGCAATACATCAAAAGGGAACCATCTACATTTCGAGTTATGGCACAAAGGAGAGGCCGTGGACCCGACTAAATATATCAGTTTTTAGAAGCTGTTTTGAAATGTTTGCCGCAGTTATTTATAGGGATTTTTCGAGACAGCTTCAATTGCTGAAGAGGGAGCATAGCCTTAGCTATGTGACCGACGAAGCAGAAAAAATGGCCGAAAAGGCACATAAAGAAAAAGAGTAAATATTTCAAAACAGCTTCTTAATGGAGAGAAAGAGAAGAATCGCGATTCTGGGGTCGACAGGATCAATAGGGACACAGACACTAGACGTCATAAGGCAACATAGGGACAAATTCGAAATTGAACTGCTAACCTGCAACACCAACTGCCAGCTTCTTGCGAAACAGGCAGCAGAATTCGATGCTAATAACGCTGTCATCTGTGACGAAGTTCTGTACCCGAAACTGTCGAGCCTTCTAAAGAACACCGACACAAAAGCTTTCGCAGGGATAAAATCCGTCTGCGACCTAGTTGCTTCTGACAACGTGGATATAGTGGTTGGCGCCATGGTGGGATTCAGTGGACTGAAACCGACTCTCTCTGCAGTAGAAGCGGGCAAAATCATCGCTCTGGCGAACAAAGAGACCTTGGTGGCTGCGGGCGGAATGGTAACCTCAGAGGCACAGAAGCATAATGCCCCGATAATTCCTGTCGATTCCGAGCATTCAGCGATCTTCCAGTGCCTGCTCAGCGCCCAAGGCAATAAAATAGCTAAAATCCATCTCACTGCATCTGGCGGCCCATTCAGGACGTGGGATAAGGGCAGGATTGCAAAAGCGACAAAAGACGATGCTTTGAAGCACCCTAACTGGAATATGGGAGCGAAAGTCACTATCGACTCATCCACCATGATGAACAAAGGATTTGAGGTTATTGAGGCAAAATGGCTCTTCAGGCAGCCTGTAAGCAAGATAAATGTCGTCATACAACCGGAATCCATCATTCATTCGATGATTGAATATGAAGATGGCGCAGTCATGGCGCAGCTTGCCTGCCCTGACATGAGGGAGCCTATTCAGTTTGCCCTTGGCTTTCCAGAAAGGATGCCTCTAGACAATAAAAAACTGGACTTTGCTGAGCTGGGGAGCATCTCGTTCTTCAAGCCAGACATGGACAAATTCCCTTGCCTAGGTCTTGCATATGAGGCTATCGAGAGAGGCGGGAACATCCCATGCGTGATGAATGCTGCCAATGAATCTGCGGTCGCTGCCTTTTTGCGAGACAGAATTAGCTTCTATGATATCCCTCGCATAATTAGCGAGTGCATGGAGAAGACTGAGGCAATAAAAGAGCCAACACTCGACGATATATTCATGACCAACGTTGAAGTTCGGCGAATGGCTGATGCCATGATAGAAAAGATGGAGAGGTAGGAATATGGTCGTCCTTATGAAAATACTGCAAGTGATCCTTGCGCTTTCGGTTCTTATTATAATCCATGAGTTCGGACATTTCATGTTCGCCAAGATGTTCCGAATCAGGGTGGACAAATTCTTCCTGTTCTTCGACCTCAAAGGCATCAAGCTGTTCAGCACCAAGGGAAAATTCTTCACTAAAATATGCCCGAAAGCGAAGGATTGGGAAACTGAATACGGCATCGGTTGGCTGCCACTCGGAGGCTATTGCAAGATCAACGGCATGATCGACGAGTCCATGGACATGGAGACCATCAAGCAAGACCCCAGGCCATGGGAATTTCGCACGAAACCAGCATGGGAGAGACTCCTGGTGATGATTGGAGGCGTGCTGAACAATTTCATATTCGCAATCATAGTCTATATAGCCATTATGGCAATATGGGGCAGCTCATACATTCGCAACGAAGGCAATGCAATATACACCAATGAATTAGGCCAAGAGATGGGGTTCCGGAACGGAGACCGGATACTGAAGATGGATGACTATGTTCCCGAGAATTTCGGGATGCTTCAGGCAGACCTTGCGCGCAGAAACGTAAAGGAAGTCACCGTCTTGAGGGGTTCTGATACCGTACACATCTACATCGACAAATCCATGATAGGCGATGTGCTGAATACCCCAGGCCTATTTGACTTAGCAGTACCTTTCATCGTAGATTCAGTGATGACAGGCTCTGATAATGCATTTGCCGGTCTTCTCAGAGATGACAGGATAATAGCCTTGGACAGCGTCTCGACCCCGTTCGTGCAAGATTCCAGGAAATACATGGATACAATCAAAGGCGAAGAGACGGTAGCAACCGTACTGCGTGGAAGCGACACCTTGGAAATTCCGTTGCAAGTGGATACCAGCGGACGCATCGGCGTCTATATGCAGATTCCAGGAATTTCGTCTAAGGAATATTCAGTAGCGGAAGCTATTCCAGCCGGTTTCAAACTGACATTCAGCACGATAGGCGGTTACCTAAAAGACCTCAGGCTGGTGGCGACGCCAAGCACGGAGGCTTACAAGAGCATCGGCAGCTTCATAGCCATCGGCCAGGCCTTCCCCTCCAATTGGGACTGGTTCAGTTTCCTGAATATTCTGGCTCTGCTGTCGATAATGCTGGCCGTGATGAACCTGCTGCCTATCCCAGGACTTGATGGCGGTCACGTTGTGTTCACCCTCTATGAGATGCTCACCGGACGCAAGCCTAGCGATAATTTCCTCATAATAGCACAGATCATCGGCATGGCGCTGCTGGTCATGCTAATGATTCTCGCCTTCGGCAACGACATAGGCCGCCTAATGCGCTAATGCCGCATTCCTTGACAAAACATCAAAAGGAGATGGCGCATCTATAGTTAGTCAATCCTTAACAACTGCCTATTGCGCAGTTTGTAATTTATATTGAGGATCTCCGAAGAGGATTTGCAACAAGACAAATAAAGTCTTTGCGCTCTTCTTTGCAAGGTCCTTCATCATTTTCTTCAGATTCCAGC
>JAQYTJ010000048.1 GCA_028724885.1 Bacteroidales bacterium | reverse complement strand
AAGTCTAAAAGCTGTGAGAACACGTATTTTCCATTATTCATGTGCCATTCTACACTAGTCTGGCAAAGATAATTTCAAATCGGTTGACTCCAAAAACCTTTGTAATTACCTAACTTTCAATATTTTCAAAGAACTTTTACGAATTTTTACCGGACACTAATGACCTACTGTAAATATATTAATAAAATCACATATATCAAAACGTTTTAACTTTCGGTTTTGATATTATTCATAATAATAAATTTTCTTTTAACTAACTCATACTGAAATCAGACTAGAATTTCTTTAATATATTTAGTTACAAAACAATAGATCTTAAGGTCAAATAGAACGACAACACTATGATTTTTGTTCAATCTATACCTAATTATTTCTCTCTAAATCAAGATAGACACACTCTGGCTATTGGCTCGCCCGGGTCCTCGTCAACCACTATCCCCCTGATGCGTGTCTGAGCGGCGCTGATAACACCAAAGACAATGGCAACCGCCACCGTCAGGAATAGTTTTGCGAATATTCTGTTATAACCCCTCAATTATTCTGGATGTTTGACGCATCATTTCCAATAGGATTCTGAAATCAGGGGGATATATTTGTAAGCGGCATCCATCTCTGCCTCGGTAAGTTTTTTTTCTGATTTATCGAAAGCTCGAGCGCTAATGACCCCTTCTACCTGATAGGAATATTTCCTGTCATTTTTCATTCTCGTGTACATCTTCTCGGCATCTTTCAAGTCGTACCTATACTTTCTGTCCTTTTGCCTCTGATAAGACGACGTAGGGTCATAACTATAATTTATGAAGTCATACCTGGACTTGGTGGAGAGTTCCTCTACATACATCATATAGAAAGAAAATATCTTCTCCTCGTCCTCGGCCTTGACTATCAGCCCTGGCGCTCCCCAGAAAAGCTACGGACCGACATTGTATGGGATTTCCTCCGTGTACCAAATCGTCCACTTCCTCCCATAATACTCCCCGACTGCCTTCTTTGTCTTGTAACCGTTCAACTCATCGGTCTCTTCCGTGAGTGACCACTTAGGCATCTCCAGCTTCCCCTCGCCTCGTATCAGAATAAAGCTAGGCTTATATCCTAGTACAATGGCATTATTTTTAAAATCTATAAGCGACACCTCTTTCAACCCACCATGCATATCAACCAGCTTCGAGTAAGCTTCATTGTCCAATGCATTGCCATTCTTGTCAAACGCGAATTGTTTCAAAGAATCTCTCAAGAAGGCTTTCTCACTATAAAATGCAGCGGTGCTTCCATCATAGTCTGTCCGCATGTCCATGCATTCATTGTACTTGGCATCCTTGACATCGCGCTTTCGCTCAAACCCGTAATAAGCGCGTATTCCCTGCGCATCGGCAGCCACGGAGCAGAACGCAAGGACTGAAAGCGCAGCAAATACCTGCACAGTGGTTTTCATTAATGTAGTTTTCATGAACAATGATTTTAGTGTCCACGTCAAATTTATAAGTAATCCCCCAAAAAAACAAAACTTTTTAATTTAACTTTTGACACTCAAATTCAGCAATAACTGTCAGCACTAACTCACACATACAAGCTTCTTTTTGCGGACATGACCAATAGATGCATCCTGTGGAACATTTAAGTCAATGTAAATGGAAAGAAAAATATTTTGGATTTTAGAGCAAAAGGGTTAAATTTGCAGTCCAAATTCTGGAATATAAAAATATTAAGATATGAAAAGAACATTTCAACCATCCAGACGCAAGAGGATAAACAAGCACGGTTTCCGCGAGAGAATGTCAACCGCCAACGGACGCCGCGTCCTGAGGATGCGCCGTCGCCATGGCCGCAAGAAGCTGACTGTTTCTTCTGAGCAGGCTTGGTAATTCGGCAGTAATCGAAGAATTAAAGCTGGCCGCCTGAGTCAGCTTTTTTTGTGCCCTATGGACGACGAGATATTCATGAAAGAAGCCTTGAAAGAGGCTCAGGCGGCATTTGACGAGGATGAGATTCCTATAGGTGCCGTGGTAGTGTGGCGTGGCAGGGTCATAGCGAAAGGCCATAATATGACCGAGAGGCTTCACGATGCCACGGCTCATGCTGAGATGATCGCCATCACTGCGGCGACCGAGGCTCTTGGGGGCAAATACCTCAACGAGTGCACCCTGTACGTCACAGTCGAGCCATGTCCCATGTGTGCCAGCGCAATGAACTGGGCTCAGCTCGGCAGGCTTGTCTATGGAGCAATAGACCCGAAACGTGGCTATACGCTCTTCTCCCATTCCCTACTCCACCCCAAGACCACAGTTCACGCAGGTGTGCTAGCCGATGACTGCTCGGCACTGATTTCCGACTTCTTCTCCGGAAAACGGTCGTGAAATCACCTCGCAACGCAGAGAGAGTCGTTTTTATTGAAAGGTGGCAAATAGCGAAATGATTTATATTGCAGAATTGCAAAAAATGAAATAAATTTGCGCTTCGAATTGAGGTATGGTGTAATGGTAGCACTACAGATTTTGGTTCTGCCAGTTCAGGTTCGAATCCTGATATCTCAACACAAGCCATCTGGTCTTCAGGTGGCTTTTTTCGTATGCTCTGTTCGCCCCCAGTTCTGGAAATGGGCAATGCGAGGGTCATGTCCAAAAACCCTGTGTCAAAGAATGCATGTGATTACCTTGGAACGAACGGTTCTCCGAGCGGCATTCGGAGAGCCGATTGCCTGAAGCATGACGGGAGGGAAAGCCAGTAATTAGGTGATAGGAAAACGAGTACGATTTCCGCCACCGGCATCCTGCGACCAATGCATGTGGCTCAGTCCTGATGCTTCTGCAGCGCGAATCATTATTATGTACAAGACACTCCAGCGTGGCATGCCATGCGAACACCCTACATGACATCTCGAGTGTTTGCATGCCCACTTTAACTACAGCCACCCCAGAGGCACAGAACCTCGCGCTGCAAAAGCATCCAGACTGATATTCGCTCATTGGTTGCAGTATTACAAAATAACTGCCTCGTCATCCTGACGAAAGTCAGTTCTTTATTATCGGAGGCCTAGATCCTGAAACAAGTTCAGGATGACGTGGTGGAACACTCGGGATGTCGTGGTGGGTCGTGCTGGATGAAGTAGAGAGTCGTTCAGGATGACGGGAAGTATAGTTAAGGATGACGTTGTGTATTCTTAAACACAGGGTATATTCTTAAACACAGGGTTTTGCATCTGACCCAATGCGAGTCCTAATTCCGGCCACGGACTCTCCCCTTTTCAGAACCTTTTTGCTATATTTGCGATACAGCATATTCAAAGAACATTATGAGACAGCTCCTTTCCAAGTTTCTGTTGATTCTCGCGGCATTTTCAATTCTTCCCGCACTATGCGTTCATGCTCAAAGCCTTCAGGCAGAAGAAGTTACTCTTCCGAATGGGTGGAAGCTCACTCCTGCAGGAAGGCATTTCCAGCTTGGCGATTTACCTTTGAATATGGCAGTGTCGCCTAACCGTAAGTGGCTAGCAGTGACGAATAATGGCTATGGAAGGCAGTGCATTCAGCTTTTCGATGTGAGGCACGAGAAGCAGACTGCCGACGTGACAGTAAAGATGAGCTGGTACGGACTGTGCTTCTCACCGAATGGCCGCAAGCTGTATGCTTCTGGAGGCAATGAGAACAAGATTCACATCTACGATGTTGGCAGTAATGGATCATTGGCGCAGTCCGACAGCATAATTATGGGCAAACCTTGGCCGGAGAAAATCTCGCCAGCCGGAATGGCAGCATGCAAGAGAACGAATGAATTGTACGTTGCCACAAGACACAACTATTGCCTATATGTCTATGACCTGAAAGACAATCATCTTAAACGCAAGGAGGAAATCGGCTGCGAGACTTATGGAGTTGTAGTTTCTAAAGATCAGAAAAAAGTCTTCGTATCGTGCTGGGGAGGTGAGAAAGTGGCGGTCTGGAATATTGATGCCGGCAGTTGGGAAGCGCCTATCAAGGTAGGCACGCATCCGAACGAGATGTGCCTGGATAAAAATGGCAAGAGGCTGTTCGTCGCGAATGCCGAAGACAATACAGTATCTGTAGTAAATCTGGAGGACAATACTGTCGAAGAAACTTTAAACACGGCACCTTACCAGAGCCTTCTGGAAGGCAGCACCACGAACGGACTGGCGGTGACTCGCAACGGCAAGACCCTGTTGATCGCAAACGCTGACAATAACTGCTTGACGCTCTTCGATATAAGCAGGCCAGGCCAGAGCCGCGCCAATGGATTCATCCCAACAGGATGGTACCCTACGAACATTAAAGTAATCGGGAATAAATTCTGGGTGACTGACGGGAAGGGCCTGAGATCCATGGCAAACCCTTACGGACCTCAGCCAGACAACGCCAGGCAGCGCTTCGAGCACCATACCGGCGACCTTAACAAAGGAAAGAGCCAATATATAGGCGGACTGTTCCTCGGAGCGCTCTCTATTATTGATGCCCCTGACGAAGCGCAACTTGAGAAATACACTGCCCAAGTCTTTGCGAATACGCCTTACCGGAAGGGACAGGAATATATTGCCGATAGCGAACCCGGGAACCCTATCCCTCAAAAGGTCGGCGAGCAGAGCCCCATTAAATATGTTTTCTACCTGATAAAAGAGAACAGGACGTATGACCAGGTGCTGGGAGATATGCCTGAAGGTAACGGGGACCCTAAACTCTGCATATTCGGAGAAGAAATAACCCCGAATCTACATGCGATAGCTAGGGAGTTCGTGCTGCTGGATAACTTCTACGTCAATGCCGAGGTAAGCTGCGACGGCCACAACTGGACAATGGGAGCATATGCTAATGATTACCTTGAAAAGACATGGCCGAGCAACTACAGCGGACGTGGAGATTACTACGCTGGCGAAACGGCATACCCGATGGGAAACAACAAGAGCGGGTTCTTCTGGGATGCCTGCCAGAAGGCCGGGGTGAGCTACAGGACGTACGGGGAATTTGTCGCCAGAGACAAGAAAGGGAGAATATACTGCAATCTGCCTTCGCTGGAAGGGCATTTCTGCGAGACCTTTGAACCTTGGACTCTGAAGGTAAGAGACACTGTCAGAGTCCGCCAATGGATGGCAGATTTCGACAGCCTGCTCGCAATAAATCAAGTGCCTCAGTTTAATACGATAAGAATAGGTGGCGATCACACAGAGGGAATGAGGCTCGGCGCAATGACTCCGTACGCCCATGTGGCTGACAACGACTTTGCGGTAGGAATGTTTCTGGAGCATCTAAGTCACTCCCCCATCTGGAAGGAAAGCGCAGTATTCATAATCGAGGACGATGCCCAGAATGGCCCTGACCATGTGGATGCCCACAGAAGCACGGCCTATCTTTGCGGCGGATTCGTCAAGTCCGGATTCGTGGATCATACCCCCTACACGACTACTTCCTTCTTGAGGTCGATGGAACTGATACTGGGACTTCCACCCATGACTCAGTACGATGCCAGTGCTAGAAGTGTCTGGAGATGCTTTGACAATGGCGCAAGACATGTTCCATTCGTGCACAGAAATTGCAACATAAATTTGGACGACGTGAACACTGAACACAGCAAGTGGCAGGCGATATGCGATGGCTTCGATTTTGACAAGGAGGACAATGTGCCAGACGCGGAGTTCAATCAGGCGCTTTGGCACGGTCTGAAAGGCGACGATGTGAAATACCCGCCTATTCGCCGTTCCGCCTTCCTGACATATTCAATAAAAGATGATGATGACGATGACTAATTCAAAATATTAATACAATGAAAGGAATTCATATTTTTCTAGCCGATGGTTTCGAGGATACCGAGGCTATCGCCACATTGGATGTACTGCGCAGGGCAGGCATTGAAGTTAAAACTGTGTCAATGAATGAAGACAGGCTCGTGACAAGTTCTAGAGGCGTGCCTATATGCGCTGATGTCATATTCAAAGACATCAATAGCGAAGCAAATGGTGCTTGTCCTGCCGATGTAATGGTCTTCCCTGGAGGTATGCCTGGCACGAAGCATCTTGCCGCGAACAGTAAACTGATTGAATTAATGAAACAGCACTATGCCGATGGAGGCATCGTGGCAGCAATATGCGCTGCTCCTGGGCTTGTCGCATCGCAACTTCCAGACCTGAGAGGAAAGAAATTCACCTGCTTCGATGGCTTTGAGGATGCTCTCATAGCAAAGGGCGCTGAATATGTCAAAGCACCGTCAGTTGTTGACGGGAACCTTATTACAGGCCGCGGAGCAGGCTGCGCAATAGACTTCGGATGCGCAATAGTCAGAAAGCTGAAAGGAGCTGATGCAGTATCAAAAGTCCGCCACGGAATGATGCTGGACTAGCGCACGATCACGCGCTCGATTCTTCTTGGAATTGAAGCCAATATCTCATACGGAATGGTGTCGAGGATATTGGCTAATTCTGTTACTGTTGGGTCATCGCCGAAAACAGTTACGGTGTCCCCAACATTGCAGTCTATCCCAGTTACATCCAGCATGCACATATCCATGCAGATGTTACCAATCGTAGGCACTCTATGGCCATTTACATTGAAAGAGGCCTTTCCGCATCCCAAATGTCGGTCTATTCCATCGGCGTAACCCACGGGGATCGTAGCGATGCGAGTGCCTGTTGGTGCTATCATGCCATGACGGCCATAGCCGATTGCCCCATCTCCTGGTTTCAGTTCCTTGATTTGTAGGATTTTAACCTTCATCGAGGCAACTAGTCTAAGATGAACGCCAGGCAGGGCACTAATGCCATATATTCCTATTCCGAGTCTTACCATGTCATGCTGATACTGAGGGAATCTCTCAATGCCGGCAGAATTTAGAATATGCCGCATTGGAGCGTATCCTAGAACCTTTATGAGTGCATCGGAGTTCCTCTCGAACATGTCAATCTGCGCCATTGTAAACTCATCCATGGCAGGTTGATCATCCACGGCCAGATGTGAGTATATCGACTTCACTCGTACCTGGGTGCAGGTTTTCAGATATTCAAATAGTTCTGGCAGCTCACTGGTCATGAAGCCTAGACGATGCATGCCAGTGTCCAGTTTGATGTGCACAGGAAAGTTTCCTATGCCTCTTGCCTGAAGTTTCGCCACGAGAGCCTTCAGGGTGAATAGGTTCGGTATGCCCGGTTCCAGATGATTGTCGATTATCTCTTCGAAGAAGTCTGTTCCAGCAGTGAGCACGAGTATTGGCAGGCTGATGCCTGCCTGCCGAAGTTCTATCCCTTCCACAGGAAGAGCCACAGCCAGATAATTCACTCCTACCTGCTGCAGCATGGAAGCAATTTCAACAGCTCCGTGACCGTATGCATTCGCCTTCACGAGTACCAGAAGTTTCGTCGAAGGCTTCAGCTTCGACCTAAAATATCTGTAGTTGTCAAGGCATGCGCGGTAGCTTAGCTCCAGCCTTGAAAAGTCATTCTCTCTACTCGACATATTCCTATTAATAGAACTGACAAATTTATCATAATTTAATGAATATTCTTCCTTATTTTTTTTCTCCAATCAGCCCATTCAGCCCCATAGAGACTCTGCCGTCAGGAATATTTGGCAGGCTCCAGCCTTTGGTGCGTTAATTGCACGAAAGCATGTAATTCAATTTTAAATACTCCAAAAGAGATGAGTTACGCTTCTATATGGATCATAATGATCGCTGTCATGGTGCTGAGCTTCGTGGTTCAGAACACACTCCAAAGACGTTTCACTAAATATTCGAAGATTCCCACATCTTATGGCATGACAGGGGCAGACATCGCCAGGGAGATGCTACGACAGAATGGCATAACTGACGTGCAGGTTTCTAACATAAGAGGCAGGCTCACAGACCATTACAATCCGCAGACGAAAACCGTGAACCTGAGCGACTCGGTTTACAATAGCAATAGCATCGCAGCTGCGGCTGTCGCTGCCCATGAGTGCGGTCATGTCATCCAGCATGCCACCGGCTATGCTCCGCTTAAGCTTCGCACAGCAATGGTGCCCGTAGTTAGTTTCTGCAGCAACATCGTACAATGGGTTCTGCTGGCTGGAGTTCTAATGGTTCAGTCATTCCCGCAGCTGCTCTGGATTGGGATAATTCTCTTCGCCGCGACTACTATTTTCAGCATAGTGACTCTCCCTGTTGAGATAAACGCCAGCAAAAGAGCCATAGCATGGCTGGCGCAATCTGGAATAGCAACGCAGGAGACAAAGCCAATGGCAGCAGATGCTCTTAAATGGGCAGCATACACTTATGTCATCGCTGCAATCGGCTCTCTCGCTACGCTTTTCTACTACATTGCACTCGCGAGCAGCGGGAATCGCCGATAGCACTGAGTTGCCTTCGCCTAGAACAGAGTCGGATGGCTCTCGTCTAGTCCAGTGAGAATTCGCTCCATGGTGGCTTCACGGAAGATGGCTGAGCGTCCTTTCAAGCCGAAACGACGGCAGTATTCTTTCACTGCAGAGATTTCGCTGTCATTCAGATAAATCACCTGGCGATGAGTCCTTCTCATCGCATTCTTGCGTTTCTCGAAGAGATCCGGCTCCGGAGGAGCCATTTTCTTTTTCCTTTTAGACAAAACTGGAATTGTTTGAACTGATTGTCACAAATATAGCAATTTAATATCTGAAATATTCACCAAAAGGCTAAAAAAGGCTAAATTTGCAAAAAGCAGATCATCATGCAGAACAAGGTTTTGATTTTCTCAGCTCCGTCGGGCTCTGGAAAGAGCACGATCGTAAATCATATTCTCGGAATATATAAGGTTGATATGGAATTCTCAGTCTCTGCCACTTCCAGAGCGCCAAGAGGAACCGAACAGAATGGGAAGGAATATTATTTCGTCTCACCGGAGAAATTCAGGGACATGATTACCAAGGGCGAGTTCGTTGAATATGAGGAGGTCTATCACGATCATTTCTACGGCACGCTTAAGTCGGAAGTTCAAAGGATATGGGATGCCGGCCATGTGATAATTTTCGACGTGGACGTGAAAGGCGGAGTGAACCTCAAGAAATATTTCGGAGACAAGGCATTGTCCATATTCATAAAGGCACCTTCCATCGAGGCTCTCAGGGAACGGCTGGAAAAACGTGGCACCGACTCTCCTGAGGCAATCGAAGAAAGGGTCGCCAAGGCCGCCGAGGAATTGACCTACTCTCCGAAGTTCGATTATGTGCTGGTCAACGATAACCTCTCTACTGCCTTCGCAGAAGCGGAGAAAGTCGTCGAAGATTTCCTGGACGATGGCAAGCTGAACTATTCAACTATAATCTGATACCGTGAGAATCGCAGTATATTCCGGCTCGTTCAACCCGCTCCACATCGGACACCTGGCTATAATGGAATACCTCACCAGCGACAGCGGCTTCGACATGGTCTATCTGATAGTGTCTCCGAAGAATCCTTTGAAGCAGGGTATAAGCGCAGATACGGGATGGGCAAGATATCACGCTGCACGGAGAGCGGTGAAGCGGCACCCAGAATTGAAAGTATGGGTCGACGACATCGAGCTCAGAATGTCGCCTCCGCAATACACGATTAGGACTCTGGATGCGCTCCTCCAGCGAGAGCCTGAGAATGAATTCACCCTGGTCATAGGTGCAGACAATCTTGAGAACATCCATAGATGGAGGGATTTCCAGAGGATACTCTGCGAATATGGGGTCATAGTCTACCCCAGGAAGGGATTCGACGTAAAGTCCGCAAAAAAGAGGCTGATCGATGGAAGCGTGGAGGAGCGACTCAAGCATATCCATGATTATCAGGGACACAACGCAATTAAAATTCTAAAAGGCCCTATGCGCCCAGCATACAAGATAGAACTAATAGATGCGCCGCTCGTGGACATCTCTTCCTCGGAAATCAGAGAGGGCTTAGCCCTTGGAAAGGACATGTCGGAGTGGCTGATGTAGCATTCGGCTTACGTCCGCCACACCATAGCAGCTATTCAGATTCATCGGATTTCAAATCGAATCGAGGCTTCGGCGCTTTCCCTCCAATTTCCTGAACTGAGAAGGAGTAAGTCCCGTGACGCTCTTGAACTGAGAGCTGAGGTGCGCCACGCCAGAATAGCCCATCCTAAAAGCTATTTCACTGACAGATAATTCATTATAAACAAGAAATTCTTTCACCATCTCCACTTTCTGCAATATGTAATATTTCTCTATGCTGATGCCTTTCACTTCGGTGAACAGCTTGCTAAGCAGAGAGTAACTCGCCCCGCAGCGTTCGGCAAGATATTCAGAAAGATTGACTTTGACGCTTTCTGGGACATCGCTGCGCACCAGCTCGATGACAGAGGTTGCAATCCTGTCAACCAGCTGCCTCCTCCTGTCGTCAAGCAGCTCGAAGCCATATTCATTAAGCTTTTCCTTCAGAGCTTTCCTCTGCTCCGAAGCAAGCGGCTCCCGCAGCACCGCCGTACCCAGCTCAACGCTCTCTGCCTCAATTCCAAGGCTGCTAAGAATGAATTTGACTGCCATCACGCAACGAGGGCAGACCATATTCTTGATGTGAATTTCCTGTGCCACGGGGTAAAGTTACTGAATTTTGAAAATCTAATGCGGAAAGATGAAAAGAATTTATGTCCGCCTTTGATACCTTTGCAATGTCGAAAAATTAATGAATATGTCAAAGTCAGCAAAGAAGAATTTCCCTGTAACGGGGATGGGATGCGCATCTTGCGTAGCTAGGGTGCAGAAAGCCATCAGCGAGGTAAATGGGGTTTCCAGCTGCAACGTCAGCCTAGCCTCCAATTCCGCCCAGGTCGAATTCGACCCCGGGGTGACTAATCCTGAACAACTCAGAAAGGCGGTGTCCGACGCTGGTTACGGCCTTATCGTCGGTGACGAAGAAGATGCCGACGAAGAAGCAGACCGGCTGCAGGAGTACTATTACAAGTCCCTGAAACGGGACATGTCGCTTGCCGTGATCCTGGCCCTCCTCGTGATGGTGCTAGGAATGGGATTCGGCGATATGCCGTGGAATGGCTATCTGCTATGGGTTCTGGCTACTCCTGCCGTGTTCTGGTGCGGCAGGCGTTTCTTCTTGGTGGCTTTGAAACAGGCCAGGCATGGAAGCGCCAACATGGACACGCTGGTAGCATTGTCCACCATGATTTCATATTTATTCAGCTTGTTCAATCTGCTGTTTCCTCAGACATGGACTTCCAGGGGCATAGAGCCTCATCTGTATTTCGAGTCCTCAGCAATGATCGTGGCCTTCATCCTGGTCGGAAGGGTACTGGAAGAAAGGGCTAAGCACAGCACTACGGCTTCGATCCGTGAGCTGATGGGGCTACAGCCTAAGACCGTAAGCCTCACGCCAGGCGAAATATTCAAAGTTAAGCCAGGAGAAAGGATTCCGGCAGATGGAGAGGTAGTCAGCGGCGAGTCTTTCGTGGACGAATCCATGCTCACAGGCGAACCTGTCGCTGTCGGCAAAACCATCGGCTCGAAGGTCTACACCGGCACGATGAACCAGAGAGGCACTTTTGAGATGCGTACAAACAAGGTTGGAAAAGACACTATGCTCTCGGCCATAATCAAGATGGTTAAGGATGCTCAAGGCTCGAAGGCGAAGATTCAAAATATTGTCGATAAGGTGGCAGCAGTATTTGTGCCTGCCATATTGGCAGCCTCTGTCCTGACCCTCATAGCATGGCTTATATTCGATCCCGCAGAAGGAGTGTCCAGGGGGCTTCTGGCCATGGTTTCGGTCCTGGTGATTGCCTGCCCTTGCTCGCTAGGCCTGGCGACGCCTACAGCTCTCATCGCCGGAATCGGCAACGGCGCTAGACAGGGCATCTTGATAAAATATGCTGAGTCTCTGCAGGTTGCCAGATCCGTCGATGCCATAGTGCTGGACAAGACCGGAACTATTACGAAAGAGCTCAATGGTGATGAGATTCCTACTGCCACTTCGGATTTCGCGGATGAGGTGAAGGAGACATCTGCCGAGGCGGTAGCTGAATTGAAGGAAATGGGATTGGATGTCTATATGCTCTCCGGGGACAATCCAGAGCGTGCCGGGAAGGTTGCGGCCAAGGTCGGCATAGACAATGTGATTTCCGGAGTTTTGCCTGGGGACAAGCAGAATTTCGTGAAGAAACTGCAGGCTGAAGGCAAGAAAGTGGGGATGGTCGGGGATGGGATAAACGACAGCCCTGCGCTGGCTCTGGCGGATTTGAGCATTGCGATGGGTGATGGGACCGATATTGCAATGAATGCTGCGATGGTCACAATCGTGACTTCCGACCTGAAGAAGATTTCTCAGTTGATTAAGCTTTCTCGCAGGACGTTCAAGATAATCAAGGAGAACCTTTTCTGGGCCTTCTTCTACAATGTCTTGGCCGTGCCTATTGCTGCCGGCGTGCTGTATCCGGTCAACGGATTCATGCTGAATCCGATGATTGCGGCAGCCTGCATGGCAATGAGCTCCGTCTGCGTCGTGCTGAATTCACTAAGACTCAGAAAGTGATTTTTCACCCTAGCACTTCACCTCGTCATCCTGACGGAAGTCAGGACCTATACGATAATCGAAAAAATTCTGTAATTTTGGACATAAAAATTCCAATGCTATGGCACTCGAACAACAAATTCAGAAAGACATAATGGAGGCGATGAAAACTCATGACACGGTGCGCCTCAATGCCGTAAGGGCAATAAAGTCAGAAATTCTGCTAGCAAAGACATCCAGCACAGAGCATGAGCTTGAAGACTCCGACGTGATGAAACTCATTCAGAAACTTGTCAAGCAACGTAAAGAGTCAGCCGAGATGTATGTGCAGGCCGGAAGGCAGGAACTTGCGGACAATGAACTAGCCGAGGCAAAATTCATGGGATCCTACCTTCCAAAAGCACTTTCAGAAGATGAGGTCAGGAACATACTGAAACAAATCATTGCCGAAGTTGGGGCATCTTCTCCTAAAGACATGGGCAAAGTAATGGGTGCAGCCACTAAGCGTTTGGCTGGTCAGGCCGACGGTCGCACCATCTCCACGATCGTCAAAGAATTACTCTCTTAGATCTCGCTTAATATACCTCCTCCCCACGGAAGTTATCCTTTGCTGCTCAAAAAATGCCGCAAAGCCCGCACTTCCAATCGGATGCCCTATTTTTCTAAAGCGAGAAGTTTCACGGAGCGAAGGACCCCACAATAAAAATAAGAGGCTCACCCATCAACGGGCTAGCCTCTTTTGCACAACTTGATTATGAGAATTAAAATTCATAGCCAAGTTTAGGAACACTAACTACTAATCATTAACCTGTACAGCTACTCCAATCAACTTCCGTGCTAAAAGAGCATATTTCTAAAAAAAAATTACTTTTTTATACAAAAAAACAATTGCCTTATGCAAAACGCCCCAAAATTTCAGCTTACCTGGCGGACATGGTCATTATTTCTCTAAACAATCATCCATCAGGCGGTCGATTTCAGCACGGTCCAGATGCTGGCCGATGAAAACAATCTTGATCATTCTGTCTCCATATTTAGGATCCCAGTCGCGGCGAAGGTTTTTGTCCCGCAGCATCATTTCCTGCAGCTGATCCTCAGGCATCTCGGCAAACCACTGGCCGGCATTCTTTATGGATTTCTGTGCTCCTGCCTGCTCGAACAGATAGCATTTGTCCTTGGCATCCGAGAAATAACATATTCCTTTAGCCCTTATGATATTCTTAGGCCACTTCTTCGCTACAAAGTAGTCGAATTTATTGATGTCTAGCGCAGGACGGCGATAGTAGACGTAGGTGCCGACTCCATATTCCTCAACCTCTCCGCCCTCTTCGGCAACCTCCTCGTCCCCTTCTATTGCAGCTATCCATGCCGCGGAAGTTGCCACCTCGTCGAAGTTAAACAGATTAGTATTCAATATCTTGTTCAGATCTATATTCCCATAGTCACATTCGTAAATGACGGCTTTCGGGTTCAGATTATGCACTATGCTCCTCACTGTGCCAAGGTCTTCTTTCGGCACATCGGAAGCCTTGTTCAGCAGCACCATGTTGCAGAATTCAATCTGCTGGATCACCAAGCTCTCCAAGTCATCTTCCTGAATGTTCTCTCTCGTCAATGCCTTCCCGCTATCGAATTCATCCTTCATTCTGAGAGCGTCTACTACCGTCACTATGCAGTCCAGGCGAGGAATGTCATTCTGGGCATATGGAGGAACCAAGTTCGGCATCATATTAATAGTCTGCGCGATAGGGGCAGGCTCGCATATTCCGCTTGCCTCGATGACTATGTAATCGAATTTTCTGGAAACGCATAATTCCGACAGCTGATTCACGAGATCGGCTTTTAGCGTGCAGCAGATGCAGCCGTTCTGCAGCGGCACCAGGCTCGAGTCCTGCTGGTTGACCACCCCGCCGCTCTGGATGAGGCTCGCATCTATGTTCACTTCACCTATATCATTGACTATCACCGCGAATTTAATTCCCTTCGTGTTGGATAATATCCTATTGAGCAGCGTCGTCTTCCCACTGCCAAGATAACCCGTCAGTAAAAGAACAGGCACTTCTCTTCTTTCTATAGTTATGGTCATGTTTATTATTAATATTAAATTGATTGCAAATTTAAGTATATTTCTATAAATTTGCATTGGAAGATGTATTTTGAGGCTATGCTTGAAGGTATAAAAAAAGATATCGAGAAGCTGATCGCCCTGTACGAGAAAGAACGGGGGAAGAATGACAAGCTCCTTGACGAACTCGAACAGTGCAAGGCTGATAGAGACAAATTCCAAAAGCAGATTGAAGAGTTGGAAGTACAGATTGACAATCTTCATCTTGCTGAAGCTTTTAAAGCTCAAACTGATAGTAACGATGGAGCTAAAGAAAAAATAGATAGCCTGATCAAGGAAATTGATAGGTGCATTGCATTACTTGAGAAATGAGTACAGAGCAGAGCATAACTATTGTGATTGCTGGGACGCAGTATCCCTTGAAGGCTGCGACCCCAGAAATAGAACGAATGATGAGGATTGCCGCCGAGACAGTCAACACCAAGCTTGCTGCTTATGATGCAAAGTATCCTAGCAAATCCACTGCCGACAAGCTAGCGTTCGTAGCCCTGAACGAGACTGTCAGCAGGCTTGTGTGCCAGAAAAAGTACGACGAAGCCGAATTTGAAGCTAAAAAGCTTCTGGAAGAAGTAGAGACATATCTGAATAATATTTAAGAATAAGTGCCGTTAGTCCCAAGTGCTCAAATCAACAGTTGAATAAACTAACGAGTTAGCTCGGGACGGCAAAGACAGGCCAAGGTCACCTTAGGGGATTGCGCCCATGCGCGACGGTGGATCTCTGAACCGGACCGGATCTCAAATCTTATCCTTTACAGGTTTAAGACAAGCGACTAACGGCTTTTTTCTTTATCTTTTTACTCGTAGAATCTGCAAAACATAGAATTACAGATCAAATATACGAGTTAACATGTTACCTTATTTACTCGCCGCATTAATCGGCGCAATCGTAGCTCTAGCAGCTTATATAATTATTCGCAAGATTATATTGAAGGGACAGAAGGATGAGATTATAGCTAAGGCGGAGATAGAAGCCGAAGGCATAAAAAACGAGAAGATCCATCAGGCGAAGGAGAAATTCCTTCAGTTGAAAAGCGAGCACGAACAATACATCAACGACAAGAACAGCCAGATTAAAGATGCCGAAAACCGCATCAAGCAGAGAGAAATCTCCATGAATCAGCAGAATGCTGACCTGCAGCGAAAGCAGAGGGATCTGGAAAACACCAAAAATAATCTTAAGGCCCAGGAAGAGGCTCTCAGCCATAAAGCAGAAGAATATGATAAATTGAGGGCGGAGGCCAACAAACAGCTGGAAACAATCGCCGGGATGAGCGCTACCGAAGCCAAGAACGTACTTGTAGAGAACATGAAAGCGGAGGCTCGCACTGAGGCACAGGCTTACATCAACGACACTATGGATGAGGCTAGGCTGAATGCTACGAAAGAAGCCAAGAGAATCGTCATCACTACCATACAGAGAACGGCCACAGAAACGGCAATTGAAAACGCAGTTACCACATTTCCTATCGAAAATGACGAAATTAAAGGTCGCATCATAGGTCGCGAAGGCAGGAACATACGTGCTCTTGAGGCTGCCACAGGCGTTGAAATAGTCGTGGATGACACCCCTGACGCTATTCTCCTCTCTGCATTCGATCCGGTGCGCAGGGAGGTCGCTCGTCTTGCCCTTCATCAGTTAGTGCAGGATGGAAGAATCCATCCAGCACGTATCGAAGAAGTCGTGACCAAGGTTCAGAAACAACTGGAAGATGAAATCCTGGAGACAGGCAAGAGAACCTGCATTGATCTTGGAATCCACGGATTGAATCTTGAACTAGTCAAACTCATAGGTAGGATGAAATACCGTTCCTCATACGGGCAGAACCTGCTGCAGCACTCCCGTGAGGTGGCAAATATTTGCGCCACGATGGCTTCGGAACTCGGCCTCAATGCCAAGCTTGCTAAGAGAGCCGGGCTGCTTCACGATATTGGCAAGGTGTCGGACGAAGATCCGGAACTTCCTCATGCGCTCCTTGGGATGAAGCTGGCAGAGCAATATAAAGAAAAGCAAGAGGTTTGCAACGCCATCGGAGCACACCACGAGGAAACCGAGATGACATCCATCATCTCACCTATCGTGATGATAGGCGATGCAATTTCCGGAGCACGCCCCGGAGCACGCCGCGAAGTTATTGAGTCTTACATCAAGAGGCTCAAGGGAATGGAAGACTTGGCTGCGGCATATCCAGGAGTGACCAAGAGTTACGCTATACAGGCTGGGCGAGAACTAAGGGTTATTGTTGGCGCAGAAGAGGTCAGCGACGATCAGGCTGCCAGACTGTCAGCTGACATAGCTCAGAAAATTCAAGAAGAAATGACTTACCCTGGTCAAGTCAAGATTACTGTCATTAGGGAAACTCGTTCAGTAGCTTATGCGAAATAATTGACTATCAATATGAAACACTACATTTCTACTATAATGGCGCTAATAGCAGCTTTTCTGCTTGGGGCAACCTCGTTCGCGCAGGCTCCTGATGCTACTGCAACATGGAAAGTGTCCAGCAGGAATGTTGCCAATAATAAATATGAAATAATTTTCTCTGGTGCCATAGTGGACGGCTGGCACCTTTACTCCGTAGATGACCCCCACAACCCTATCTCAGTAGAGTTTGAAGATAGTTCAGGATATTCAATCGAAGGAAAACTATATGAGTTGACGAAACCATCGATGCTTAATGGAGAGAAGGTATTCTTTGGCAGCGTGCAGGTGGCTCAAAAAGTGGAGGTAGATGGAGGTGCAGTAATAAAAGGGGAATTGAGCTGGAGCGGCTGCAATGACAAATTCTGCGCAGCTCCTGAATACTGGGAATTCTCTGTACAGATTGATGCTGCCGGTTCAGGAAACACACCTAGCTTCGCCGTTGACACTATTTCTGCTGATGAAGTGGCCGCACACAGCACTGCAATCTCCGACCCTGATGTTGAAGATAATAGAGGGCAGAAAAGCAAAGGACTATGGGGCCTCATCATAGAGGCGGTTCTTTGGGGCTTCGCCATGCTGCTGACCCCTTGCGTGTTCCCTATGATCCCGATGACCGTGTCATTCTTCATGAAACAGTCATCAAACCCTCACGAAGGGCGGTTCAAGGCTACCATGTATGGCATATTCATAGTGCTTCTATACACGGTGCCTATTAGTATAATAATAGGTCTCACATGGCTGATTGGGGGCGAGGCGGTAACAGCTGACATATTCAACTGGCTGGCTACTCACTGGCTGCCTAACCTGCTGTTTTTCACCATATTCATGGTGTTTGCAGCATCTTTCTTCGGAGCATTTGAAATTGAGCTGCCGGCATGGATGGCGAATAGCAGCGACCAGAAATCCAACAGAAAAGGCCTCGGAGGGATATTCTTCATGGCTCTGACCCTCGTGCTGGTATCATTTTCCTGCACAGGCCCAATAGTAGGGTCAGTGCTTATAAAATCCACTCAAGGTGAGTTCTGGACGCCAATGGTCACTATGTTGGCGTTCTCAGTTGCATTCGCACTACCATTCACTCTGCTGGCATTCTTTCCTTCTTTGCTCACTAAGCTTAAAAGTGGAAGTTGGTTGTCCAGCGTGAAAGTAGTGCTGGGATTCATAGAAGTCGCTTTCGGTTTCAAATTTCTCAGCGTTGCAGACCAGACCTACCACTGGGGACTGTTAGACAGGGAAGTTTATCTAGCAATCTGGATTGTTGTATTTGCGATGCTTGGCTTTTACCTACTTGGCAAGCTGCGCTTCAAGAACGACGAGCCGGTTGAAAGAATTTCGCTGACAAGGCTAATTATTGCCATCGCTGACTTCGCATTCGTCGTCTATATGATTCCTGGCATGTGGGGGGCACCTCTGAAAGCACTGTCAGGCTATCTGCCACCAATAGAGACCCAGGATTTCGTGGCCTGGAACCATGCGGACGGCATTCCGAGCACACAGGCAGCATCAAACGCTGAACAGGCCTTAGAATTTAAGACCGAAGATAATCTTGCTAAGAAATTTAATCTGAAACTGCCTCTCGGCTTGCAAGGCTATTTCACGCTGGATGACGGGCTTGCGGCGGCCAAGAAACTGAACAAGCCAGTGTTCGTGGACATTACCGGTCACGGGTGCGTGAACTGCAGGGAAATGGAGCAAAGGGTATGGAGCGACCCAAGAGTTCTAGACATTCTTAGAAATGAATATGTCATCGTGGCTCTCTACACCGACGACAAGGGCAAGCTGGACGAGGAGGACTGGGTCACTACGGAAAGCGGAAAAGTCTTGAAAGATTTCGGAAGAGTCAATTCCTACATCGCAAGAACACGCTTCGGGGTTAACGCACAGCCTAACTATGCACTGCTGGACACCAATGGCAATCAGATGATCCCTATCAGGGGTTACAACCTGTCCGTAGAAGGCTTCATCGACTTTCTGAACTCCGGTCTGGAAAAATTCCACGGGAGGTAACTACAAATATGATATATCAAGGCCTTCTTATTTCAAGGGGGCTTTTTTATTTTTTCCCGTGGCAATATTTAAAAATATTCAAATTTTTATTAAATTTGCCACGGAAATTGTTTGCGATAAAAATGGATAACTACGTCAATAGGAACATCAGGAGATTGCGAGAATCGAATAATCTGACTCAGCAACAGGTCTCTGATTACTTAGGCATAGGTAGATCCGCCTATGCTAATTATGAATCCGGAGAGAGAGGATTGCCACTGGACATTGCCGAAAAAATCGCAGATCTATTCGGCTGTGACTTGAATTTGCTTTATGAAAATGATGCGAATGTGGTTGACGAAATGCTGACATGTTCTTTCAGAATAGATAACATAAACAAAGAAGATCTGCAGCAAATCGCCAGATTCAAAAGCATCGTGAGGGATTATCTAAAAATGAACAGATTGCTTAAGAGCCATGAGATTGGATGATGGGAAAATAGAGTTGTTAGCTCAAAAGTTCAGAGCCGACCATGGTTTAGGCGAAGCAGAAGCTTTGAACATGAAGTCAATTGTCAGAAAATGCAATATTTTGACCGTATATCTGCCAATGTCTGAAAAGGCGTGCGGGTTATCCGTCAAATCTCCGCAGGACGATAGCTTCATATTAGTAAACAGCAGCAATAGCAAAGGTCGCCAGCACTACACAATCGCACATGAAATATTCCACCTATATTATGATGAGAATCCTTTCCCTCATATATGCGAGCTAAATGGCAGTTCTCCTATAGAGAAGACCGCTAACAAGTTTGCAGCGGCACTGCTGATGCCTAAAGACGGAGTTTTACAATTATCTTCGGCTACCGCTTTCAAGAGTAACGCTTTTCCTCTCGCCCTAGTGCTGAAGATGGAACAATATTTCCGAGTTTCGCGGGAGTCAATGCTGTACAGGCTAAAACACATAGGACTAATCAGTGAAGACAGGCTTCAAGAATTATTAGCCGTGCAAGTAATTCATTCTGCGAAGGAATATGGTTACGACACTTCACTCTATAATCCAGGAAACGAATATATGGCCATTGGTGACTATGGCGAGAAAGCTAGGATTCTGTTTGACAATGGAGTGATTTCAGAGGGGCATTATTTGGAACTGTTAAATATGATTTCGCATGAAAGACAGGACTAAGATAGTGCTTGATGCCGATGTCATAATACATTTTTCCAAAGGTGGCCATCTTAAAATTCTGCCAGAAATATTTCCAGAATATGACTTTATCGTCTTGAGCAAAGTTTATGAAGAGCTGGAATTGCAACTAAAAAAAGAATTAAACAACATCATTAAATTTTTCAAGAGCATCTCAATCATAGACTTCAACCCTTCAGATGATATTTTGCATGAGTACTCTCAATTAATCAAACGATTCGGAAAAGGAGAAAGTTCATGCATGGCATATTGCAGATATACAAAAGACGTAGTGGGCAGCAGCAATCTCAAAGATATCGCAGAGTACTGCGACAAAAATAACATTACTCATTTAGGGACTATGGATTTCCTATATTACGCCATCTGGAGGGAAAAGTTGACTCTTGAACAAGTAAATGATTTTGTTACTGAAGTAAAAGCCAAAGGGAGCAAGCTGCCAGACATAGACTTTGAAAATTATCATCCTGTGCAGAAGATAGATTTACCGTATCTTCGGGATTATTGCGGATTATCCGAGAGACGTTACGCACCTGATAGGTAGTGTCATCGTTCCCTTAATTCCATGTCCGATAAAACATTGCCACGAACTCGCCATCCTTTTTGGCGGGGGCATCCTCATGACTCCTGACCTTTCTGCAAATAGCATCTTCAGCAGCCCAGAAGTCACTTGTGACGTTCTGGGAATACGCAGCCGTACCAGCAGCAATCCATGAGAGGCAGCTTCATTTGATCAGCTGAGGGAGGAAGGAAGATACTATAAGCACGACAAGACCAATAACCAATACACTGATTGTCTTCTTCGAGCAGCCCTTCCATTCCTTGAGTATTATTCCCCATACGTTGGAGAACGTGACATTCAGAGACATAAGGATGCACCAGCTGAAGGCGAGCAAGACTGGAGCATTCTGCAGGAAACCTTTCCCAAGACTGAGGCCGAAGAACTGCGAGTACCATAATATTCCCGCAAGCGCACAGAAAATCAAGTTATTGACCCATACGCTCCCTTTGCCATAGTCTCCCCAGGTCTTGTTCTTTTGATTCTGGAACAAGCAATATACAGCATTGGTCAAGAATCCTCCGAATGTAACCAGCAGAGTCGCCGGGAGAGTTTTGAATATCGGTTTGGAAGCTCCCCAAGAGAGAGGTTCGCCAAAACCGAGGCCGATTGCGAAACAGGCGCTCATGAAGCCGGCCAGCAGGGCAACCAGAATGCCTTTCCCGAAATTGAAATCCTTGACTGATTCTTTTTTCTTATCGTCATCAACTTCCTTCGTCTTAAGCATTCCAGCCCAGCCAATGATGCCTATTCCGAGGAGCGTCACGACTACTCCTATTATGACAGGAGCAGTCAGGTCCCCGGCTTTGCCAGTGAACAGGGGCGTGAGGATTGTTCCGAGACCTGCGCAAGTGCCAAGCGCAATGGATTGTCCTAAGGCGACTCCAAGATAACGCATGGAGAGGCCGAAAGTCAAGCCACCGACACCCCATAGGATGCCAAAGAATATGGTCTTGAATGTAGCGGCAGGATTAGCGGCATATAGGGCGAAAAGATTCTCGCCGGCAGGGACTGCAAGCAAGGCGCCCATCAAAGGGAATACGAGCCATGCGAACACGCCCTGGATTATCCAGTAGGACTCCCAGCTCCAATCCTTAACCTTATTGATAGGGACATAGCTGCTTGACTGGCAGAATGCCCCTATCGCGATTATCAGTAATCCTAAGAATATCATATTACGAATTACCTCTTAGACAGGACGGTCTTCTCGTATTTTTCGATCTCAGGGATGAACTCTGTACCGACAGGGACTTCGTTCTTGTAGTTGAAATAGTCGTAAACAGCACCGAACGGCAGCGACTTGGCCTCTTCTAGGAGAGCAAGCCTCTGGAAATACTGCCCATTATCCTCGTATTTGCGAAGAGTCTTGAGAGGCTCTAGCAGAGCCTGAAGTATGCACTTCTGAGTAGCCCTGGTACCGATTACGTACGCTCCTATTCTGTTGATAGACGCATCAAAATAGTCTAGGCCTATGTGAATGCGATTAAGAGCATCGCAGCGAACGACTTCCTTGAAAAGATCGAGTGTCTGGTCATTCATTATCACCACGTGATCCGAATCCCAGCGGATAGGACGGCTTGTGTGAAGCATCAGCTCTGGCACGAACAACAGAAGAGAGGAAACCATGTCACTGATGTTCTCGGTCTGCTCATAATGTCCGGTGTCAAGGGTGTACATAAGCTTTCTCGTAGAACAGTAGCCAGCGACGAAATCATGAGAGCCGACCGTGTAGCTCTCAAGCCCGATTCCGAAGAGCTTCGCCTCAAGGCAGGTCTTCATGTGAGGCAGGCTCTCACTTAGGATGTCGTCCAGGGACTCAGCGAAAATCTCGCGGTAACGCATGCGCTCGACTGTTAGATCTTTCGAGCCGTCATGCACCCAGATATTCATGATGCAAGGATCATTCTGGGCCTTGCCCATCGCATCAGCAATCCTGCGGCACCGCTTTGTATGCTCAATCCAGAAATCACGGATTCCATTGTCAGGATTGGCCAAAGACAGGTCTCCGCTCTTCGGGTGAGAGAAGGAAGTGGAATTGAAGTCCAGCTTGATCCCCAGATTCTTCGCCCATTCCATCCAGCTTTTGAAATGCTCAGGCTCGCACTGATCACGGTCTACGAATTCGTCTTTGAAATCGCCGTACACCTCGTGCAAGTTAACGCGCTGAGTTCCTGCCAGCAGCGTCATGACAAACTCAAGGTCGCTGCGCACCTCATTGATGTTGCAAGCCCTTCCGGGATAGTTTCCCGTGGTCTGTATGCCGCCTGAGAGAGCCTCATTTCGCTCAAAACCCATGACGTCATCTGTCTGCCAGCACTGAAGAGAGATCGGTATCTTTTCCAGCTGAGCTACTGCTTTATCGGTATCAACTCCTATAGCGGCATAGCGTTCCTTAGCTGCCGCATACGCTTTCTCTATTGATTTTGAGTCCATTTTTTAATGTGTTAATGAATTATTTTTCTGGTAAATATGTCCTCGTCTCTATTGAATTTGCTATTATCCGCCTCATTTCCCAGCGATCCCTTACCAAACCGGCAGCCTTAGCCTGTAGCATTACGTTCCCAATCGCAGTACCTTCAACCGGACCTGCAATGACAGGGATACCTAAAGCATTGGCAGTCAGCGTACTCATGAGCTTATTCGCAGAGCCGCCGCCTATTACATGCAGTTTCTCGATTTTGAATGATGCGAAGCCCTGTAGCATGGCAATCACGTCTACATATTTCTTAGTAAGGCTGTGATAAATGCAGCTGATCATTTCGTCATCAGTAGCAGGCACCCTCTGACCAGACTCGCGCAGGGCAGTCTTGATCTCTGCATCCATATTCTTAGGCGCAGCAAAACGAGGATCATCAGGATCTATAGTAGAAGGGAAATCAACCGCATTCCAGCCCATCTCCTCTATCTGTGCATAATTATATTTACGACCTTCTCTTTCCCAAGTCTTTCTGGACTGCTCCAGCAGCCAGAAACCTGTGATATTCTTGAGGAATCTGGTCGTACCGTCAATGCCGCCCTCATTAGTGATGTTATATTCAAGAGACTTTCCATTGATGATAGGTGTCGTTGACTCTATTCCCATCAGGCTCCATGTCCCCGAGCTAAGGTAAGCGAACTTTTCATCTGCTGCCGGCACGGCTGCAATGGCAGAAGCCGTGTCATGACCTGCGACGGCAATGACAGGAATCGGCCCCAGCCCCGTCTCATCTTGAAGTTCTTTTCTCAAAACGCCAACATTAGTGCCAGGCTGAACCAAGTCTAGCAATATGCTGGAGTCGCACCCTAGCCTATCCAGAAGTGACTTATCCCAATTTCTTGTGCGCGGGTCGATCATGCCGGAAGTAGAAGCTATCGTGTACTCACAGAACTGGTTTCCAGTGAGGAAATACGACATGAGATCGGGCATGAACAGAATGTGTTTCGCATCATGGATTGAAGAAGCCGAATCCTTATACTGAGCATAAATCTGAAAGATGGAATTGAAATTCATTATCTGCAGCCCATCTAAATCGTAAAGCTCTTCTCTTGGGATGATCTTAAAAACTTCTGCAGGCATTCCATCCGTATAAGGATCCCTGTAAGCCCTTGGCTCACCAAGGAGGCTGCCATCTGCCCCTATGCAGCCGAAATCTACCCCCCAAGTGTCAACGCCTATTGATCTTATCTCTATGCCCATTTCACGAACCTTCCTCAAAGCTGCCTTGAAATGACCGCAAAGAGAATCGATGTCCCAGTAATATTTTCCCCCTGATTCCTTGACTCCATTTGGAAATCTGTACACCTCCTGACTAGAAAATTTGTCATCAGAAACAGTGCCTACGATAGCCCTTCCGCTGGTAGCGCCTAAATCAAAAGCTAAGAAATTATTCCCCATAATATTATAGTGTTATCAAACTTATTCATTCAGTGTTATCGACCTTACTTGTTAAATGGCGTTTATACAAATATCCATAATTTATGAAATGAATTTTAATACATAATGACATAATTACTTTGAAAATTGACTCAAAAAGGCAATCTTTGCAAAAAAGACGAACTATGCCTTCACTTCATCTTAAATACCTTGCCGTCAACCAATCCGACATAAAATGGGGTACGGCCGTAGATTCAGTTGGATTTCAAGACATAGCTCCCGGCATGGAATATCCACCCCAGGGACATCCTCTAACATACTTATTTTCAACGAGGAAAGGAAGGATCCTGAATGAGTATCAGATTCTCTACCTGACTAAGGGCAGAGGAAAATTTTCCTCAGCCACATTGGGCAAAGGGAAATTCGTACCTCTTGAATCAGGAATGATGTTTCTCCTCTTCCCTGGGGAATGGCATACTTATTTCCCAGACATCGCGACCGGATGGAAAGAATATTGGATAGGATTTTCCGGAAATTTTGCACACAACCTTGTAAAAAATGGTTTCTTCTCCCCTGGCAAACCGATATTCAAAGTGAATATCCACGAGGACATAGTCAACCTTTACGAGACTGCAATTTCTGTCGCAGAAAATCAGGAGGCCGGCTTTCAGCATGTTCTAGCCGGGATTGTAGACAGGCTGCTCAGCCTCGCCTTCTACTACGATAAACAGACGTTCTACAATGACTCGTCAATCGTCAATAAGATCAACGAAGCTAAGATTCTCGTAATAGAGAACTACGCTACGATTTCACCAGTGGAAATAGCGGAAAAGCTCTGCCTAAGCTACTCGTCTTTCAGAAAGTCTTTCAAGGAATATACTGGATTTTCCCCTGCCAAATATATAAACGACGTGAGGATGAACAAGGCCAAGGAACTGCTCACGAACTCCGATATGAGCATCAAGGAAATCTCCTACGCCTCAGGCTTCAATAACCACGATTATTTCTTCACTGCGTTCAGAAGACGCACTGGACAGACTCCTGCAGAGTACAGGGCGCTCACCAAAGGATTAAAGTTGTAAAGTTATTCGGGGAACAAGAGCCGGAAATCTCGTTCTAAAGCAGGCTCTGCCAGTTTTTCCGGGACGAATTTCCAGCCGCCAATCTTTTGCGGCCTGCTTATGAGAGCAGACTTTATCCCTCCAGCTTCTTTAATATATTCATAAAGGATATTCCTGATTTCAGGATAGCGAGCCACTATTTCAAGACTATCGGGGTCGATTCCTGCATCTTTCAATAGACCTCCGCCGCCGTTGGCGCGATAAGATGTCATTGCGACTGAATATGTTGAATCGGCACTGAAAGTACCGCCGTCAGCCAAGCGGCTTATGCTGACACGCTCCCCCTCTGGCTTCGTCACGTCCACTTCGTAAACTAATCCCCCCATCGAGTCGAAATTGTAAAATCTTTCGGTGAAAGACCAGCCCTTCTGACCGGTCCTAACATCGTCTGACTGCTTAATCTTGAGCAGGCGATCGGAAGGCGAAGACATAGTGTTGATCCAGCGGCTGTAAGAGGCTTCCAGATATTTCTTGATCTGCGATCCCTTCAGATTCGCTATGATTAACTGATTCTCATAGGGGTATATTGTGGAAAGATCATCATAAACGAGATTTCCTGCCTGGATGATTTTATTGTAATTCAGTGGGGCAGCGATTGAGATCCTGGCAGGACTGCAGCTAAGAGAAATCGTATGCAGGAGGTTCATGTAAGGACACATTCCGATAAAGGAATTATTCGTGGCTATATTGCAGTCTGATGTGCCGACTTCAGCTAGGGTAAAGTCTTTTACTTTGACGTAATCATCGTGAAACATGCTAGCCATTGCAGTGTCGACATTGGACTTGTCTACTGGTATGATTCTGGTTTCAAGTTTCTTTGAAATAATCTTCCCAGCCTTGATGGTTATGTCGATTTTACCCTGTCCGACATACCTGCAGTGGCTTCCTGAATTAATCAGCCCGATGTAATCGTTGCAGGTGACAAAAGGCTTGTGGTCGTGGGAGCATATTAAGAAGTCCACTCCCCCCACCATATTGAAAATATCCATCCCTTCTGATTCAAGTGCGCTCCCATCGCCAGAACCTGTAGCCGTGTGACAGGAGACTATAACTATCTGAGGCCTCTCATTAGCCCTTACCATATCCACATCTTTCTGTACCAAAGAGACGATGCTCTTGAACGTCATCCCGCTCCATAGCCTCTCGGAAAGCCACTCCTTCATATTCGCATTCGTGTACCCAAGAATGGCTATCCTCAGACCTTGTCTCTCAATTATTTTATATAAAGGGAAATACGGTTTTCCGTCGTCATTCCTGATAGCATTGCCTCCTAGGAAAGGGATGCCATATCCATCCAGTTCCTTGAAAACTCTTTCGTAGACTCGATGCCCCGTCTCCACATCGTGATTCCCCACGGTGACTGCGTCATAGCCCATATAAGCCGCCATTCTAGGATAGACATGTGGTTTCAAGGTGTCCACATAATTGTAGTAATATGCAGCATTGTCCCCTTGCAGGATGTCACCAGCATCTACAAGAATCACATTTTCCGCCCCGTCAGCCTTCCTTACGCTGTCTACTACATACTTCACTGAATATAGAGACTTTTTCACATTGCCCCCTACGTAAGTAGAGTCGAAGTAAGCACCATGAACATCGTTAGTAGTAAGCAATGTGAATGAATATTCTCCATCGACAGGAGCGTTTCCGCAAGAGGCGAGAGTTGCTGCTATGCAAAATATTAATAACGAATATTTTATATTCATAAACTAAACTCAAAATATCTTCTTTCAACGCGCTGTTTCTGCTGCTTGTTTATGGCCCTTTCCAGATTAAAAATCAGGGTCAGCTGCTGCTGCCAGCCGTCATAATGATTGTCTGAGAAATGGAACACCAGCCCTGTTCGCAAAGCGAGGAAGCGTCCGAAATTTTTCTGCCAATATGCCTCCAGCCTGTCGTAGAAACCGCTATTGTTCCATTTCTCCGACCCATTGATTTTGTAGAATGGGCTTCCACAATAAAGATTTCCGGCATAAGGCTGGCCAATCACGTCCGACAAATCATAATAAGGCATCTGGCTCATTCCGTAATATGCATCGTTCAAAATGCCAATCCCATTGAAACTCAGGTCAGTAGTCAGCATTCCTCCATAAGAAAGATTGTAGCCGGTATCTCTGAACCTGTCCTGGTTGAAGCCTTGTACATAGCTTAATTTTAGGCCGAGATCAATATTGCCTATTCTGTCTACATATGCCACGTAAGGCGTGAATATGGTATTGTCCACGACATTATCCTCGACTGCATCTGTCTTTTCAGAATTAGCGTAGTGCAAATAGGCAGATGCCCAACCAATCTTGAAGCCAGATTCACCCAAGCCAACGTTACCATACGTGAAAGCCCTGAAAGTCTCTCTTCTGCCATATCCATATTTTCCAATCCAGTCAAGCCCTGCCTCAAAATAGCTCTTGCGAGTCGAGATATTCATTAAAAGGCCCTCCATGTTATTGTCGTAGAAACGATTCTCCCTAGAGATGAAAAGCGTTGGTGGAAGTTCAGCCTCGCTCAAGGAAAATTCATCTTTCAAGATAGCTGCCCTGGAGCCAATGACTGAATATCTCTTTGGGAATATGCCTGCCCGGCCTTGCAGCCTGCCCCAATCGAACCTAGCATCCATAGCGTACCAGAATACGATTTCCCTAAACAAGTCGCTGTTTTCAAGGCCATTGTCATCAATGGAAGCTGTGTGTTCGCCAAAATTCCTCATTATGTCAATCCCACCATGAATGTAATGGCTGACGGAATTGCTCTGATCCAACCTTAAGCCTGCCAGCGGTGTAAGCCTAGCGGAGTTGAGCGTCTGGGAAATGTCATAACTGTCGTTGCTCACAGCATATTCGCAATTATCCAGATAATACTGGAAATCCACGTCATAGACGAATTTAACGGGGCTTTGTCCTCGCCTTGGCTGCCCATAAGCAGCTACCACGAAGATTAAAGATATAGCTATCAGTGTGAATTTCTTCATTCCAAATCAGGTAAATCCATTAAAAGCAGCGACAAATATAAGACAAATTCTTCGCAGAAATATTTGCCAAGTAGAAAATAATTCTTAATTTTGCAGTCCGAAATAAGGCAACCGCTTACGGGTCGTTATCAAATGTGCGTAATGTTGCGTAAAATTTTTTAGTCATGGATTTAATGAACATTGCAGAGAAATCTTTCGCTAACGAGAAAGTTTCTAAATATCCTACCTTCAAGGCAGGTGACACTGTTACCGTCACCTACAGGATTAAGGAGGGTGACAAAGACAGGCTTCAGAAGTTCAGAGGCGTCGTTATCCAAATCAAAGGAGCCACTCCTCAAACGAAAACTTTCACAGTTCGCAAAATTGCTAGTGGCGTAGGCGTGGAAAGGATTTTCCCGTTCCAGTCTCCATTCATCGACAGCATAGAACTGAACAAGGTTGGTAAAGTACGCAGGGCTAGAATATTCTATCTGCGCAAACTCTCTGGCAAGAAAGCTAGAATCAAGGAGAAGAAGATTGGCCTGCTCTCAGAAGAAGGAGCAAATGCTCAAGCTGAGGCATCAGAGGCTTAAGTCAGCAATATAACGGAAGCAATTCCGTTTCCCCGGCCCCTTAGCTTAATTGAATAGAGCATCTGACTACGGATCAGAAGGTTATAGGTTTGAGTCCTATAGGGGTCACTAGAACGCCCGCCGAGGCATCATCACCTAAGCGGACTTTTTCAGCGGAAGTAGCTCAGTTGGTAGAGCGTCGGCTTCCCAAGCCGAAGGTCGCGGGTTCGAACCCCGTTTTCCGCTCAAATCCAATATCACTGGGAATAAACTGAATATGCGCTTGCTATTAATCTAGCAAGCGCATATTCAGTTTATAATCTAGCGGAGATACCGTTTTAGGCCTCTGGAAAATTTTGCTTCTTAGGCTCGCCGAAAGGATGGGGCACAGAAAAGCGCTGCTGGCTCTGCTGGGTTGTAGCAGGCTCGGCAGCAGACTGAGGTGTTTTGGCAGGCTCAGGCGGCGTTGCAGGCTTTCCTGAATTAGTGAGGCGCGAGAACTCTTCTTCAGAAATCATGTGGCAGTTGCCATTGAACTTGGCATCCAGTTCTACCTGAAGCCTCTTTATGTGCAAATCACCGTTCACAATGCATGAACCCGAAAGCGAAAGAGTGTCTTTAACGAAGAAATTACCTTCAATTTTCCCGCTGAAATCGCAATTATTGCAAATGATATCTCCTTTGATATTTGCTTTAGTGCCAACAGTTACTCGTGACTGCGAGATGATTTTACCTTCGAAATTACCATCTAGCATAATGTCATTAGGTGACTGAATTTCTCCTCTGATGGTCGTGCCGGCAGATATCTTGCTGCTTTCTCCAGCTACATTGCCGGCAGTGTTTTCGTTCTGCTTCGGAAAATTAGCGTTCATGTTCTTAATTTGTATATATATTAAACAAGGCCTCTGCCGTGGCAGTATTTATATTTCTTGCCAGAGCCGCAAGGACAAGGGTCATTCCTGCCAATTTTCTTGCCAGCCACGACAGGAGTATTAGCCTTCTGTTCGCCATTCGTGCTCAGATCGTTACGGTTAGTGCGCATCTGGCTCATGTCTGTCTTGCGTTGTACTGGAGGCTGAGCAGGATTAGCATCATTAGTATCACGCAAAGGAATGAAAGCCCTTAGCAGGAATGAGAGCACGTCTTTATTCAAGTCTTCCAGCATGCTGGCAAAAAGGTTATAGCTTTCAAGCTTGTATACCACTAGAGGATCCTTCTGCTCGTATGCCGCATTCTGAACGCTCTGGCGCAAATCATCCATGTCGCGCAGGTGTTGTTTCCAGTGCTCGTCTATCTGGTAAAGAATTATGGAGCGGCTAAGTGCCTTGGCTATCTCTTTACCTTCAGTGTTGTATGCCTTTTCAAGATCCACACTGAGAGTCAGCTGTTTACGTCCATCGGAAATAGGAATTGCGATGAACTTGTACATATTGCCCTGTTTCTCGTAAATCTGCTTGATGAAAGGATATACCTTTTCTGACAGGCCATCCATTCTACGTTTGTAGACCACCTGCATATGCTTGCAGAGCATATCAGAGATTTCTTCTTCCTTAGCTTTCGAATATTCATCTGCAGTGAAGCCCAAATCAATTGAAAGCTTGCCCATCACCAGCTCTTCAAACTCCTCGTAGCTAAGGCCTTCGGCACGTTGCGATAGAAGAGCAGCGGAGTCTATCATCATATTCATGACATCAATCTCGATCCTTTCGCCAGATAGGGCATTTTTACGCCTGGCGTAGATTGCCTCACGCTGGAAATTCATCACGTCATCATATTCAAGAAGCCTCTTACGTATGCCGAAGTTATTTTCCTCTACTTTCCTCTGGGCATTTTCGATAGACTTAGATAGCATGCCGCTTACCATAGCCTCGTCGTCTTTCATGCCCAGTTTGTCCACCACGCCGGCAATCCTCTCTGAACCGAAAAGACGCATCAGTTTATCCTCGAGCGAAACATAGAATTCTGACGAGCCAGGATCTCCCTGGCGACCGGCACGGCCTCGCAGCTGGCGATCCACTCGACGGCTATCATGTCGTTCTGTACCAATTATGGCCAAACCACCGGACTTGCGAACTTCAGGCGAAAGCTTGATGTCGGTACCACGACCTGCCATGTTGGTTGCGATGGTCACAGAACTCGTCTGTCCAGCCTGAGCGACTATTTCTGCCTCCCTTGCGTGTTCCTTAGCATTCAAGACGTTGTGCTTGATTCCGCGAAGGCGGAGCATTCTGCTCAGCAATTCGGAAGTCTCGACATCAGTGGTTCCGACCAGAACAGGCCTCCCAGCCTCAGTCAATTCTACGACCTTATTGATAACTGCAGCGTACTTTGCCTTCTTTGTCTTATATATCTGATCATCCAAATCCTGCCTGATGACAGGACGGTTCGTAGGAATCACGACCACATCCAGCTTGTAGATGGACCAGAACTCTCCTGCTTCAGTCTCTGCCGTACCGGTCATGCCAGCAAGCTTATGGTACATCCTAAAGTAATTCTGCAGAGAAATAGTGGCGAATGTCTGAGTTGCAGCCTCAACTTTCACGTTTTCCTTCGCCTCAACCGCTTGGTGCAGGCCATCGCTCCAGCGGCGGCCCTCCATGATACGTCCAGTCTGTTCGTCCACGATTTTAACCTTGTTGTCCATGATGACGTAGTCCACGTCTTTCTGGAACATCGCGTATGCTTTCAGAAGCTGAATCACGGTGTGCACGCGCTCGCTCTTCAATGAATATTCCTCCATCAGGGCATCTTTCTTTTCTTGCCTCTGTTCCGGAGAAAGGCTCAGTGTGCGCTGTATCTCGGCTATCTGGCTTCCCATGTCTGGCAGCACGAAGAAGTTAGGATCGGACACCGACTGAGCCAAGGCATCATGGCCTTTATCCGTCATGTCAACGGAATGCTGCTGCTCGTTGATGACGAAATACAGCTCATCAGTGACCAGAGGCATCTGCCTCTCATTATCTTGCAAATAAAAGTTTTCAGTTTTCTGAAGCAGCTGCTTCATTCCAGGCTCGCTGAGGAATTTAATGAGAGGCTGGTATTTCGGAAGTCCCTTGTATGCCCTGAGCAACAGCTTTCCACCCTCGGTCTCGTCCCCGTCTGCTATCTTTTTCTTAGCATCGTTCAATATCTGGGTCACAAGAATGCGCTGTTTATTGTACAAAGATTCAACGTATGGCCTGAATTCCATGAATTGCTCATCGTCAACAGCTTTCGGCACAGGACCAGAGATAATCAAAGGCGTACGCGCATCATCAATGAGCACAGAATCGACCTCATCGACAATCGCGTAGTGGTGTTTCCGCTGAACCAGATCCTCGCTCCTCACTGCCATATTGTCACGCAGGTAATCGAAGCCGAATTCGTTGTTCGTACCAAAAGTAATGTCGCAATTGTAGGCCCGCTGACGAGCATCGCTATTAGGCTCGTGCTTATCTATGCAGTCCACAGAAAGGCCATGGAACATGTACAGAGGCCCCATCCACTCCGAGTCACGTTTAGACAGGTAATCATTGACCGTGACGACATGCACTCCCTTCCCGGCCAAGGCATTCAGGAAGACAGGCAAGGTAGCCACGAGCGTTTTACCCTCACCGGTAGCCATCTCTGCGATTTTACCTTGGTGCAGAACGATACCACCTATGAGCTGAACATCGTAGTGAATCATGTCCCACGTGATCTCGTTGCCGCCAGCCATCCAATGGTTCTTATAAATCGCCTTATCGCCCTCAATCGTTACGAAATCGCACTTGATGCTCAGGTCTTTATCGAAATCCGTCGCCGTAACTTCCACTGTCTCGTTCTGAGCAAACCTGCGAGCTGTGGACTTCATTATCGCAAAAGCCTCCGGAAGAATCTCGTTGAGGGTTTGCTCGATGGCATCGTCCTCATCCTTCACAATCTTATCCGACTCTGTTGCCAGGGCCTCCTTTTCATTCACAGGTATGTCCTCGTCAAGCTTCTGCTTGATTTCTGCGATACGCTTCTCGAAAGGATCTTCGCATTCTCTTAGCTTCGCCCTAAGCTCATTCGTTTTTGCCCTGAGCTCGTCATTGGAAAATTTATCTATTGGCTCGTACGCCACAAGGATCTGATCCAGAATAGGTTTCAGCTGTTTCATGTCCCTGTCCGCCTTAGAGCCGAACAATTTCTTAAGTATTTGTGCTACTGCCATATCTGATTTTAAAGATTAACTGACAAATTTAATGAATATGTCCAAAAATAACAATTATCAGACCTTTAATGAATATTCCGAATTCCATGACAAAATGTCGGCATTGCACGAAAAAAGCGGCTAGAGTGCCTCCAGCCGCCTAATATCTAATTTGAATATAATTTATCTTTTAGAAGAGATATGACACGCCAAAGTAGAACTGCCCCCTGTGAAGGGTAACGTTGCTTGAATCGTAGCGATTGACAAGGCCATAGTCGTACCCTACCTTGAAGCGAACCATGTCATAACAGTCGAGAGCGACTCCGCCTCCAAGCATGACATCGAACCTCTTGTAGTTATCATCATCGTAATTATTGACTTTCTCGTCAACTTTGAATGCTCCGTAGCCTGCCTTCAGCTTTGACTTATCGTACAAGCCAATCGACATCGTAGGACCTGCGAAAATCCTGCCTACTAATCCATCGCCAAGCTGAATGCCATAGTTGAACATCACAGGAACGGTAAGGAACATCTCAGTACGGTCATTCTTGGTGTTTACTCCCAAGAATGAGGAAGCATCACTCTTCGTCACAAGCTGATAGTTCACGCCCGGAGCAACTCCGAAGCCGCTTGTTCCAAGCGCGAAGTTGTAGCTTGCGCCAACATAGAAACCATTCAGATTTACATCTTTGATGTTATCTTTCATGATGTCAGTCGAATTCAGATAACCTAGGCCGATTGATGCCTGAGCGAATGCGGTCGTTCCCGCAAGTACCATTGAAATGGTCAGAATAGAAGTTAAAATCTTTTTCATATCGTAAAATATAAAAATGTTATTTCAAACCAGAGAGGTCATTCATCAAATCTTGTGCCTGACTATATTGAGGAAAATTATGCTATATTTGTCGAAATTGTAAGCTACGCCATGACCAATGGCAAAAAATGGATACGGAATGGAGGCATTGAAAAAACTTTTTGAAGAATACACAGGCAGGCATGCGGAATCTGTCGAGGAGCTGAATTCTTCCGGTAGCAATAGGAGATATTTCAGGATAAAAGGCGGCAACACTTCTCTTGTCGGCGTCATCGGAACTAACCGAGATGAAAATTTCGCTTTCATAGACATTGGGCGTCATTTCATCGAAAAAGGCATCCGAGTTCCCAGGGTGATGGCTGTGAGCAATGACGGAATGCGGTATATTCAGGAAGACTTAGGGAATGACCAGCTTTATAACCTTGTCTCCCAAGGTCGCGAAAGCGGCGAGTACAGTTCTTACGAGTGCCGCCTTCTCTGCCATACGATGGAGATGCTTCCGAAGATTCAGTTCAAAGGAGCAGAGGGGCTGGACTGGTCCATCTGCTATCCCGAACCTGAGTTCAACAAGCAGATGGTGATGTTCGACCTGAACTACTTCAAATATTGCTTTCTGAAGGCCACGGGAATGGACTTCAACGAGGTGAAGCTGCAGGAAGATTTCGAGAAGTTCCAGGAAGACCTAGTTAAAGAAACCGGCAACACTTTCATGTACAGGGACTTCCAGGCTAGAAACGTTATGATAAAGGATGGGGAGCCATATTTCATAGATTACCAAGGCGGCAGGAAGGGCCCTATCTACTACGACGTAGCTTCTTTCATTTGGCAGGCACGTGCCAGATACCCAGAGGCACTTCGAAAAGAGATGGTGCAGACTTACCTTTCTGCCCTGAAAGGATACACAGACGTAGATGAGAAATATTTCTTGAGCAGACTGCGTCTTTTCGTGCTTTTCCGCTCACTTCAGGTCCTTGGCGCATACGGCTTCAGGGGCTATTTCGAAAAAAAACCTCATTTCCTAGCCAGCGTTCCGTTCGCCCTTAGCAATTTGCGCAGACTGCTCCAAACCCCATTCGACGAATATCCGTACTTGAACGGGATACTCACTAAGCTTACCACGATGTCTCAATTCAACAACATCGTGGAAGACAAGCGCTTGGAAGTGAGGATATGCTCATTCGCCTATAAAAAAGGTATCCCAGCCGACACTACGGGCAACGGTGGAGGCTATGTATTCGACTGCAGAGCAATAAATAATCCCGGGAAATACGAGCATTACCGCCAGTTCACCGGCTTGGACAAAGAGGTAATCAAGTTCCTTGAAGATGATGGCGGAATCGCAAAGTTCCTTGATAGCGTCTACAAACTGGTCGACAATCACGTAAAGATGTATATAGAGAGGAAGTTCACTCACCTACAGGTATGCTTCGGCTGCACCGGCGGACAGCACCGCTCAGTCTATTGCACAGAACATCTGGCACAGCATCTTTCCGACAAATTTGACATCAAGATAACGATTATGCACCGCGAACTTGACATTGAGAAAATCCTTTAGGACGTGAAAGCAATGATCTTCGCCGCCGGCCATGGCACCAGATTAAGGCCGCTGACAGACAAAACGCCAAAAGCTTTGATTGAAATTGGCGGAAAGCCTATGCTATATCATGTGATGGAAAAGCTCAAATCCGCAGGCATAGACGAGGTGGTAGTAAACGTTCACCATTTCGCCGAACAGATCACCGATTACATAAAGTCACAAAATGATTTCGGGATTAAGGTGGACATTTCCGACGAAAGTTCTCTGCTTAGAGATACAGGCGGCGGAATTTCCTATGCAAGGGACTTCTTGGATGGTTCCCATTTCCTAGTTCACAATGTTGACATAATCTCTGACCTTAACCTGAATTGGTTCATCTCGCAAGCCAAGCCTAGCGCTCTATCGAACATCCTGGTAAGCGAGCGCAAGACTCAGCGTTATCTGCTATTCGATGACGAGATGAGGATGGTCGGATGGACTAATCTAGCGACAGGCGTGGTAAAGACACCTTTCTATGGATTGAATTTATCGAAATGCAGAAAATACGCTTTTGACGGCATTCATTTCATCTCCGATGACATATTCAAAGTATTCGATGACCACGGGTGGAACGGGAATTTCTCTATCACAGACTTTTATATAAGGGAATGCAAAGCGAATGTCATTCATGGCATAGTCCCAGAGCATCTGAACATTCTAGATGTTGGAAAAATGGAAACCTTGCCGCAGGCAGAAGCAATGATTAAGAATATAACACATATTAATTAATATATAATTATGGCAAAAGGTAAATTTTGGGCCGACTTCAAGGCCTTCGCAATGAAAGGAAATGTCATTGACATGGCTATCGGCGTAGTTGTAGGTGCCGCATTCGGCAAAATCGTAACCTCTCTAGTTAATGACTTAATAATGCCTCTGGTAGGCGAGCTGATCGGCGGCTTCGATTTCCAGCATCTCAATATCGTGCTGCATAAGGCGGTCATGGACGGAGAGACAGTCGTTAAACCGGCAGTCACATTGAACTACGGCAACTTCATTCAGGAAACAGTGAACTTCCTTATCATTGCATTTTCCATATTCCTTGTAGTAAGGGGAATAAGCAAGATGTACAAGGGCAAGGAAGAGGCACCTGCTGCTCCTGCTCCTAAGCCTGACGATGTAGTTCTGCTGGAAGAAATAAGAGATATCCTTAAAGAGCAGAAATAGTTCCCTCACACAGATAAGGAGGGCCTAAACTGCTTAGGCGATTGTCCTGTCCCATTTTAATAGTAATTTCCGAAAAATGATGCGTTTCGGAAATTAATGTTGTGGCTTACTTCTTTGGCTGTCATGCTCCCATTACGGAGCGTGATTTTTGCCTTTTTGGTCTAAAGCATTTTGCTTGACATATATCAATTTTAGCCGAAATAAAAATTTTAGGCCAATCCCACAAAATATTCTGCAAACAAAAAATTTTTCGGAATTTTATGCAAGATTTCAATATACACGGATTTAATAAGCGTGTGTTAAAATTAATATTAAAAAGTATGACTATGAAAAAATATATTTCTAAATTCTTGCTGCTCCCTATAATCGCGGCAATTCCATTCTTTGTATCTTCATGCCTTAACGACGATTCCGACCCCGGTATCTACTACGGCCCTTCCGTAGGCCCTTACAACGCCTTGGTAACAGTCAAAATCGCCTCTGACGGAAGCAACTATTTTCAACTTACTGACGCCACGATCGTGATTCCTACTAACTTGAGTGAAGTCATGAAAGAAGAGACAAGGGCCCTGTGCTATCTGGATTATGAAGAAGATTTCATGAAAAAGGATACTGTCAAAGCATCTGTCAAATCATTCAAGAAGATCCTCACTAAGAAAGCAATCTTGCAGAACTCTGATGCAGGCAAAGTCGCCATCAACCAACAAGACCCTGTCGAGATCTTAAATGACTGGACGACCGTCTGCGAGGACGGGTATCTGACACTGCATTTCGCAGCTCAGTGGGGAAATGCTGGAGCCTCTCACATTCTGAATCTCGTAAAGATTTCCGACAACCCAATGATATTCCGATTCTGCCATGATAAGAATGGCGACTATGGAACTGAATGGGGCAATGGGATCGTCGCCTTCAACATTAGAGATTACTTTCCAGAGGAGAGCGCTAAGGATGGTTCTTTTACCATTCAGTGGCTTTCATATGAAGGCGAAAAAAATGTGACATTTAAATATCTTGCTAAGAGATAGAGTGACTCTGCTGACCAAAGAGAACGAGCGTTCGCTTGTCGAACGTGCGAAAAGTGGGGACAGGATTGCGATGAGGCAGATCTACGACTGCTACTCGAATTACCTTGCCGCCACTTGTTCTCGTTTCCTGCCCGATAAGGCGGAGATGAAAGACGTTCTCCAGGACAGTTTCATCAAGATATTCTCTTCTTTAGACAAATTCGCTTACAGAGGGGAAGGATCGCTGAAAGCTTGGATGAGGCAGGTTGCCGTGAATGAATCGCTGAAAGTGCTCAGGCGGAAGCGAAGCAAAGTCGGAAGTGCGATTTCGTACACTTGGGATCAGCCAGACATTGAAGATGAAAGCGAGACGGAGCCTGACATAGGAAATGTTCCTAAGGAAGTGATTCAGAATATGATAGAGGCGTTGCCAGATGGCTACAGAACGGTAATTAACCTCTATGCTTTCGAGCAGAAAAGCCATAAAGAAATAGCCTCGCTGCTAGGAATCACGGAAAGCACGTCAGCGTCGCAGCTGCACAGAGCGAGAGCAATATTAGCGAAGGAAATTAATGAGTATAAACGTAAACAAGGAGATGCCTTATGAATGAAGATTGGTTCGGCAAGCTGAGAGATAAGATGGAGGATTATGGAAAATCCGCCCCCGAAGGCTTGTGGGATGCAATCGAAGCATCCCTTCCGAAGAAGAAACAAGCGGCCTCTCTCTCATGGGTTTGGAGATCGGTCGCAATAGCTGCAGTTCTGGCGATCGGAGTTTTTACCACAGTCAGGATCAGTCATCGCTATAATGCTCCTGCTACCATAGTAGCTCAGGCTGACAAAGATACTGAAGGCGATAGCAAAGCAACCGTAAAGAAGGAAACAGCAGAAGATGTTGGCGTGGTCGAAGGTACACAAGTGAAGAAACTGCTGTCACCGTCCGAAAAATATCGACATGAAATGCGTAAAATGAAAGAGGAAACTAATATTCCGCATAATCTTCTTTCGTCGTTGAATGTCGAAGACACCGCTACAGAAAGGATGAAAGATCTTTCCGAACAGAAGCTTGATAATCTCGATAATACAGAGTCTGAAAACGAAGAAAAGGCCGAAGAAGCAGAGATCCGGAGAACGGAGGAATTCTTGCGCCAGGCAGAAGCCGAGGATAAGGCTATGAAAAAAGCAGCCCATCCTATTTCTGTTGGACTGTCAATAGGTTCTGGATCGACAGAGAGCAACTCATCAGGAGTTTTCAATACGATGATGTTCGATGCCGGTCAATCCCCTTATTCTAGACAGATGGATGGAATAGCCACTAGAGCCGTAACCAATGACGTCGCAAGGGAGAATATTTACGATGGTGCCAGCCATAAACGCCCCGTGAGAATGGGAATCATGGTGAATTATCCGCTCAGCAAGGTTTTCGGGATAGAGTCCGGAGTTAATTATTCAACACTCAGCAGCACGTTCACGACGACTTCATCAAGAACCGAGACCGAAGATTCTCAGAAACTACATTATATTGGCATTCCAGTGAACTTGACTGCGAATATTCTCAATACGAGATATTTCCGCATTTATGCCAAAGCTGGCGGAATGGGAGAGAAGTGCGTTTCCGGCAGGGTTACCACATCTGTCTACGACAAAGAGGCCGGTAATGTCAGGACATCTAAGAAAGATCTTGACGTTGACGGTCTGGAGTGGTCAATTAATGCAGCTGGAGGCCTCCAATTCAACATTAACGATTTCGTTGGCATCTATGCCGAGCCAGGCGTCAGCTATCATTTCAACAGCAACTCAAATGCGAATACAATCTACACCGACCAGCAGTTCGATTTCGCTTTTAATTTCGGAATAAGATTTTCTCTGAATACGCATTAGCGTGTACTGTGGAAAGCGCATGCTGAGGATTTCATAAGGCTTGAAGCACACTCATTTTCACTGCCGCATTTATCTTGACGCCCTTATCTTTGCGGTCATACGCATAACCTTCGGCATTATACGTTTTCTCGGTAGGAACTATCTTGCCATTCTGCCTCACGAAGAAAGCGCTATGGTCTACATTTACATCCATCTTCTTGAGTTTGAATTTGTTCATGTCCATGCCTGTGAATCCATTCAGCATATCTAGTTCTTTCCTGCTAAGCTTGTACCCGAATGGGATATTTGCATGAACCTTAACGTTCTGGTAATAGCATTTAACACTGTAATCCTTCATGTTAATTCGAAGAGTCACGTCATGCTCAGCCTTGACTATGCCAATGAAACGCTTCTTATTATAATAGTGAAGCAGATATTCATCGTCGCTTAACTTGTTTATAGACCAATCATCCACGTCTTTCGAGAAGTCATCGAACATTAGCAGAAACCATGACGGCCATATATTCCCGAGGCCTTTCACGACATCTTTACTGTCCAGCCTCTGAACATGCTTTTCCAGAACGTCCTCATCCGAAACCTTCTTAGCTGCGCTTTTGACATCCTTGCTGCCTATGTCATTAGAACCAAGTTTTTCTAGATATTCTTCAGTCGTAAGCCCATCATTCTTTGAAAGCTTCTGAGCAGACGAATCTACTTGTGCTGATTTCTTAGCCTCATATTCAGACCTCATCCCTTTCAAATAACTGTCTATATTAGGATCTACGTTATATTTGTGGATGGATGTCGTGAATTTCGTCTTGACTGGGAAAGATCCGTCTGGGGTCGGGGTTTCAGTGACAATTCCGACATCCTGCTCCACACCCATGATTTTTTCTTTATTTTTAATATATGAATCGGCTTTTATCTTGTACTGCCTGACCTCTCCAGGGAAATCCTGCGCCAGTTTCTGGCCGACGAGTTTCAGAAGATTGCTTACCTCTCCTTTCTTTTTCTTACCCTTCTTTTCAGTAAGCCTCGCCTCTGTCAACTGAAGGGGCTCACCCTGAAGCTTGAATTTAAGAATCGACGAAGTGCCTGACTTCTCTATCCAGCCATAGAGGTTATAAATAGAATTCTGGCTCTCAGTATAACCGATGTAAGAGACCACTAGAGTATCGCGATAATATTTGTTGTAGTCTACCGTGAGTTCGAAATTTCCATTGTCGTCAGTGACAGTGCCGACGTTAGGGTCACTCTGAATATAGATGCATGCGTAAGGCAGCGGCTGCCCTTTGTCATCAACGACAAGACCTTTTATGTCCATAGCAAAAACCGATACACAAAGCAAGGCTGAGACAATAACAGCAAAGAATTTCTTCATAGTAATAACATTTAGTGCAGGCTAACTGCAAAAATCATGAATTTCAATTATAAATACTCAATGTCATATTCATAATCCCACAGATTGAAATAAAGATTGCCCTGCTCCCATTCTACTTCACCTCTCTGGAAGTCTACGGTCTCGCTGCGAGGATAATTCTTGGCAGGGGACATTTCCATGCCGAAATCGGTGTTCACTATCATCCTGTAAGGCTCTATGCCACCCAGAAAGAAATAGCCGCCGTAAGGTGTTACGCCGAAGCTCTGGTCAACAGGTACCCAGCCGTAGCCTTCGAAATAGGCCTCGCACCAGTCATGCAGATTCTTGTCGCCAGGGTGCATCATGAAACCGCTCTGCCATCTTGCCGGAATGCCTTTGGCACGACAAAGCGTCATGAAAAGAAGCGTCACCTGACCGCAGTCGCCGTGACCAGACGAGAGGACATATTCAGGGATATTCTCAATCGTGGAATATTCCCTCGCTGATGCCCAAGGAAAGGTTTTATCTATCCATGAATATATTGCCTTAGCCTGAAGGTAAGGGTTCTTTATGCCTGCCGTCAGGGAGTCTGCCGTGCGGCGGATCCTTTCAGTGAATATAATATGTTGCTCACGCTCGGCGGTATATTTTTTATATTCTGGAGATTCGGTGTTGTAAGGCAGCACCTTGGACGAGTCAATCGGATACCATTCGCCGCAGGAAACATATTCAAAAACCTCATAGAATGTCATGTCCTTCCACCTTTGCACTTCGGCTTCCATGTAGAGGCTGCTGTGGGCGCACTCAGGGTCGGAGAAAATAATCTTGTCCTTTGAATATGGCACGCCATTCACTCCTGCCTCGATGAATTTCACGTCCGACTGTCGCCCAACGTTGCTCCTAGGATAAGGCAGCCAGCAGCGGAGATGCTTCCCCGGGCGCAACGTATTCGCTGGTAATGTGAGCTTGTATGTCACTCTCATACGCTTGGGAAGAGCATAATACGGGGCTGGCTTGCCGGCCGCAAGATTATCTTCGACAGTTTTCTCTATGACAGGTATAGTTTGGGAATCGACGATCTGATGACCTTCCAAACCGCTCGTGCTGTCTTTCGCAGCTTTCAGAGCTGCAAGTTCTGGAACAATCCTGAAAAGGTTCGGAGCAGCACTGCGGAAATACATCCTACGCTTGCCGATGACCATCGACTCTAATTTGCCAGACTCCGTCCAAGCCTCTATCTGAGCATCAGTGACATCGGGGATGTATTCCTGAATATAATTTTTCACATCTCTTTCCGTCTTATCGAAATCAACGGCATACCTCTGGCTGAGATCCTTCTCCCAAGAATATTTGTGCCTCATCTGCTTGGGAAGCCATACGTTCAATGCTAGAAGGATGGCCACCGCCGTCCAGAGAGCTATCTCGCCTTTTTTCATCTTTGCCATATTACAGAAGCTTTAATCCTATGCCAGGCCTGTCCGGAAGGGTTATCTTCCCTTCCACGACAGTCATTCCCTCGAAACGGTCGTTGCTGATCAGCAGGTTTCCGTCAAGGTCAGCGAAATCCACAGCGGGAGACAGCTGAGCTGCCGCCGAAACAGCGCAAGAAGTCTCAGTCATGCAGCCGACCATCACCTTCAGGCCCTCAGCACGAGCGTAATTCAGCATTTTCCAAGCCTCTCTCATGCCCGTGCACTTCATCAGTTTAATGTTAATGCCGGTATAGGCTCCCTTGATGGAAGGAATATCCTTAAGCCTTTGGATGGCCTCGTCTGCGAAGATTGGCACAGGGCTGCGTTCGGTAAGCCATGCGTTGTCGTCCAAGCGCTCCTTTGGCATCGGCTGCTCCACCATGATGATTCCATGCTCTTTCAGCCAGAAAATTTCGTCCAAAGCCTTTACCCTGTCTTTCCAGCCTTGATTCGCATCCACCGCAATCGGCAGGTCGGTTACCTCGCGAATGGTCTGGATCATCTGCTCATCGTTATCCAAGCCTACTTTCACCTTGAGGATCTTGAACTTGTCAGCGCACTCTGTCGTTTTCTCTCGCACGACATCCGGAGTGTCAATGCCAATAGTGAATGTCGTGTTAGGCGTCTTGCCCGGATTCAGTCCCCAGATTCTGTACCACGGCTCTCCCATAAGCTTGCCCACGAGATCGTGCAGTGCGATATCAACCGCAGCCTTAGCAGCCGTGTCACCTTCACCTATGCCATCCACATATGTTATGATATCGTCTATCTGGAAGGGATCCTTGAACTGCTCCAGATTCACTTTTTGTAGGAATTTTGTGACAGTTTCCACGCTCTGCCCTAGGTAAGGCGGCATGGAAGCCTCACCATACCCTATGAATCCGTCATATTCGATCTTGATCTGCACGTCAGGAGTTGTTTTCCTTGAATATGATGCCACTGTGAACGTGTGCTTCAGTTGCAGTTCATAAGGCTCGAAGCTCAGCCTCATCCTGGCACCGCCATTCATATTCACGTTATATGGCCTTGGAATATTATCATTCGTTGAATTACCACACGCAGAAGCAATATTGGCAGTTCCGATGGCAGCAGCTAGCCCAGCAGTCTTTATGAAATCTCTCCTTCTCATAAACTATGAATTTGACTTTCCAAGTTAAAGAAAAATTCGCAAGAAGCGAAGATATTTATTAAATTTGTTTCCTGTCAGTAAATATGGCCACATGAACTTAAAGAAAATCCTTCTTCCCCTGACATTCTTCCTGCTCCCGCTGATTCTGGGTGCTCAGGAGCTAAAATTCGCCTTCCTAACAGATTTGCATTATTCAGAAGGCAGCAAATCTATCACAGATCTACGCCAGTGCATCAAGGAGGTAAATAATCTCGAAGGACTGGATTTCGTGCTATTCGGAGGCGACCTGACTGATTTCGGATCGGATGAAGAAATCGCAGCAGTGAAGAGCATCCTAGATTCCCTTAAATACAAATATTATGTTGTCGCTGGGAATCACGATGCCAAATGGTCGGAAAGCGGATGCAACACGTTCAAGAAGGTATTCGGCTACGAGAATTTCGAGTTCGAGCACAAGGGCTGGAGGTTCATAGGATGCAACTGTGGGCCGGACATGAGAATGGCTCCAGCGCTCATTCCCAGGGAGAGCATGGAATGGCTTCGAAGCCTGAAGCCTGGCACAAAGACTATTTTCATAAACCATTATCCACAAGACACTTCCGTTCTGAATTATTTCGAGGTTACTAGCGAGCTTAAGCGGATAGGGACTAGGTTCGTCATTGGAGGGCACTGGCACAGGAACGTAGTCATGAACTACGCTGGCCTGCCTGGGATTCTTGGCCGCTCATCGCTTTCTGCCGGAAAGGCTCCTGGCTACAATTTGATAACGATAGACGATGACCACGTGAAAGTATCGGAGATGAGGGTTTTCGGGGACATGCACGTGCAGCTTGAGCCTTGGTATCAGGCTTATCTGAAGCCGGTTGCTGACACAGTAACCTACGATGCGAACGGGCTTCCGAGCAATTATCCTTGGATGCGCTACGACGTGAATGACGGCTCAGTGCAAGAAGCCTGGAAAATCCAAGAGAAGGCAAACATAGCCTCTGGTTTCGCCGTAAATGATAAATATGCCTTCTATGCTACGGAATCTGGCATGGTGAAATGCGTGTCGCTGAAAGACGGAAAACAGAAATGGGCTAAGAGATTCCCTGGCAAGATATTCTCGACGCCTGCCTTAGATGGGAAAATACTAGCATTCGGTTGCGCAGATGGGAAAATATATGCCCTGAATGCCAAGAACGGCAGGCTGAAATGGAAGCATGAAGCGAAGAAATCCGTACTCGGAAGCCCTGTAATACGGAATGGAATTGTCTATATCGGAAGCTCCGACGGTGTGTTCAGGGCACTGAATGTGAAGAATGGAAAAAGCGTCTGGGAATATGCCGGCGTGGATGGCTTCGTGGAGTGCAAGCCATTCGTGGATGGGCAGCAGGTGGTATTTGGCACATGGGCCAATAAATTATATTCATTGGACCCTTCTACAGGCTCGCTCCAATGGGTATGGAGATGCGCCAAGCCTTCCAGGATGTATTCTCCTGCCGCTGTATGGCCAGTGAAAGCCGAAGGCAAGATATTCATTGCCGTTCCTGACAGAAGGCTCTATGTCATTGACGCTTCTTCTGGAAAGGAAATAAAGCATTTCGATGGCATCGCTAGGGAATCTGTGGGCATTTCGCAGGATGGCTCCACCGTGTATTGCAAATCTATGTGGCACTCTCTTACTTCCATTGATGCTAAGTCTTTGAATATTAAATGGCAGGCCGAAACGGGGACAGGGTATGATATATCTCCGACTTCCATAGTGCAATGGGGTGGAATAGGGGTAGTCATGCCTACTGACAAGGGCAACATAGTCTGCTTCGACTCCCAGACAGGCCGCAGGAAATGGGCTCACAAAATATCTATCGCTCTCGTTAACCCTATGACCACGACTCGTGAAGGCCATTTACTGGCATCGACTATGGACGGGACTGTTATACTAATGAAAATCAACCAATTATATTAATCATGAAGAAAATAGCTATCATATCATTTGCGCTTATGGCAGCAATGCAGCTGCCTGCGAAAAACTCTGAGACGATGGAGCCGTGGCAGGATCCTAACGTGTTCGAGGAGAATAGGATGCCCATGTCGGCCACTTTCACGACCGATCAGCAGCAGACCCTGTCTCTGAACGGGGTTTGGAAATTTAAATGGTACGATTCCATTGGGCAGCAAGCCAATGGATTCGAGGTCGTGAACTACAACGATTCCGATTGGGATTCAATGCCAGTGCCAGGCCTTTGGGAACTGAATGGCTACGGGGATCCGATTTACCTTAACGTAGGTTATGCATGGAGAGGGAATTTCGAGAATAACCCTCCTTACGTTCCTACTGAGCATAATCATGTGGGACAATATCGTAGAACCTTTACTGTCGATAAGGCTTGGATAGGCAAGCAGATTTGTCTGTACATAGGCTCGGCCACTTCCAACGTTCGCGTGTGGGTGAATGGAAAGATGGTGGGATATTCGCAGGACAGCAAACTGGAAGCCAGGTTCGACATCACCAAATATGTTAAGGCGGGAGAAAACTTGATCGCCCTTGAAATATTCCGTTGGTGCGATGGGACATACCTCGAGGATCAGGACTTCAACCGATTTGCCGGCATCTCCAGAGACGTTTACGTCTACACTCGCGAAAAGGACCGACTGGAGGATGTGAACATCGCCGCAGACATGAATGGGAAATATTCAGTGAAGGTTAAGACTGCCGGCCGAATAAGCCGCGTGAGGGTTAGCATTCTTGACAAATACGGCCACGAGGTCGCTTCAGGTGAGACAGTTCCTTCGAAGAACGCAGCCGAGATTGCCGGGAGCGTATCTTCTCCGGAGCTATGGAGCGCCGAGACCCCTAACCTCTACACCCTGAAGGTCGAGGGTCTTTCGAAGGCCGGAGTCGCCGAGAGCACATCGCTGAAATTCGGTTTCAGAACCGTCGAGATTAAGAATGCCCAGCTGCTGGTTAACGGCAAGCCGATCCTGCTGAAAGGAGCGAACCGCCACGAGATGAACCCTTATAAAGGCTACATCGTGTCCAAAGAAGACATGATAAACGACATCCGCATAATGAAGAGCCTGAACATCAATGCAGTGCGCACCTGCCACTACCCTGACGAGCCACTATGGACAGCTCTTTGCGACGAATATGGAATATACTTGGTGGACGAGGGAAACATTGAATCTCATGGAATGGGCTATGGGGACAAGACTCTAGCGAAGAGGGAGGACTACAAGGCCGCTCATCTCTCTCGTGATCAGAGAATGGTACTCAGGGACATTAATCACCCTTCCGTGATAATCTGGAGCCTTGGAAACGAGGCTGGCGACGGCCCTAACTTCACAGCATGCTACCAATGGATCAAAGGGTATGACAGCACCAGGCCGGTACAGTACGAGAGAGCGCAAGGCGGGGACAACTCAGACATACAGTGTCCTATGTACACTTCCCCGGAATGGTGCGAGAAATATGCGACATCCAATCCTACGAAGCCTCTCATACAATGCGAATATGCCCATGCCATGGGAAATTCCATGGGTAATTTCAAAGAATATTGGGATCTCATAAGGAAATATCCTGCATACCAAGGCGGATTCATCTGGGATTTCGTAGACCAGGCACTCTGGTGGCCGGTAAGTGAAGAAGGCACAGACCATGTGTTCCGCTTCGGAGGCGATTGGAACGAATATGACCCTTCGGACGGTTCTTTCAACTGCAACGGAGTGATTGCAGCGGACCGGAGCCTGCACCCTCATGCCTACGAGGTTCGCTACCAGTATAGGAATATATTGACTTCATATGCCGGCAACGGAAACATAAAAGTTTATAACGAGAACTTCTTCAAGGATCTCAGCCAATACTATATCTCTTGGATTCTAGAAGAAGACGGAATCGCCGTTGCAAATGGCACTGTTCAGGACATTAACGCAGGGCCTCAGCAGACAGCAACCATTAATCTTGGGCTGCCTCAGATTAATACCACAAAAGATCTGTATCTCACGGTCCGCTACATTTTGAAGGCTCAGGATGGACTACAAAATGCTGGCGACGAGGTTGCTTACGACCAGATGGCAATAAATGAGAGCACAGCCCCTGCGTTCGCCGCAGGTTCTGCTGCTATTGCAGGGACAGAGGTGACATACGTGCAGGAAGGTGATTTGAACACATTCTCTGGCTTGTTCCGCTTCCCTGGCTGCGAGACTTACCGTGTCGCTGGCTGGTCAGCCGTATTCAATCAGAAATCTGGTGCTCTGGAAAGCTACAAGATTAATGAAGCGGAGATGCTTAAGGAACCTCTCATGCCACAGTTCGGAAGAGCCGTTAACGAGAACGACATGGGAGCGAGGCTGAACGAGAGGTACAAGGTATGGCTTTACCCTGAGTTCAAGGTGAAGAGTTTCACCGTGAAGAAAGTCGAGGCGGGATATTCAGTGGTTACTGAGTATGAGCCTATTGCTGATGGCGCTGCTGCAGTTTCCGTGGCATATTCAATCCTTCCAGATGGCAGCATCTCCGGCATCGAGTCAATGAAGGATGTCGGCAATCTGTCAAAGGCGCCTGACCTATTCCGTTTCGGAATGCAGTTCACGATGCCTGGGAAATATTCTGTGGTAGATTTTTATGGGAAAGGTCCTTGGGAGAATTACTGCGACAGGAATTCCGCAGCATTGGTAGGTCGCTACGTTCAAAACGTCAACGACCAGTATCATTACGGTTACGTCCGCGCCCAGGAATCTGGGACCCATACTGAACTTCGTTATTTGAGGGTTCTTGATGGCAACGGCACGGGACTGGAGATCTCTGCCAATGCTAAATTCTCTGGTTCAGTTCTTCCGTTCTCAATGAAAGAACTTGACTGCACCCTGAATGGTACACCGCAGAGAGCTAATAAGACTAACGGCCAGAACGGTGCTGCCTTGCACTCCCTGAGCTTGAAGAAACTCTCCCATGAGAACGACCGGATCAATGGCAAAACCTGCGTGAATTTCGAACTCATGCAGATGGGCGTGGGTGGAATCAACTCCTGGGGCACCCTGCCTCTTGAGCCTTACAGGATTCACGCTGCAGAGCGCGAGTTCCACTTCGTCATAAGGCCGGTGGATAATTAGAATCAGCGCAAAAAACGGCATACTGAACGCCCCCTGCATCCTGAACTTGATTCAGGATCCATGACCTAACCACCCCGTCATCCAGAGCCGATTCTGTTCCTACGTTCGCAATTAGCGGGCAGGCATGTTTACATCAGAATGCGCTTCACACATACAGGCCTGCCCCCTTTTAAGAAGCAGCCATGTAGTTTCCTGATTTTGGTGGTTCTTCCGCAATGTAAGCGTCTAATCAAATAGGGATAATTGATAACTCGAAGAATGAGGAAGTAATAATGAAGCGACACCATTAGCTGGAGTATTCATCAACTCCTTCGGTTCTATTTTTCGCAAACCACCCCCATAAAAACGTCCATTGTGAGAAAGGGTTTCTGTGGGGATGGAGTTTAATTCATGCCACACCCCAATAAGCACTTTCTCATCCCTCATACACTGAACATATTGTGGTTTGGGATATAGTAAAAGGTACACATTTGTAGTGATCGCCAAAGAAGAATTTAGAATAAACCGGAACATTTGGTTATTAGTCTCCGACCGTCCCATATAAGGCATAATAATGGAGGCCGGTTCTCTTTCTTCACAGGAGTACCACGGCGAACGACGACTGCAAATATAGCCATCTTGAACACCTCGCTCATAGCCTACGCAAATATACTCCCATACCTTGGGATATTCCTTTCGCAGAATACTCTCTGAAAGATTACAACAAAAAAGGAAAAGCTGACGATCAACAATGGGTAAACCATTCTCGCTTTCTATTCGATTACCCTTTATATATCGAGGACTGGGTAAAAGAGGACGAAGGAATTTCACAGGAATACTATATTTGGCAATTGTTTCTTTATCCAATATGAAAAAATCATTATCACCAGTTGCAATGCCCCTCTTGACCGTAAAAAAACCACCTAAAGTGGCTCCGGAAACATCAGGCTCAACCTCATTTCCGAAGATACTGGTCCATTTCGTTTTTGATGATAACTGCCCCCTATCCAATATTTTATATGTTTCCGGATTGTTGATACTACCACCCAAGGAGAACCGGATTGGTTGGCTTACAGATGGTTTATGGTTGCGAAATACGACGATGCAAGAACTTACCAAAGCATCGCTAAACTGCAAGTCATCAACATCAAATCGGTGAATATGGATCAGCTCCACATTTTGAAGAAGGAACTGTTTAATAGCCACGCCATAATTTACATCCATAAATTCGCTGGGGACAAGCCAACATGAGATTCCGCCATCTTTTAGCCACTTTAATGACAAAATCATAAAGTAGCAATAGAGACCTGCCAATCCAGATATTTTCAATCCAGACTCTCGAAGGACATCCCCCTTTAGACGCTGTTTAAGTGTACCCTCAATATGGTGATGGCGTACATACGGAGGATTAGCGACAAGCAAATCAAATTTTCCATCCGGCTGTTGGGAAAGGAAATCCGAACACCTAATCTCTAAATTCGTCCCATTCCAGAATTGTTGAGTCGGCTTAAAGTAATACGGATCTACCTCGAAACCAAGAACTCGCTCCTTACTATCAACAAACAAATTCCTATACGCTGAATAGAAAACTCCAGTTCCAATAGATGGTTCAATTAACGATACATCATCCTTCCCCATCAATCGACGTAAAAAAAGCATCATATCACATGCAAGAGGGAATGGAGTCGAGAACTGCCCCAATAAGTTGCGTTCCTTTTGGGTTTTTCCCGCATCCAAGCTATCCTGCAATGCTTTACGTCTAATTTCTATCTCATCCATTGTATTATACTCCGGCTCGCTGTAAATCACTCATCCTATGCTCCCAAACCCAATCAATGCCTTCAGCAGCTTCATATCCCAGATATCCACTATCAAAATAACCACTGAGAAACAAGACGAATTCGATACTCTTTCTGTATGTGTTTCTTAATTGTTCAATTTTAGCAGCTTCTTCTTTCCTGCGTTTATTAGTGTTTGTAAAATCATCGGCCGACTTACATTCAATTAAGACAGGATAGTCTCCTTTCTTCGCTGACCGTCGCATAATGACAGCATCAATAGGCATATTCACTGTCTGAGTCCTATCCATTTTGACCGGAACGTTTAGATGAAAGGAGAAGGAACCCTTATCCATATTTCTAAAATCTTTGATGGATTTTGATTCAACGAATTGATAGCCCTTGTCGATAAGATACTTTGTGATACAATCAAGTTGTCTACGCTCTTGTCCATTGCGGATAATCGGGTCAGATAGCGAACCACAAACACGGTCCCCGATAACATGTGTTGCCAAAAGCTGATCTAACTCTTTAGGAGAAGAATTATCCGATAACCAAGGCATGATATCAACATCTAAAAGATTGATAATGACTGCAACTATGCGATTTAGATATTCGTCTAGTTTTGACTCCTCCATTTTTGCTGGTAGTTTTCCGTTTTCTAGAGAAGTGATCAAGGATTTTGGTATATCAGAAAGACCGACTAATCTGTCTCGTGCTAAAGGGGGCGTCGTCGCCATTCGCAGAATGGTGATGGCTTCAGGCACAGACTTTAATATATCCGTTGACAACAAATTGAAACAATTCGTTTTCTGGAAAGCATTATTCACTCTATTAATGGCATCTTGACGAGCATTGACATAGGTTGAAGGAGCAAATGTCAAGAACCAATTATTATAAAACATTACGGACTTCTTGATGTCTTCCTTCCACTGCTCAGTATTATTCCTATTTATACAATACTTCTTCATTGTAAATAAGTTGCGATTCAATGTAACGAATTTACTACTTTTCTTAGAGATAGCCAATTACCGATGTAAAAAAGGAATAAGGCGACAGTCCTTTGGCAATCTTATCTTTCCTCTATAAATCAGTGTTGCCAAACTATCTGAAGTGTCTAGGAGCGATCATTGCATGACTGGGGTGCGCAGCAGTGCTTCCGACAGGAGGCGTCGGGATTTGGTATACTAAAACACTTTCCTCTACGAACACTGCGGTTCAAACAGGCCTCCTAAGCCGCATAGAGCGTTAGCCAATTTGCCAGACGGGGACGAACCACCACAAAGATAATGACCTTACAATATGCGGTATATATTGAGCCTACCGACTAGTCGTCAGTCGGAGCAATATCGGTTATGGATGGCTTGTAGTCGCGATAGGCGACATTGTCGTGCATGACGTACCAGACTGCCGTCAGGATCTTCCTGGCGATGGCCACCTGCACTTTCATTTTGTTCTTGTGTCGAACGACAGTCTGGAAGTAACTGAATTTGTTGAAGAAGCACCCTTGCGTCTTGGATGCGGCCCAGGAGCATTCGATGAGAGTTTTCCTCTAGTATCTGTTGCCATGCGTGATGCTCCTTGCCATGATCTTGCCGGCACTTTCCTCGTTGCGAGGTTTCAGCCCGCACCAGGACACAAGGTGGGCGGCGTCTTGGAATGACGATACATCTGAGCCCACTTCCGCGATGATGGCTGTGACCGAACGGCCCTTGATTCCAGGGATGGTCTGAAGGTTCTTCAACTGTTCAGGAAAGTACTGCCGGCAGATGGCATCAATCTTCGACTGACATTCATCCTTGTGGCGCCGTGCGAGGTCGGCCTCTTCGCGCAATTGGCGGATGACATCGATGTCTGTTTCGGAGATGACGCCAGTCAGGGAGGCAAGTATTACGTCTTTACCGACGCGATTGACAGTGCGAGCGTGGACAACCGACGCCAGTTCCGCTGGATCTCGTATGCCCTCGGACAGAAGACGAACCACATCTTTGTAGCTCTTGCTGTCGGTCGTGGACACATAGCTGCTGATGCGGATATTGCAACGCTGGAGGGTGGCATCCAGTTTGCCTAGTTTGCGAACACACTCGGCGTTCAGGTCCGAAATGCGGCGGTCATACTGGAAGAGCTGCCGGACGATGTCTGCAGGGACATAGCTGCCACGGATTAGGTCTTTCAGCAGGCAGGTCGCTATACATTCTGCATCCTTCACGTCGCTCTTCTTCCCGGGCAACTGTTTGATGAAGTAGGGACTGACCAGCTTCATCTCGGCCACATATGGCTCAAGCACCCTCCCTACCGGCATCCAATAGATGCTGGTGCTCTCCATACAGACCTCACTTACGCCATGCTCGCTTTTTTTGCCACAAAGTCTTGATTTTTATGTAACTGGCCTAAAAACGACAGTTTTTATGTACATTTGTTCATGCTAGGTGTATATTTTTGTTTGGCTACTATAATATACTGAAAATCAATGGAATAAACAAATATTTCGAGGTTTTCAACCTAGTTTTTTTGTTTATTTTTTACTCGCGAAACTTAAATAAAATAGTTTTTATGAGAAGATTTAACATTTTAAAGGATTCTAAGTTTGAAAAGATGTCCGAGCAGGAAATGTCTTCAACCCGTGGAGGTCAGCTTTGCGTGTCTTGTAAAAAAAGGGCACGGAAAGTTGAGGTAGGGATAGGGGATGACAATCCTTATGATCAAGAAATTAAAATTATTGATATCGAAATTCATTAGCCCAAGCATTCCCTTTGTCTCTTGTAGAAAGATTCTTGGGGGATTTCATTTCTTGTAGAATAGCACTATTTAATTGCCTTAATTAGATAGATGCAACTACGACAATAATTATATCAATAATTACACTAATACGAGGAAGGCACAAACCTTCCTCGTTTCTGAAATTAATTCAAAATTATGAAGAGAATCAGTTATTTGTTCCTATTTTGTATAATACCTTATAATCTTTTTGCTCAACAAAGCGGATACAATTATGTTTCAATCTGGCACAATAATGGGATGTCTGTGGGAGACATTATGACGGTAAAACCACATCGTTGGAAGGATTTGTGTGAGATAAACGAGCATCCTGGCTTTGTAAAAAATTTTACGCCAGAAGTAAAGGATTCTCTTTTATGCGTGATAAACAAGATTAATAAAGATTATCCCAAAGACACATTATTGTCGCCAGACCTTTTCTTCATATTCAAACCATATTTTATGTGGTTAAGAGATATGGATCCGCATTATAGAGTAAGGCCCGATTTTGTTGTCAATTCTGCTGAGTATGGAAGCGTCAAACATTTTAAAAAAGATGTCAAAAGGAAAATCACCTATCTGCCATTTAATTGCCTGAACATTAATGACACGTTGTTGATTAATACTTCTTTGGACAATCTATTCAAAAGGGGAGATATAATTCTTTCTATCAATGGTATAGCAGTAAAGGATATTTTAAAATACAATTACCCGGATAGACTGACTTCCCCAACAATCTTGATGGCTAACTATTACCAAAGCGGAATGACATCCAGTTACAATTTGACCATCAACCGTGATGGAAAAATAATAAATATTATATCGCCAGGCTGGCCTTCGTATAATGATATACGCGTGGAAATATTGCAATCAAAGGCGACCGAAGTTAGCCAATGCGTTTACAGCGGCATCGGATATGTTGCTATTCCAGAGTTTTTCAGTGACAATTCAAGGTTGATAAAAATACTAAAAAAAACGATACTTTCTTTTAAAAAACAAGGAATCAACAGCATCATACTAGACCTTAGAGATAATCCCGGAGGATATGGTGATAGATTTGATGAATTATTATCATTATTCATAAACAAACAGTCAATCCCATATTTAAAATCTGCCAAAGCAAAACTTACCGAAAAAAACATAAAATATTATTCGCAACCGTCATCCAATATCGGGAAGTATTATGTTTTTTCGAATGAGGAATTAAATTCTGACATAACACTGAAACAAACTGAGTACATACAGGGGATAAAATATTACATATTGATGAATAAAGGTACCGGGTCAATAGCAGCTTCTTTCTGCAATATTATGCAATACAATAATGCGGCGGTTCTTTTGGGAGAGCCATTATTGCGCAACGCACTAAAATACGGTGAGGGTATACCCTATCCAGGAAGATATCCCAATTCGTATATTCCCGCAGTCTTAAAGGAATCTAGCATTTCTAGCGTAGAATTTGATGAATATTCGAATGCCGATGATGGTATCCTATACCCCGATTATCAGATTATTTGTAATGCCATTGAATATAGCTCCGATCAAGATCCTGTCATAGTAAAAGCTGTTGATTATGCAAGAAACAAGCAATAACCTTAAATGGTCCAGATTTAATTTTATTATTGAAAATAATAAAGGCTTCTTTCTCTATAATAGTTATTCCAATTGTCTTCTAAATTTATCTCCTGAAATTAATGCCTTGTGTTGTCGTTTAAGGGATGGCTTATGTCATTACGAAGATTTTTTATCTGATGAGGAATATAAATATTTTAGAGATAACTACATTCTTGTCGAAGAAGATGATGACTTAGTTGAAACGTTGCACATGCATAGTATGGCAAGGTTATATTCAAATAAGTCATTTGTGTTAACAATAGCACCAACCCACAATTGTAACTATGCTTGTAGTTATTGCTATGAACATCATAGAACGTCAAAACCTATGAATGATTCAACAGGACAAGCCATAGTTGACTATGTTAAACACCTTAAAGAGGAGAATGGCTTAGAGGTGCTTTACATAACTTGGTATGGAGGAGAACCTTTATTACAAATTGAACGGGTGTGTTCGTTATCTAAGAAATTATGCGAATTAGGCGTTAATGTACAAGAAAACAGCATAATCACAAATGGCTATTTTTTGACAAAAGAAACTTTAGAAAAATTAAAATGTTCCGGAATCAATGAAATACAAATAACTTTGGATGGAGATAAACAAACTCACGACACTAGAAGGCCATTATTGAAATAAGCGTCTCCGGAATTTCGTCTTGACAAGCGCTTAATACTGGCGTACCTTTGCTAGCAAAAGTTTATTCCCATGAAGTTCCATCGAATATCGTCAGAGTTTGGATGCCAATGTCAGTCTCTTTTGGAGGAGGATAAAAAGCGTTTTAGTCAAGAGTCCTCCAATTATACGCTCGCAGACCATTGTAAAGAGGCCGGAGTCGATTACCATAAGGTCATAGGGTGGACCAGCCGGCATGGTTACCATGTGCGTAGCATCAAGTCCTAAATCTTTGGAACGTCGCCTCATAAGATCCGGGTCCTTTTGTGGTGGAACATTCGTTCAGTTTATGCCTGTACCTGGCTCTGCATCTAAGATCGACGCTTCCCTCAAGGGCGTCCATGATGGCGTGAGCCTTGAGAGCGTGCGTTTCTGCAAGCGCTACCGCGTCCGTTTCGCAGGAAGCTGAAACTTTTTCGAAAAAGTTTTCAATTGTCAAATAATCATTTTATGATCAATTGATTATTGACCATAGAAGGCTCAATGCAGGGCTTCTCACGGCCTCAAAAATCTTCCGTGTCTCCCTCCAAGCAAAGGGACGCCGCATCCCTCCGAGGGCTCGTTAATAGCCATTAACGCATTGGCGCTCAACTTGTTATATTTGCACAGTCCGGAATAATTGCTTATATCCGTTCTTGGAGGAAGGCTCCCTATGCGAGCATGGGCAAGGACAGCTGATCATAAAGATATTGCAGGAGCTATCTTCCGGCTGAACCTTACCATACAGAACATGCAGTCCTCGTTCGATGCTACGGTGGCAGACATCAAGGCCACCATCGCCAACCTGGAAGCTCTCCTGCAAGAACGCGACGCCTCTCTGACCAAGGCCCGGAACCAGATGCGAGGGCTGTCCAAACTGGTGGGTAATAAGTCCGAGAGTCGACAGCCTGAACCTCCGGCATCAAAGTCAGAGGCGGAGAAGAAGGCCGAAGAATAGCGCAGGGCCGCCGAGCGGAATGCCCGCGGCAACAACGGCGCCAAGCGCAAAATGCACTTCTAGATGGAGACAGTGGAGAAGGATGTCTATCCCTAAGGCTGCGAGAATCTCACCTCGTTCAGCACTCGTGATGCGATCCGCTACATCATGGTACCGCCCCACTTCATCAAGGAAGTGAGCCATATCCATACCATGAAAGTGGACGACGCCCTGGTGAGCGCCAAGGCTCCGCTCACCCCGCTGATGAGCTCCAGCTTTGACGACTCGCTCATCACCGGCATCGCCCAGCTCCGCTATCTGTACTCGATGCCGGTAGAGCGCATAGTGACAAAAAACGGCCAGCTCAGTATGCGGAACTGGACTACTTAGACCAAAGATAACAACCAACTTTTTTCAGGCAAGACACAAAAAAGTGGCCGTCCAGTCTGGTGGAAAGATACTACTGTTGTCGCGCCTTCAGCATTGCAAACGAGATTTCGTGGACATGAAGGGCAATCCCGATGCGGTCGATATACTTGTCCTGACCAACGAACTATACACACAGGCACACAGACACCGGATATGCAAGGATGGCTGGACCGCGGACGATAATCTAAAGTGGCGGCATGAATATGCTCCTCCGATACTGAGTAAACTAAAAGCGACTCTCCTGCGGGTGCAAGCACAGACGGACAAGTACCCGCCAAAATCTCTAATGTCCGGGGCCGTGAACTACTTCCTGAACGAGTGGGATGGCATCTAAGCCATCGCCACAGACGGCGACTACGCCTGGGACAACAACCTCATTGAGCGTATCAACCGCTACATCTCCCTCTCCAGGAAGAACTCCCTGTTCTTCGGCAGTCACGCCGGCGCCGAGCGCGGCGCCATCTTCTTCTCCATGGCCTGTTCCTGCCGCCTACGCCGCATCAACTTCTTCGAGTACCTCTCCGATGTGCTGAACACAGTGGCAGCGATGCCCAACGGAGCACCGCCGGATGCCTTCCGCGAACTCCTCCCGGACCGCTGGACAAAACTAGAGCAGGGCGTATGACCCTGCTCCCTTTTTGCCTACCATACGGCATCCCGGAGACGCTTACATAGACGCATTACGCAGCACTGCATTGAATAGTGCCCAGCACGCTAATTACACGGATAAATCCTTCCAGGTCTTGATTGCATTTGCTGAGAAAAGGACGAAGGCTTATTTGCAGGAAGATTTTAACGTACCTGCAGAAAATACTATGCTTTTGCCAGGATATGCAAACTTATATCTTTGTAGATTCTCCACAAAATACGGCATTCCTATCTGATTATCAGAAAACATAGATTCTGGACATACCAATAAATGTTGAGCAATTTTAGAGGCGAGCTGTTCCTCTTCATAATCAGCGAATGGAATGATTATCTTAAATTTTTCTTTAGGTGCCAAGACTTTCACAAAAAGTTCAGGCCTGACATTGTCACTTTTTTCAATAACCATATCTTCCCACTCTATCCAAGACAGGCTAAAATCTCCATATCTACGTAAGAGTTTTCTTTTCAAGAGTTTAACGCATGGTATTGTATCTTTTTCTTCTTCTACGAAAAAAATCAAGAGATTTTGTCTCGTTTTATTACGAATTGAATACTGATAGGAACTGACAGCGGAGTTTCCTTCGTAAAGTCCCCTGACACATTTTTGAGTTTTTATCTGATATTGAACTTGTGCATTGACTACATTACTACAAAATAATGCAATAATCAATAAAAACTTATAGAACTTCATTGCTTTCTGTATTATCAATCACTTTTTATCCTTATGTTTTCATATTATAGCATATAGCCATACTCTCGGAATTTAATAAAGAATAAAATAAAATACAACATATCTTATCGTTAGTTCACTATGTTCAAAGACATTACCTTATCCCCTATCGTAATATAATTTGATTTATAGGGGATCAAATGATTTGCTTTGTGGTAATTCTCACATAATATTGCTTTATTCTGAACTTGATTAAGGCTCCTTTTTCTGAAAGCCTAGATTCCGGGTTAAGCCCGGATGACGAGAGGGGATCTGTCTGGTCTCGTATGAGGACGAATCAAATTCAAGATCTTAGCATTCTGAAATGTTACTCAGAGATTATTCTTTCTTCAGATCATACAAAACAGGGACTTTGATGCCAGAAACAGTGCTTTGCTTTACGTCGTTCAGCTGCTCGAAAATAACAATCTTATTGTCCCCTTTCCTTAAGAAACACCCCGGTAAGTACAGCGTCTGCTGAGGGCCAACCTTCCAATAACGACCGAGGTTAATGCCATTCACGAAGACAATGCCCTTGCCCCAATCTTCCATATTCAGGAAAGTATCACCAACAGCATCCAGCTTGAAAGAGCCTCCGTAGAGCACTGCCCTTCCATCCACATAGCCTTCAGGAAGACTGCCCATGTCCGGCATTTCAGCCATCGGCAGATTATGCATTTTCCACCCTCCAGAGACTTCTTTTCCAGCTATTGAGATCGGTTCAATGATGCCTTTCTCATTTTTAGTAATTCTGGCGCCATAATTAATATGGCCGAAATTCTCAACAAGGATGTCCAGCACGCCTCCAGATGGAATGTCTATCATCAGACTATCCTTGCCAGTCAGGCGATTGAGGTAACCGACCTTGCTACCATTCACATAAACCACCCCGTAGTCTGCTATGCCAGGAACCTCCATCAGTCCTTTTACAGGCTCGCCAAAAACCCTTCTGTAAAGCACATATCCAGAGCCCTGATTAAGCTCTGCGAATGTAAGCAGAGAGTCGCTTTCAATGAACTTGCCATCATCGATGAGCGAGAATATATCGGCTGTTTTACTTAGTTCTATATTCTTAATCTCTATTACTGGAATAGAATCAGGAACTTGAGGCACCTCATAATCAACGCGGCTCTTCAGTACATCCCTCACGGCTAAATACTTCGGCGTTGGCCAGCCAGCCTCGCTGATAGGGGCGTCATAATCGTAACTCGTCAAATCAGGCTGGATGTCCTTAGAATTACCATAGTTGGCTCCAGACCAGAAGCCAAAATTAGTACCTCCGTGAACCATGTAGAAATTGAAGCTAACTCCCCCTTCAATATATTTCTTTGTCTGGTTAGCAACCTCTTCAGCAGTAACTTTGTTGAATGGCTCGTTCCAATGATCCAGCCATCCAGGATAGAACTCAGCCACCATGTAAGGACCCTCCCCACCGTTGTATTTGTTCACCGTATCTTTCAGCCTCTCGACATTGCTCTCGCCGTTGGCTGTTGGGAATGCCCCTTCGACTCGCCCACCATCGAAAAGCCAGCTGCCATCGGAAGTGAACAGGTTTACGTCAGCGCCAGCATCCAGAAGCTGCTGCTTAATGGCGGCACTGTACTTATGATGAGTTTCTATAGGAATATCCTTACGCTGCGCAACGTATGAGCCAAATTCGTTCTCGACCTGAATCATTATGATCGGGCCGCCATGGGTCACTTGCAAATCACGAATCTGATTCATCAGCTGATTTATGTACACGTTGCAAGAGTCAAGGAATGGTTTATTATCCGTCCTTAATACGAGTTCCTCATTCTTTTGAAGCCACCATGGGTAACCACCGAAATCCCACTCTGCACAGCAGTAAGGACCTGGCCGCAAAATGACATGCATGCCCTCTTCCTGGCAGATTCTTATGAATTTGCGGATGTTGTGGTTTCCTGTTTCCCAGTCCCACTTCCCAGGAGCAGTCTCATGATAATTCCAGAAAACGTAAGTGGCAATCGAATTCAGTCCCATGGCCTTAGCCATCTGAATCCGATGCCTCCAATATGGTTCTGGAATCCTAGCGAAATGCATCTCTCCAGAATAAATATGAATGGTGTCGCCATCAAAGAGAAAATTGCCATTTTCTATGGCGAAATCATGCTTCTGTAATGCATTGTCATAGCAGGAAGGAAGCAACAAAAACAGCATCCCAGCTAAAAGAATGAAGAAAATCCGCAAGTGTTTCATAAAACTAGGTATTTAAAAAGAAACAGGGTATGTGGTCATGCCCTGTTCCAAATATCGTAAAAAAAACTTAATCTCTAATATTTATTAAGAGGTCGTCCGTTAGTCATGTTGTGAACCCTCTGTGTGACAGTATCCAGCACATTATTGTACTCCTCAGCACCCTCGGTAGTCTCATTGTTCACGAGAGCCGCATGATTGGAAACGGCAGTCAGCACCGTGTCGATCAGGTCTGCTATGACTTTCATGTCTTTCTCCACGAAGCCTCTGGACGTGATGGCTGGCGTTCCTATCCTGAGCCCGGAAGTCTTGAAAGGAGAGCGTGTGTCGAAAGGCACCATATTCTTATTTACTGTTATGGCAGCCTTCTCCAGCTCTTTCTCGGCCATTCTTCCGGTCACTTCCGGAAACTTAGTTCTGAGATCTATTAGGATTAGATGGTTATCGGTGCCATTGGAAACTATCTTATAGCCTCTCGCCATGAATTCGGCAGCTAGCACCTTGGCATTCGCAACGACCTGTTTCTGGTACTCGACGAACTCCGGCTGCGCAGCTTCGTAGAAAGCCACTGCCTTAGCAGCGATTACGTGTTCTAGAGGACCGCCCTGGACTCCCGGGAACACGCTGGAATTAATGATGGCGCTCATCTTCTTGACTTCTCCCTTCGGAGTCTTCAAGCCCCACGGATTATTGAAATCTTTGCCCATCAATATGATGCCTCCGCGAGGGCCGCGAAGAGTTTTGTGCGTGGTAGAAGTAACTATGTGAGCATATTTTACAGGGTTCTTCAGGAGACCGGCTGCGATGAGCCCTGCCGTGTGAGCCATGTCAATCAACAGTATGGCACCTACCTCATCGGCAATTTTCCTCATCCTTTCATAATCCCACTCCCTTGAATATGCAGAAGCACCGCCGATGATGAGCTTAGGCTTACACTCAAGAGCGATCTGCTCCATCTTATCGTAGTCTATCATGCCAGTCTTCTCATCAAGGCCGTAAGGTACGGCATGGTAAAGAATGCCGGAAGCGTTCACTGGTGAGCCGTGAGTGAGGTGGCCTCCCTGAGAAAGGTCTAGCCCCATGAAAGTGTCACCTGGTTTCATCACAGCCATCTCGACTGCAAGATTAGCCTGAGCCCCCGAATGTGGCTGGACGTTGGCATATTCAGCGTCATAAAGCTTGCAGAGACGGTCAATGGCCAGCTGTTCGATCTTATCGATCACCTGGCAGCCGCCATAGTACCTTTTGCCAGGATAGCCTTCTGCATATTTGTTAGTGCAGATAGAGCCCATGGCTTCTAGAACATAATCACTTACATAATTTTCGGAGGCAATCAGCTCAAGTCCTGAAGACTGCCTGTCCCTTTCACTGCGAATCAGATCGAAGATCTGTACATCCTGTTTCATTATTAAATTTATAGTTTTAGTCGTGTTACAAATATAGAGCATAAAAACCATTTTCGCTATATTTGTTAACAGAAAAAAATGAGAAGTTGTGAAAGATAGGAAACTACTGAATATAGAACTGAGCCGGATAGAGCCTTCTGAATATCCAATGCTCCCCGACTCTGGCATCATCTTAGTGCTAGACAATATCCGCAGCGCCCATAATATAGGCTCGGTATTCCGTACCTGCGATGCATTCAAGGTAGACAAAATCTATCTTTGCGGAATATGCCAGACTCCCCCATCTGCCGAAATACATAAATCAGCGCTTGGAGCGGAAGACAGCGTACCGTGGGAATATTCAGACAGCACGCTGGACATAGTCGCAGAACTTCACCGGCAAGGCTATACATTAATCAGCATCGAACAGACCGTTAACTCTATGCCACTTAACGAGTTCGTCCCGAATTTCAAGGATGGCAACAAATACGTCCTCATCTTCGGCAACGAGGTAGAGGGCGTGTCCCAGGATGTCGTGGATGCCTCTGACCTCACTCTCGAAATCCCCCAGTTCGGCACTAAACATTCCCTCAACATCTCCGTCGCAGCCGGAGTAACCCTTTGGCACTTCACGCTGAACCGCATATAAGCGCCCAGCCAGAGATCTGCCACAAACAAAAAAAACCGGCCCGAAAGGACCGGCGATATATTCATTTAATTCTTTTATTCTTCAGCTGGTTTTACGGTGCTGTATACGTTGGTGACATCGTCGTCATCCTCCAGCATGCCCGTTAATTTATCCAGAGTCTCCCGCTGCTCTGGAGTCACTTCTTTAAGCTCGACATTAGGAATGCGCTCGAAACCACCGGAAATCAGTTCATAATCGTTGTCCTCGATGAACTTCTGGATAGCTCCGTAAGACTCGTATGCCCCGTAAATCACGATTTCTTTCGTAACGTTCCCGTCCTGATCCTCATTCTCCTCTTCGAAAACCTCTGGATCATCATCGTAATCACAGAGAGACAGCTGGAATTCCTCAATGTCCATCCCGTCTTTCTCTTTGATGCGGAACACGCATTTATGATCGAACATGAAACTCACGCTTCCGCTGGTTCCAAGAGTGCCGCCGCATTTAGTGAAATAGCTGCGCACATTAGCAACCGTCCTCTGATTGTTGTCGGTCGCAGCCTCTACCAGGTAAGCGATGCCAAAAGGGCCATAGCCTTCGTACACCAGTTCCTTGAAATCGCCCTGATCCTTATCAAGAGCCTTTTTGATAGCCCTCTCGACATTATCCTTAGGCATATTCTCGGATCTTGCCTCTGCCACTAAGGCACGAAGCCTTGGATTACCGACCACATCCGGGCCGCCCTGCTTAACGGCGATTGTGATTTCTTTACCTATCTTGGTAAAGGTCTTCGCCATGTGGCCCCACCTCTTGAACTTCCTTTCTTTCCTGAATTCAAATGCTCTTCCCATAACTATTTGGTCTCTTGCTGGCTTTCAATCCTAGAAATGTACTTATCAATATCATAACCCTCGATAGACTGAGGATACTTGTCTTTTATCCTCTTATAATATGTGAGAGCTTTAGCATTGTCTCCCATCTCCTCGCATACGATGCCAGCCTTGAGAAGGTAAGCCGCAGCGAACATATTATCTATCTTAGAGGCTGCCTGATCGTAATAATTCAGACCCTCTTTGTACTTCTCCAAGCCGACGTATGCGTCGCCAATGCAGGCGAGAGAGCGAGCAGCAAGAATCTCATCCTTGCCTTTGTATTTTTTCAGGTAGTCAATTGCTTCTTGGTATTTACCAAGTTGAAGTTCGCAAACGCCGGCATAGAAGTAGACATCCATCCCACCTTTAGCCCCGAAATCGTCGATTATCTGAGCAAAGCCGAGCACGTTGCCATCCCCATTTAGCGCAAGCTCATACTCTCCGTTACGAAAATTGGCCTCTGCAGGATACATCTGAGCGATAGCCTCGTCGCTCTTCGGCTGATAAATGAATTTGTAATAGGCAACCACAGCTACTCCTATCACCAGGATTGCGAGGAAAGCGCCATAAATTGTTTTTTTGTTCTTACGGAAGAACTCGTCAGTCTTAGATACGGTTTCTTCCACCTTTTCCTGACGAATCTGCTCTTTGTCCTTCTCGTCTACTTTTGACTTTGCCATATTAATGAATTATTATATTTTCGTTTCTGTATCAGCAACTTCCCTTGATTTCAGGAGCAGCTGCCGCAATAGGATTGCAAAATTATTAAAATTTGTTCAATCATGCAATTCCACGAAATATATTTCAATCAGGATTTTGGCTATCTTTGTAATGCTTTGCAAGAAAAACATGGCTATCCTAAAGAAAACAGTAATACAAGATTTCAGGAATATCACGTTCCAGGAACTGACTTTCTCGCCTAACATCAACTGCGTCTCCGGCAGCAACGGCGAGGGAAAAACGAACCTGATGGATGCAATATGGTACCTGAGCATGACTAAAAGTGCTTTTTCCCAATCCGACAAATTCAATTTTCGGCACGGGTGTTCTTCCTTTGCTCTTTCAGGAACATATTCAATGCCGTCGGGTCCAGATACCCGCATCTCAATCCAAGTCAGAGAGAGAGAAGGTAAAAAAGTGCGGAAAGACGATAAAGTATATTCAAAATTATCCTCCCACATAGGGCAGTTCCCTATCGTTATGGTCTCCCCTTCCGACATTTCTCTAGTGAGCGAGAGCGGAGAAGACAGGCGCCGTTTCATGAACGCCGTGCTTTCCCAAATGGATTCCGAATATCTTTCAGCGATGCAGCAGTACAACCGCCTGCTCTTCCAGCGGAACAAGATGCTGAAAGACCAGAGCTGCGATGAGGCACTCCTAGATGTGTTTGATGCCAAAATGAATGAATATGCCGAATTAATCTTCGCTGCAAGGAAAGCCTTCGTTAAAGACTTGCTGCCTGTCGTCACTGAATATTATGCATCACTTTCTGGCAAAGCGGAGACAGTTTCCATCGCATACAAGTCCGACCTAGAAAACGGTAGGCTCTCGGACATCCTGAAATCGTGCAGAGAGAAAGACAAATACTCTAAATTCACTACTGCAGGCATCCATAGAGACGATTTGGTCTTCGAGATGGATGGATACTCAATCCGTCGCTGCGGCTCTCAGGGCCAGCAGAAATCTTTTTTGGTTTCATTGAAATTCGCCCAGTATGAGATAATGAAGAACGATTACGGCTATCCGCCCATTCTGCTCCTTGACGATGTCTTCGACAAATTAGACATGAACAGAATCTCGAACCTCCTCGGGATGGTCGCAGGGAATGAGTTCGGCCAAATCTTCATAACTGACAGTAATAAAGTGAGGATGCAGGGCATCGTAGACAGGATGACCGAGGACAGGAAATATTTAGAATGCGTAAACGGAGAATTCAAAGAAATTTAGCATGGACGACGAAAAATTCACTCCCCGGCTAGCGCACCGGGACGCTATCGGAATGCATGACCTTATGAAAGCCTTCGTCAAGCATTTTAACCTTGCTGCCGGGCTGAATACTCAGAAAATTTTCGATGCCTGGGATAAGGTTTCAGGCGCAGAAAGCTTCACGCTAAACAAATTTTTCAATGGAGGTACGTTGTATGTAACGGTATCCTCATCCATGGTTCGATCCCAGCTGGGATTTCAAAAAGACAGCTTGATCAAAGCAATGAATGACTTGCTGGAAAAGGATCCTCTATTCATAAAAGACTGCTCTGCAGTCGGATACGTCAATAAAATAATACTAAGATAGATGGGAAGCCGGGAAAGAATAATCATAGACAATGAAGTGCCTTTCGTGGAAGGTGTCTTCGAGCCATTTGCCGATGTGGAATATGTCCCCAGCGACAAAATCACACGCGAAGTAGTAAAAGATGCTGATGGGATGATAATCCGATCTAGGACTCAGTGCGATGCCAGCCTGCTGGAAGGCTCGTCTGTGAAATTCATAGCTACAGACACCATCATCACAAGCCATATAGACCTGGATTACTGCAGCGAGCATGGCATAGGCGTTAAGAATGCGGCAGGCTGTAATGCTGGGGGCGTGATGAATTATGTGTTCTCTGCCCTCTACGGAGTGGCTTCCAGGCAGACGATTAACCTAGACGGAGACACGATAGGCATCATAGGCTACGGCCATGTTGGTTCGTTGGTTGCTGAAATGGCCAGGTATCTTGGCTTCAAGGTGCTTATCTGCGATCCTCCTCTAGCCTCAGTGACGGATAGCAGAGATTTCTGCTCGTCAGATTATCTGCTCAAAAACTCAGACATCGTCACTATCCATCCTATGGTTGATAACGAGACTAGGAAGATGGCTAATAAAGACTTCTTCAATAAGATGAAAGATGGCGCAATGTTCATAAATACTTCCAACGGAGACCTAGTTGACGAGGAGGCTTTGAAAAAGGCTATTCCTAGGCTCGGACCTGTGATCATTGACACTTGGGGCCACGAGCCAAACGTCGACAAGGAGCTTGTAGACATGGTAGACATAGCAACTGCACATATCGCTGGTTACTCTTATCAGGGAAAGCAGAATGGAACTGCCATCTGCGTCAGGGCTTTAGCTAGGTTCTTCGAGTACGACCAGCTTTATGGATTCTTCCCAAAAACAGAAATCCAAGAACTAGAGTCGATAAAGCTGGATCTCAGGGGTAAGACCCAAGGAGAAATCGCAGCCGTTATACAATATAATTATCCGATTTTCACAGACGATTTCATATTCCGGCTCGATCCTGGAAAGTTCGTGGAGCTGCGCTCGAATTACAAATACCGCAGAGAGTTTTATGTTGAATATTAGATCCTGAATCAAGTTCAGGATGACGTGGTGATTCGTTCAGGATCTATTTCCTAATACAAATCTCTGTATTCTATTCCGGAGCCTGAGACATCTGAATAATAATCGTACTTGCTGGCAAGTGAGCCATACATCTGACCAAGCACGTCAAGGTAAGTAGAACCATCAACCAAAGTCAGTCTGTAAACGGTATCATCTACTTTGTAGAATTCATTTCTGTCTGAAGTAATCGTATCATAGTCATCAGAAAGATCTTTTTACGAGAGTGTCCGCCTGGGGGACTGTTACCTCATAGTTACAGTTCGATTTCTCGATGTAGAAAACGCCGTCCTGATAGTAATAAGGCTGGTTAGCATAGGCCTAGCTCTGAACTAATCCGAGCCTGTCAGCTAAAGAATGTGCATTGTCTGCTCTTGACGAATTTAGTGCGAAAGCCATGTTCTGAGCGGCAATAGTAGCATTATTATGGGCTACTATCCTATTCTGTTTCTCTATCACCCGATTGTTGATGTTTATCGCACTGAAAGTCCTGTAACTATCATAATAGTAAGCGATATGAATAGGGACTAAAACTGCGTCTGCGATTATGTCGGCTGCTACAGTGATTACGAACGGAGACCTGCACACGATGTAGTTGCCATTGTATGGACGGTAATATATTCCATCATAGCAGTAATAATCTATGCCCCAATACCTTACCCTTATGTAAAGAGGCGGCAGATAATTAACTCTGTGACAGTAATAGTGTGGCTCGTGTCTCCAGAATGAGCAATGCGCATCGTATCTTGCAAAATCTCTTTATCTAGGAGGAATCCTATGCACGTTCCTGTCCTCACCTATCCTCTCAGTTATTATTAGTACAAATAATATTTTTGTGAACGTTTCTTGAAAGATTCGGTGTCTTTATTCCAATAATCCTTCATGTCTTCTACTTTAAAACGTTTTCCGAAATGCGTACGAACATAATCAGTGCCACAAACCTTGTCGAACATAGCGAGGCGGCCTTTGGAATCCTTGAAAGGATTATGCCCTGGGTAGAGTTCTTTCACTGCCTGCATGACATAAAACTGCGTAAGGGTACAATCTGCTGCGTCAAAATCCGTATAATGGTACTGAACTCCGTGCAAGAGTTTGCCCTTATCACTACCCGAAAATGGCTTGAAATGAATTGTACGGAAAGCCACGCCAGGAATCCCGTAGCTGTCCAACCTTGATTTAAGTTTCTCCGCATCAATCCATTCGGTGGCGAAAACCCCGAAAGGAAGGGTATAGCCTATGCCAATATTCAGATAATTATTGAATTCACCGCATATGCCTGCCGAAGGATAGCCAATGGCCGATTCTGAATATGGAATATTCGGAGACGGAAGGATCCAAGGCAGCTTTGTATCTGAATACAACATATTCCTATGCCACCCAGCCATTGGAATCACTGAGAGCTTGCATTTTAGTGGTGTCTCATCTCCTTTCTCGCCGCAGTTAAGGCCTTCTTCGTTAAGCATTATCGCCAGCTCCCCAACCGTGAGTCCGTAAATATAAGGAATCTTGAACTCACTGACGAAAGAATGGAAGCCGTCTTCTACCAAACATCCTTCTACTTTATTTCCGCCCAATGGGTTAGGCCTGTCGAGGACCATCACTTCTATGCCTTGCTCAGCACAGGCGCGCATCACCAGCCCGAGCGTGCTGATGAACGTGTAGGAACGGCTGCCGACATCTTGAATGTCGTAAACCACGACATCAAGCCCCTCCAGCATTGCCGGCGACGGCTTGCGATTCGGACCGTATATGGAATACACCGGAAGTCCGGTCTGAGAATCCTTGGAATCTGATATGTAAGAACCGGCATAGGCATCGCCGCGCACACCATGTTCTGGACCGAAAAGGACTTTCAGATGCACCCCAAGGGCATTAAACAAAATGTCGATGGTGGATCGCAGCTGACTGTCGACTCCGCTGGGATTTGTCACTAGGCCAACGTTCCTGCCCACGAGTCCTTCGAATCCGCGTTCTTCCAGCACCTCTATTCCGGGACGTACCTTGGCGCTGCTAAGCAGCGACAAGGAAAGAGCTAGCACGCAAGATAGTATATTCCTTATGTTCATAAAATTAATTTGTTGTTTTCTTCATTCCATATTCAGGGCTGACTTTTTTATAAACCATGGTAGTCACTGCGACTGTGACAATGCAGCAGACAATCACCATCCAGAAGAAATCTCTATAGCCTAGGGTCTCCTGAATGTAGCCGGCGAACATCCCCGGAACCATCATGCTCAGAGCCATGAAGCAGGTGCAAAATGCATAGTGAGATGTCTTGAACTGCCCTTCCGAGAAATACATCATGTACAGCATGTAAGCGGTGAATCCGAAGCCGTAGCCGAACTGCTCGATGGCTATGCAGGCGCTGATGGTCAGCAAATCAGTCGGCTGAGCTATTGCCAAGTACACGAATGACAGGCAAGGCAGCGTCATGCATGCCGCCATTGGCCAAAGGGATTTCTTTAGGCCTATCCTAGAGGCAAGAATGCCGCCTAGGATGCCTCCCAAAAGAAGGAATATGACTCCTATGGTGCCGTATGCAAGGCCGACCTCCTCTGTCTTCATGCCTAGCCCGCCGAGTTCCCTTGCAGCTACTAGAAACGGGGTACACATCTTTATAAGGAAGGCTTCAGGAATGCGGTAGCACAGCATGAATACTATTGCCAGCCAGACGCCAGGCTTGTTGAAAAAAGTACACACCGTCTTACCGAATCCTTTGAATATTTCGCCTGCAGCATTGCCTGAGTCGCTAGTTATGTTCGGAACATCGGCGGCAGGGCGAGGAATCATGAATATGTGATAGAGGGTAAGCAACGTAAGCAGCACCGCAGAGCCGCAAACGGTTATGCGCCATGCCATAGGAATGTTCCCATAATGGGATTCCAGGAAGCCAGCCACGGCCACTATTACTCCATTGCCGAACACATTAGCGAGCCGGTAGAACGTACTTCTAACTCCCACGAAGGCAGCCTGGCTGCTCTGGCTCTGAGCCAGCATGTAGAAGCCGTCGGCGGCAATATCATGCGTCGCCGATGCGAAGGCCGCGATTATGAAAAGAATGAGCGTGAACGTGAACATGCCCATAGGAGTCGTTCCATAGGCGATCTGGTCTGAACTAGGCCGCGGCAACGTGAGTGCCAAGACAATGAATGCCACAGACATAATTGCCTGCATGGTGACTATCCACCAGCGTTTCGTCTTGATTATATCCACGAAAGGACTCCAAAGAAATTTCAAAGTCCACGGGAGATACAGCAGAGAAGTGAACATCGCCATCTGCCCATTTGGGACGCCCAATTTAGCGAACATCAGCACTGACACATTGTTCACCAAGAAATATGGAATTCCTTCTACAAAATACAGTGTGGGGATCCAAAACCAAGGCGAGATATTCTTAGAATTCGACATATCCATTTAATATTGAATCTATTATATTAGATTAGCATATAGTTGCGTCCTTCCCTATCGGCAAAAGCTCGGAGCCTGGGTAATAATGGCTCAGGATAGCCTGGAAGCCGTAGCCTTTGCTAGCCATCACTGCTGCTCCAATCTGGCATAGCCCCACGCCGTGGCCCCAGCCGGATCCTTTCAACGTAAGCTTGTCACCGTTCCAGATGACTGCGAACGCAGAACTCTTAAGGTGCGACGAGGAGAGCCATTTTCTTATTATCAATTCTTTGCCTATTATCATCTCCCTTTTTGATCCCACGACTCTCAGCCTCTTTATCCTGCCAGAAGGGCCCCTCTCGATCGGGATCAGCTCCTGAATCGTTCCGAAATCTATTCCCGAGCGTGCCCGAATAAGGTCAGAGACTTCATTTCGAGAATATTCCACAGTCCATCTGTAGAAGTCTTTCGTCTCCAAGTCATAGTCGTTCAGCACTTGGGAGAGAATTTTCTCGTCCTTAGTGTCGCAGAACGGATCGGCCCCTGGCTTCTCGTCCGGCGTGTCCGGAAGCGCTTGAAGGTAAGAGTATTCCTTGTCTTCCCAGCAGGTAGAAAATAGCTCCATGCGGCCGCCGCAGCACTTGGAGAAGCGGGCATCGCAAATCTCTCCTCCGCTTTTTAGCACCAAACCCCACGTCTGGTCTATAGCCTTGCGCACAGTTTCGCCGACTGCCATAGTGAGACCCTGATAACGTTGGCAATGGTCGTCAGCACACACGTCGAAAACCTTGTGGTCGTCGTGGTCGAACCATTTAATATATTCATCATCAGAGCCTTCACCCTTACCTCCTCCAGCTTTGCAATCCAGCATTGTCACGAGCTCGGCAACATTATGTGGGGCTTCGCTTGGAAGGGATTCGGCAACGCTTTTCTTTCTGTTCCAGATCTGAGCCATAACCCAGGATCTGGATATGACTGAATGTGCTTTCAGGAACTCTAGCCCTGCAGAAGACTTCATTTCCGAGGAGATTACGCTCAGCAGATAGTCTTCAACGCCGATTTCGTTGACTGCTGTCACTTTTCCGCCATAAGTTATGAATTTGAGCCTGCCTGCAAACGTCTGCGTTACCTGACGTTCCCAATGGAAATCCACGCCTATGGTGACCCCATACAATATGAAAGACGGCTCAGCGAACATCGTGGAAGGAGTTTTCGCATCGAATGTGAGCTGGTCGTAAAGTGTTCCGTTGTAGAGAATCTTGCCTTCGGAATATTCCACCTTCTGCTCACCATTGCCATCGGAAATGATTTCGAATGAAATCTGATGTCCGGACATTATTCCGACTTCCAGCATTTCCTGATGCCTGGTGAGTCTCCAGACGAGAGCCTTTTCATCTTCCTCTCTGATGGAGACTTCGGAAATCACTTTCCCCAGCAGCTCAGGCGTCATCTTTTCGTAATCCGACTCCTCAGGGGCGACCATAACGCCGCCCATGTCGGCGCAGCCGGGACTCATTGAGAGGTGGTCTGGGCCATCCAAGAAATAATTGTGCGGACGATGCTTACTGCGAAATATTACTAAAGAGCGATATTCGGCATCTTCGAACCAGGAGATGACGTTGAATTTCGGTTCTGGTTCTCCGCCAAGAGTCATAGATGCGCAGTCCAGAAGCCGGTAGAAAAGCTTTGTGACTGACTTCGGAGTCGCTCCTCTTAAGACGAAAATGCCTCTAGTGAACAGGTTCAAGTGATACAGCTTGGCCTCTTGCAGGTTTGTCAGGTATTCCAGCTCGCTGTGGCTTCTTGCGGCGCCCAGTAGCTTGTCTACGGCATTCTCCAATGGCATCATGCCTCTAGGACAGCCTTGGAAATGCATGTGATCCGGGGCAGAAGCTCCGCTCTCAGGGCCGTTGTAGTAACAGGAATATTCTTTATTTACAGCGACGAAGTCCAGCATGTCTGGATAGCGGTGCCAAATGGACTGAGGCGTATGGTCAGTGCTTGAGATTACTAGATGAGAAGGGAAAATAGGGTAAGGGTTAAGCGTGATCCGGTATTTCTTGCCTTTCCGACCTTCGAAGTCTATGTCGTACTGCTCTCGTGGCCTATTCTCAGGACACAGGAAGCAAGGCCTATCGCTGATGGATTTCTTATCCAGCTTCGCCTCCGATGATATCTTCCTTGCTGGGTTGTATTGCAGCACCACATTCAGCCCGCCGACTGGCAATATTCTGGTTTCTGCCTTCTTCAAATTACGATAGTTTTCCGATGCCATCGGCCAAACCGACAGCTGATCACAGATGAATTTATTAATTCTTGAATATGACATTTTCATAATGTTCGTAAAGCTAGATTCTGACTTTCATCAGGATGAAAAAAATATCACGTTGTCATGCCGGACTTGATTCAGAATCTATTATTTTCACAAGAGTGCCAAGAGCGAATGTTTAATCGCCTTGAACTCTTGCTCGAAGTTCGGCGTGAATATTCCCTTCCCTAATGCAGACTCAATCCCATCCATGCTCCAGTACCTTCCGTCGGAAACCTCGCTTCCATCTGGCCTCAGCATGAAATTCCCGACGGCGGCAAAGACGTTCACCAGTTCTTTCTCCTGCTCAGATTCCCAGATATAGCTCTTTAAATATACCGGATTGAAGTCTCTTAAACCAAGTTCTTCAGAGGCTTCACGATAGAGCGACGTGGAAAGGTACTCGCCATAGTCTATGTGTCCCCCCACCGCAGTGTCCCACTTATTCGGAAAGAGGTCTTTAGACATTGAACGTTTCTGAACATAAAGTTCTGAATTTCTGTTAATTATATGCAGGTGTACGACAGGATGGAGCAGCTTTGAGCCACCGTGGACATATTGCCTAGAAGCCTGACCAACCACAAGCCCGTCAGGCTCAACGATAGGAACCATCTCTGCGTCTTTCAACTGCTGTCCGCCAGGCGTTTCCGCAGTAGGAAGCGGAAGCACTGGCACTGGCTCTATCGGATATACTAATTCGAACATCACTAAAAATCTATCTGCGTGCAGAAGCAAGATTTTCCATCCAGCTTTCCTTCAATGAACCATGTGTCTTGACCCTCGGTCTTTATGTGGCTTCGGAAAAGCTCCACTTCATCTCCAGGCTTCGTTTCTTTGTTGAAATTAATCCTAACATCCTTAACTTGATGCTCAGACGTAATCTCATACCCAATGCCATCCATTGACCAAGCAATATAACGAGCGTTATTTGTGTGGCCGAGGAAATCGACATCGCTGTACATTATCTTGTGTGAAGCGAATCTCTCAGCGTCTTTGGGAGGCACCACCTTCTTGCAATGCTCCCCTATCGCATCCCGATGGCACTGAGTTGACTCAGGAACCATTCTCATGATTTCCTCATCCCTTGCGAACGTCCTCGTATGCATATTCATGACTATCCAGGAAGAAGTGCAAGTGATTAGCGCTCCGCCAATTTCTTCGAAATTCAGGTCTCCTTGAGGCCTGAGTTCGAAATCCCTGATGTAGAATGGCCCATCAATGCATTTGTGCCATGTGAATAGGGCAACTTCATCCCTCCATTTCGGTGGCCTAATGAATTTGAAATGCATTCTGGATATGACCCATGCGGTATGGTGGAGCTGAAGATCATCCCATCCGAAGTGGAAATGGCTAGCAGCCGAATGTGCTATCTCCTGAGCCATGTCCATGAAAGACGATGGTCTTAGATGGAAAGAGCGGTCTGTCATATAGCTTGGAACAGTGTAATCTTCTTCGTATGTATTATCTGACCTTATTCCGTTCATTTTTCTGTATCTTGATAATTGATGATTTCTAGTTCTTCAGGAGTATATAGAAGCGAGTCAGTGAATGATGGTGCCGTGCGACTGAGTATTATAAATATGACAAATAGCAGCAGAGCCGTTCCAACAACGCAGGCGGCAGCAATCCGAGTTATCCTCCAGCCATCCTTCTTTCTAACTTTTTGAGTCTCAGGGGCGGCATTGGAAGCTGGTGCGGCAGGCGCTGCTTTTTCTGTCTCTTCTAGTGGCGCGAGCGTTTCTGGTGCGGCAGGCGCTGGCGAGACTAGTTCTATAGGCCTCTCCTCCTGCTCTGGAACAGATTCTTCTACGGATTCAGGAAGCTTAACCTCTGGTTCTGCCACAGACGCCGCCGGTGCGACAGGCACTGGTTTTTCTGTTGCTTCCGGTTCTGGCACATCAACTATAGCCGAAAGTTTTTCCACGGCATCATAGACCTCCTCTGGAGTCTCCTCGTGCGTCTTCAATGATACAGGCTGCAAGCCAAATCCGTAAGGGAATATCTCCAAATCCTCGTCTGGAATGAAAAAAAAGGCGTTTTCTTTCGTAGCCCTAAGCCTTCCCAAACCAGGAAACAAAACGGCCTTCTTCTTAGTGAGATCATCCTTCACCACAGCCACGAAACCAGAAATTATCTTCTTGGACGTCTCAATATCCGTCCCATTAGCCTTTGAATACAGCTGAGCGAGCTTATCATCAGAACCCTGCCTTTCTCTGAACGAAAGCCTCCTGTAAGGCGGATTGATGGTGTATCCCCTATCGGAGAATGATGCAGGCACGACCTCGGTCACGAATGTGCCAAGACCCGGAAGCGAAACCTCCTCATTATCAAGGATGAGTTCCTTGACCATATCCGCAAAAAGGGCAATTTCCATAAACTCTACGTTGGAATTAGACACAAAGATACTTAAAAATTAAAGAATATTCCCATGCGGGCAATTCCATGCCTCATACCATTTCATGCGAATTTCCTTTCAACGATTCAAACAAAAAATGCCTAAAAAAATTTGCATAAATATCTTTTTGTTGTACCTTTGCAATCCCGAACAGCAAACCAAGATGGGCATTTCCCCACTGGCGGCATGAACGGATAATAGAAAAATATTCCTCAATAGCTCAGTTGGTTAGAGCACCTGACTGTTAATCAGGGGGTCGCAGGTTCAAGTCCTGCTTGAGGAGCAAAACAATAACATAACTTACTTATATTAAGCCTCATAGCATTCTTCGTTGGTATAAATGCAGAACCTATGAGGCTAATTTTACGCCAAAACTTAAGGAAATCGCAGCCTAAACCTAAGCCCACCTGGAAATCTACTAAAAAGCTAAAGAACGCAAGGCATAATAATAGATGATAATTTTCCATATGGAATAGCAGGAATAAGGCATGTCAATATCCTGAATTTTGCGTAAGTTTGCAAGAAACGGACATATTCATGAAGGTTTACATTTGTCAGTGCAATCTGCTCTGGTGTGATCGTGAAGGCAACAGGGCGCATATCGAGGAGTTACTTTCGCAGGCTGGAGAATCTGGCTGGACACAAGGAATAGCCGAGGGGCGAGAAAGCGCTGGAATCGAGGCTGGGGGGCTGATCGTGCTGCCCGAGATGTTCTCGACGGGATTCATTACGATGCCGGCTGGTGAGGCGGAGAGCGATGGATCCTCGCTTGGCTGGATGAAGGCCATCTCCAAGAAATATGGTTGCGCGGTGGCAGGGAGCGTGGCGACAGAAGATGGCGGACACTTCTACAACCGATTCTACTTCGTTAAGCCAGACGGAACCTTCGTCAAATACGACAAGCGGCATCTTTTCTCTTTCGCAGGCGAAGACAGGCGATTCACGGCAGGAAGCGAAAAAGTCATAACTGAATATAACGGAGTGCGGTTTTTTCTGCAAGTATGCTACGACCTGCGCTTTCCATGTTTTTCCAGGAATATTCTGCCGAATCCTTACGACGCAGTGATTTACGTAGCCAGCTGGCCATCGCCAAGGATCGGGGCCTGGGACACTCTCCTAAAGGCCCGCGCAATCGAGAATCAATGCTACGCAATCGGCGTGAACCGAGTAGGCAAGGATCCTTCGTGCCAATATAACGGACATTCCTCAATCGTAGATCCTTACGGCAATGTCGCCGCCACCTGCATGGAAGGGGCCGAAGGAATCATGTCCGCTGACCTGGACCTTGACTCCCTGCAAGCATTCCGCGATAAATTCCCCGTGCTGAAAGATGCGGACAGATGACCTGTGATGAAGTCCTGAAATTGACCTACCCAGAATGCCAATTCTGATCTTTTGCAAATACCTAGCGCGGTGGCATGCCACAGAAGGGCCTGCAGAGGCATAGGGCGTCCTAAGGTGGCGTTTGAGAGCCAGGGGTTAGGACGATCATAGCCATTCTGCAGCGCTCCACGGCACTTCATCGTCCTAGAGTCTCGTACAATCTAGATTTAAGAATATCGGCAAAATAATTAAAAGAATATTTACCTTTACCAAACAAATCTAGTTCCCAATGACACTAACAGATTACATTTCCAAAGTCAACTTCCAATACCAGACCGGAAACACAACAGAACACAGCTTCAGAGGTTTTCTAAGGGACTATGTAGCAGAGATTGCCGGCACCGGAATAAACGTGATAAATGAGCCAAAGAGGACCGCATGCGGGGCCCCTGACTATGTGATACTGAGCCGGAAAACCAACCAGCCGGTATTTTACATTGAAGCAAAGGATCTGGAGGATGGAGACCTTGACGGGATAAAATCACACAAGGAGCAGTTCGACCGCTATAAAAATGCCTTGGAATATGTCGTATTCACAGATTATCTGGATTTTCATTTCTACGAGCACGGTAATTTCGTAAAGAAAATTCGTCTGGGTGAGGTTCTCGGGAACAGAATCGCCCCCCGTGAGGATTCGGAGGAGGAATTCAACAAAATGATAACTAACTGGAGCCATGCTGGGGCGAGATGCTTAATGACATATGCGAGAGAGGTGTGGCGCGGATAGGTCTAATATGTGCGGATGGCCTTAAAGGACTTGAGGATGCGATAGCCGAAGTCTTTCCTAAAACGCCCTTGCAGCGCTGTACGACGCATC
>JAQYTJ010000047.1 GCA_028724885.1 Bacteroidales bacterium | reverse complement strand
TGAATCAAGTTCAGGATGACGGGGTGGGGTCGTTCAGGATGACGGGGTGAGTCGTCAGGATGACGGGGGAGGCTTGGGAGATGGGCTGGTGATTTCCCAGGTGAAGGTTGCGATACAAAATAGTTTTCTATACGTTTTTATGTAAACCTGCAAGTATAATTGCAAAATTACATAGATTATTCTGGAACGTTTTTCACGTCGGGAAAGAGGCCGAAGAGTTCGGCATCTATCTTGTCGGTGACTTTCTGGAAGTCCTCTGGGCGGTTCTCGAACTTGATATCGTCTACGTTGACGATGAGCAGCTTGCCGTCATATTCCTTTATCCAATCCTCATAGCGCTTGTTCAGGCCGGTGAGATAGTCAATCCTGATGCTCCTTTCGTATTCACGCCCTCTTTTCTGGATCTGGGCGACCAGGTTAGGTATGCTGGAGCGCAGATAAATCAAAAGGTCTGGCTTGCTCACGAGCGACATCATCAGATTGAACAAGTCGGTGTAGTTCTCGAAGTCCCTGGTGCTCATAAGCCCCATAGCATGGAGGTTCGGAGCGAAAATCTTGGCATCTTCGTAGATTGTCCTGTCCTGAATGATTATGTCACTGCTTCTAGAGATATCCACGACATCTTTAAATCTCTTGTTCAGGAAATATATCTGCAAATTAAACGACCATCGTTCCATATCAGCATAAAAGTCTGACAGGTACGGATTAAAATCAACGGACTCGTATTTTGGAGTCCACCCGTAATGTGAGACAAGCATTTTCGTCAGGGTAGTCTTGCCGCTACCGATGTTGCCCGCTATAGCTATGTGCATATCGAGATAATTTAGCTAATGACAAATTTAATATTCTTTTTGCTATTCCGAAAGAGTTAGATCCTGAATCAAGTTCAGGATGACGGAGGGGTGTCGTGCAGGGTGATGCGGTGGTGTCGTGCAGGGTGATGCGGTGGTGCCAAGCAGGGTGGCGGAGGGGTGTCGTGCAGGGTGATGCGGTGATGCCAATCAGGGCGGCGGAGGGTGATCGTTTAGTATGATGGGGAAGCTCGTGCAGGGTGATGTGGCGGAATCTCGCAAAGTGCTGTCTGAGCATGTCCTTCTGGTGGCTCTGTATTGGGGTGTTGGCCGACAATATGGCTCTTGTGAGGCCTCGATGTCGAGACATGCCCATTCTCACGCACTTACGTACCGCCTGCCTCGACAGGGTTTTGCAAAACCTGTAAGATAGGTCGTAATTCCTCATAATTACAGACAACGAGGACATGGAGGTATCCTATGCGACCACAGCGCCAGCCGCGCATTTCACGATGACGGAAGTGACCTTGCTCATCATTATTCCCTCGTCATCCGGACTCGACCCGGAATCTAGCTTCACATTAACCCGTTCATTCCAGACTCGACCAGGAATCTAGGCTTGCGAAAACAGGCCGTAGAGCGCAGCATCTATCTTGTCAGTGATGACGGCGAAATCCTCGGGGCGGTTCTCGAAGTCCAAATCGTCCTTGTCGATGGTCAGCACTTTGCCCTTATATTCCGAAATCCATTTGTCGTAACGGTCATTCAGGCCTTTCAGATACTCCAAGCTAATGCTCTGCTCGTAGTCTCGCCCACGTTTCTGAATCTGCCACACCAAATGCGGTATGGAGCACTTAAGGTAAATCAGGAGATCAGGCTCATGTACCAGGGAAGCCATCACGTTGAAAAGATCCATGTAGGTCTCATAATCCCGCTTTGAGAGATTGCCCATGGCATAGTTATTCGCCACGAATATATAAACGCCTTCATAGAGCGTCCTATCCTGGATGATCACCTTGTCGCTCTTGGAAATCTCGATCAGATCCTTGAACCTCTGAGCAAGGAAATATGTCTCAAGGTTATACGACCATCTCGGAATATTTTTATAATAATCTTCCAGGTACGGATTATATGTGACCGACTCGAATCTAGGTGTCCAGCCATAATGCTCGGCCAGCATCCGGGTAAGCGTGGTCTTCCCACTGCCGATATTTCCAGCAACGCCGATATGCATGTCAATGAATATTATATATTCCCATTCAATTCTATTCCTTCTCCATCCCCAAAATCCTCATCCTCGCCAGGCTCGTTGAAAGGCTGGAGGAACGGATTATTCGTCCTCTCCCACGCTATGGTAGATTTCCCACCGTGCCCAGGAAGCACGTCCGTGTCCCCGGGCAGCCCCATGATCTTATCCATGATGCCGACAATAAGCTTGTCATAATCCCCTTCGAGAAGATCCGTCCTGCCAATCGCCCCAGCGAAAAGCGTGTCTCCAGTGAATACGACATGACAGGCTTCTCCGCTATAACAGACACCGCCTGGAGTGTGTCCAGGAGTGGAAATGACCTTGAAAGCAGAATTGCCGAAGCGAAGGGTGTCGCCTTCATGAACATCCTGAGTCGGAAAAGTGACATCAGGAATATTCAGGCCCGCGCCGGAAGCAAACTCCACATCATGGCTTAGAATCAGCTTGTCGGCAGCATCCATGTATACAGGCACATTCCAATCTTTCAGGACATGAGCTACGCCAAATATATGGTCGAAATGCCCATGCGTCAGCCAGACTGCCTTGATGGAAACATTCACCGAGGCAATATATTCCTTTAATATTTTATATTCAGAATCATCATAGCATCCAGGGTCCACTATCACCCCCTCCCCGCTGCCATCCCACACAAGATAGCAATTTTCCTTGAAAGGATTGCAGATGAAAATTTTTATATTGAGGTTTTCTTCTGTCATGAATATATTGTCTTTTTTTACAAATATAATAATTGTACCTATTCCATATTTTTCGTGTCCATGCAGATGGTGACGGGACCGTCATTCAGTAACTCCACCTTCATGTCGGCACCGAACTCCCCTGTCAGGACAGGCTTCCCAAGAGCCGCAGAGAGCCTTTCGCAGAATTTCTCGTAAAGCGGAATCGAAATTTCGTGAGGGGCAGCGCCTATGTAGGAAGGCCTATTGCCATGTTTGCATTGCGCCATGAGCGTGAACTGGCTGACGACCAAGATTTCTCCGCCTGCATCCATAATGGAGACGTTCATTACGCCTTGCTCGTCAGGGAATATTCTCAGATTCACGATCTTGCGTACTAGATAATCAATATCAATCTCGCAGTCATTGGAGCCTATTCCGACGAACACTAGATAGCCTTTGCCTATCTTGGATTTCACTGCCCCATCTATCGTGACAGAAGCATGGGACACACGTTGAATTACTGCTTTCATGTTAAGTTTGTAAAGTTAATGATTTGTCCTCAAAAAGGGAATTGCTAAATTTGCTTTTCCAATGAAAGATAAAAAAGAATATATTGAAATACGCGGTGCGAAGGCGAATAACCTCAAGAACATAAACGTGGACATTCCACGCAATGAGTTCGTGGTCGTAACCGGTCTTAGCGGCAGCGGAAAATCCTCGCTGGCCTTCGATACCATTTACGCCGAAGGGCAGCGCAGATACATTGACACGCTCTCCACCTACGCCAAGCACTTCATGGGCATACTGGAGAAGCCTGAGATTGAGAGCATAAACGGACTAAGCCCTATCATCGCCATCGAACAGAAAACCACCGGGAATAACCCCCGCTCCACCGTGGGAACGATTACAGAAATCTACGATTTCCTTAGACTAATGTACGCTCGTGCATCACGTGCCTATTCCCCGGTGACAGGAAAAGAAATGGTCCGCTACACTGACGAGCAGATCGTGGATCTGATCATGACGAATTTCAAAGACAAGAAATGTTATCTGCTAGCTCCACTAGTAAGAGGCCGCAAGGGACATTACCGCGAGCTTTTCGACCAGCTTCGCAAACGTGGCTACACAGAAGTTCGAATTGACGGGGAGATAAAACCACTGAACGCAGTCGATGCCTTAGATCGCTACAAGGGGCATTTCATAGAGCTTGTGGTAGATAAGATGAAACCTTCAGGAGGAGACCTCAAAAGGGTTCGAGATTCTGTGATGACCGCCCTGAACCTTGGTAAGGGTTCTGTAGCAATGATGGAATTCGGTTCTGACAAGCTGCAACACTATTCGAAACACTTGGTGGATCCTGAGACTGGCATCTCTTTGCAGGAACCTGCTCCGCATTCGTTCTCGTTCAACTCGCCTGAGGGTTACTGCCCTCACTGCAAGGGCCTGGGAATGATCGTGGACGTGAATATGGACACAATTATTCCGGACAAGAATGTTTCAATCGCTGATGGCGGAATAGTTCCCCTCGGGAAGGTTCGAGAGACACGTAAATTTGACATAATTCGGTCTATAGCAAGAAAATACAATTTCTCGCTCTACGATCCGATTGCCACCTTGCCAGACGAAGTAGTCTCACTGATAGTGTTCGGAAGCGATGAACTGTTCAGAGTGGGTGATGGAAATATGTCAGAGATGGTTTCCTTTCCTGGAATCGTGGATGACATCGACGACAAAATCGTGTGCCCAGTGTGCCATGGAACACGTCTAAACGAGAATACGCAGTACTTCAAGATAGACGGGAAAACCATCTCCGAGGTGGCTGCGATGGAGATGACAGAGCTATATTCATGGCTCCAGACTCTGCCTTCCAAACTATCGGAAAGAGAGAATACCATCTCTAGGGACATATTGAAGGAGCTTTCTGAAAGGGTGAAATTCATGCTGGACGTCGGCTTGGACTACCTTTCTCTCGATCGCGCCACAAGTTCGCTCTCGGGTGGAGAAAGCCAGCGAATCCGTCTGGCCACTCAGATAGGCTCCAAGCTGGTTAACGTGCTGTATATTCTAGACGAGCCGTCAATCGGACTACACCAGAGGGACAATCACAAACTCATCAATTCACTGAAAGAGCTGCGAGACGAGGGCAATTCCGTAATGGTGGTAGAACACGACCTAGAGACGATGCTGAATGCCGATTGGATTGTTGACGTTGGGCCAGGGGCCGGCGAGGAAGGCGGACGAATATGCCTGAACGCTCCTTTGAAAGCTTTGATGAAATATGATGAGATAAAGATTCCAAGCGGCCTGGGCAAGGACACGGCATCTCACTGCATATTCGGGAAATCCATCACATTGGACTATCTGCAAGGCCGTAATTCCATTCCTGTTCCTGTGACACGCAGGCCTGGCAATGGGCTGTTTCTCGGCCTCAGGGGCGCAAGCGGGAACAATTTGAAGCACGTGGACATTGATTTTCCATTAGGTTGTTTCATAGGAATCGCTGGAGTGAGCGGAAGCGGAAAGTCTTCGCTCATCAACGACACTCTGATGCCAATTTTGAAGCAGAGATATTACCACTCTAAGCAGAAGCCGCTTCCATACGATTCAGTCGAAGGCATTCAGAATATTGATAAGCTCATTGAAATTGATCAGAGCCCAATTGGGAAATCGACCAGATCGAATCCGGCAACTTTCACCGGGGTTTTTAATGACATAAGGAGCCTGTTCGAGGATACCCCTGATGCGAAAGTGCGTGGCTTCAAGGCTGGAAGGTTTTCGTTCAATGTGCCTGGTGGCCGCTGCGAAGCTTGTGCCGGGGCTGGGATAAAGGTTATCGAGATGAACTTCTTGCCAAGCGTGAACGTTGTCTGCGATGAGTGCCGCGGGAAACGGTACAACGAGGAAACGCTGGCTGTTCATTATAAGGGCAGAAACATTAGCGACGTGCTTGAGATGCCGATCAGCGAGGCATACGAGTTCTTCAAGCCGATTCCGAAAATCGCCAAGAAACTGAAGGCTCTGGTAGATGTCGGATTGGGATACGTACACCTTGGCCAGTCCGCAGTGACTCTTTCGGGTGGAGAAAGCCAGAGGATGAAATTGGCCGCAGAACTTTCTAAGAATGGCACCGGAAACACGCTCTATATCCTAGACGAACCTACGACTGGCCTGCATTTCGAGGATATAAAGATTTTGCTTGGCGTACTGCAGCTGCTTGTCGATCAAGGGAACACTGTAATAATCATCGAACACAATCTGGATGTGCTCAAGAGCGTGGACTACATATTCGACCTTGGTCCAGAAGGTGGGCGGAAAGGTGGTCAGATTGTCGCCAAAGGGACTCCGGAACAACTGGGAAAAGATCCAGGTTCGGTAACGGGGCCGTTTTTAAAAGAAGTCTTGTAGCAAAAAGGCGCACCTGTTAAAGGCGCGCCTGAAATATATTCGCAAAGGGCCTTATTTAATCTCCCATGCGAGAGCTGATGCTCCGAGGATTGCTGCATCGGACTCTTTTAGGGCAGTATATAGCAGCTTCACCTTATTCTTCCAAAGAGGCAGCACATTGGCATTCATTGATTTCTTGATAGGCTCGTCAAGATATTCTCTATTCCTTGCCACGCCTCCGAAAAGAATTATAGCCTCCGGCGCAGAGAATTCAATGAAATCGGCGAAAGCCTCGCCGAGAAGGTTACCTGTGTAGTCGAAAATCTTCTTGGCCAGTTTATCACCCTCGTCAGCAGCGTCTTTTACATCTTTTGCCGAGATCTCCTCGTAATTTCTGAGCAGAGATGGCTCATCTGTCATCTCAAGCCACTCGCGAGCTGTTCTGGCTATTCCAAGAGCCGAGCAATATGTCTCAAGGCATCCTGTCTTACCACAGTTGCAGAGACGGCCATTATGGCGGACTAGAGTAGTGTGGCCAAGCTCGCCAGCGAAGCCATCATGGCCGTAAACGACCTGGCCATTGATGACGATACCGCTTCCTACGCCAGTCCCTAGAGTAATCATGATGAAATCCTTCATGCCTTTGGCTACGCCGTAGGTCATCTCTCCTAGAGCAGCCGCATTTGCATCATTCGTCAACCTGACAGGGATGCCTTCCATGGCCTTCTGAAGCATGTCAGCAAATTTCACTTTGCCTTTGTTAGCCCATTTCAGATTTACGGCATTCTCTATTTCTCCAGTATAGTAGTTTCCGTTAGGAACACCCATTCCAACTCCGCGAATTCTACCTGCCACATTAGCATCCTTTATGATTTGTTTCAATGTTGTCGCAAGGTCATCGACATATTGCTGAGCCTCAGTGTAATTTTCAGAACGCATCACTGTCTGCTTAAGCACTGTTCCCATCATGTCGACAATGCCGCATTTAGCAGACTGACCACCGACATCCACTCCAATAACAAGATCTTTATCCATGATATTCATAATTAATTTTCTGCTCTTTTAAGAACCTTGGATCCCATAATGGCGAACCAGAGAATATATGCTATTCCAATCAATATGACGATATAACTCATCAGATAGCCAGCGCCGTCCGCAACCGCTCCCTGAATAAGAGGGAGTATGCCTCCACCGCAAACCATGACCATGAAGAGCCCAGAAGCGAGAGACGTATATTTGCCTAGTCCTTCAACTGCCAGGTTAAAAATCGATCCCCACATTACGGATGTACACAAACCGCAGAGGATGAAGAACATAACGCCGATAGGAATCGCCTCAAGCGAAAAGCTAAGCTGGGATGTGATTGCAGGGAACCTGACCGTAGTAGAATCGCCAAGGATGATGCCCAGAATGACGAATATGATGGCAACAGAACCAACGACAGAAAGCATAGCCTTGCTGGATACTTTTCCACCAATCGCCCCACCAATCAAACGGCCACAAAGCATGAGGAACCAGTACATTCCGACGATAGTTCCAGCGACTGCCGCAGAAAGGCCTACGCCTTCAGATGTCATGTAAAGGTTAGCGAAGTTAGGAATTCCAACCTCAACCCCAACATACAGGAATATGGCAATGATACCAAATACGAAATGCTTGAATGAAAAGGCACCACTAAGCTTAGGTTTCTCCTCAGCTGTCTTCCCTTCTGCCGCTGCTGCTTTCTCTGCCTCAAGCTCTGGCTCAGGAATATGAGAGAATAGGATTATGAAGAATGCTAATGCAAATATGCCCATGGCTATGAAAAGCGCAGGATTAGCATCTGCTATCTGAGTGTCCTTCGTAACGTCGCCAATCAGATATCCGACAAACACCGGGCAAATCGTCGCAGCAAGAGAGTTGCAGGAACCGCCAAGCTGGATGAGCTGATTGCCTTTGTTTCCACCGCCACCAAGGGTATTTAGCATAGGATTCACGACAGTGTTCAGCATGCACATGGAGAAGCCTGACACGAATGCTCCTAGAAGGTAAACCCCGAAACTGCCAGCCTTACCGGAAAGGAAGGTGATTCCTACTCCAATGAAACCCACAAGCACTGCAAGCAATGCCGTGAATTTATAACCCTTCTTAGAAAGAATGATGCCCGCAGGCACGCCCATGAATGCGTAAGCGATGAAATTTGCAGCATTGCCGAGCTGAGACATGAAATTCGTAGCCGAAAATTGCTGTTTAACGATTATTCCGAAAGGATTCTGAAGGCCTGTCACGAATGAAATCATCATGAACAGGAAGAACATGATCGCAATGGCTAACGCATTGCCTTTTCTTTTTTCTGCCATAAAGCTGAGTTTTAATATTATTAATGATAAATCGCTTTCTATTCGCTTTAGAAAACAAATTTACTAAAATTTTCTTCTTAAAAAATCAAATGGCATAACTATTATTCATAAGCGTCGTTACTATTCACAAGCAGGAATGATTGCCCTGCTTCGCAAAACCAGGCCATCTGCGCAAACATGCCTTCTAATCGCCAAAAACGCATATCACAGCGACCTGTGATTGTTAATGCTACGCTTTGCGATAGGTCTCGCAGAGCCTTGTCGAGGCAAGCGCCCCGGAAGCGCACAGAAAGCGGCATGTCTCGACATCGATGCCTCACAAGAGGCACATTGTCGCCCCCCACCCCAACACATCGCCACCAGACATGTCCGCCTCGACAGCTCTTTGCGAGACACTTATTCAGAACGGATTGAATATACATATGCAATTCTTTATTGCTTCAGCATCGACAAGGTTTTGTGAAACCTTGAAGAGAGGTTGTGATTATTCCCAATCGTAGGCAACGGTGACATTCATTTTAAGAGCCGAGGACAAATATTCCCATTGCTAACCCACGTTCTAGAAAGTGGGTGGGCGACGCAGTCCTTCGTTGCAAGCCAGCCGGTGCCACTATACTGTTGCCGATAAATGTAAATTTTCTCGTCCTTCTAAGCGTAGTCTTTGCGACCACAGCCTCACCGGCAACCCCACATTTCGCGTTGACGGTAAAACGAGTTCACCCTTCTTCCGTCATCCGGGCTTGACCAGGAATCTGGGTTTGCGAAAACTATATCCTGAATCAAGTTCGGGATGACTGGACTGGGCATTCGGTATGACGTGGAGTATAGTTAAGGATAACGGGGTATATTCTTTAACACAGGGCTTTGGACTTGACCCAAAGTGTCATGCCTGATATACTAAGAAAGGCCGTCTCGGTGGACGTGTCATGCCTGATATATAAAGGCCGTCTCGGTGGACGTGTCATGCGCGATATACTAAAGAAAGGCCGGCGCTTTCCCCAAAGAGCCGGCCCCTGTATATAAAACGAACTTAACAAATAGACAACAAATAAAAGAGCTTTGTTTGTCCATTGCAAAGATATCAACAAAAACGGAATTTCCAAAAGAATTTGTTAATTTTTTAAAACGATTTTACTGAAAATTCATTACATGTTCCTATACTGGCTTGGGGTCATCCCTGTGTGAGCCTTGAAGAACTTATAGAATACCGATGGGTTCGGGAAGTGCAGCTTATAAACTATTTCTTTGATGCTATTGTCGGTATATTTCAACATATTCTTCGCCTCCAAGATGACGAAGGAGTCGATCCACTCTGGAGCCGATCTTCCGCTAGCTTGCTTTATGAGCTTGGAAAGATATTTCGGAGTAAGCCCAAGGTTGTTTGCGTAAAAAGCCATGCTACGCTCTGAGTTATGATATTCAGTGACAAGCTTTATGAATCTCTCTAGAAGCTGGGTCACCCTCACGGAAGCGTTCTTCATAGGCATCGTCTTCTTATTCTCGTCCCTCTTGGCCACAAGGCTGACGAAATAATAGAACAGAGAAGAAATCAGCGCACCTACTGCCTCTCTCTTATTCGAGCAGTCAGAATCAATAAGTTCCTTAACAATGCCGATATAGCTTTTGCAAATCCGAATCGATGCGTCATCAAGGTGAATGACTGGATCGGAAAGGAAGCTGATGAGGTTTCCAAGGCTCTTGCTCACTTCTAAGCTGATATTCGAGAGGAAAGAAGGCGAAATGGCAAGGAGAAGAATTTCGTTGCCGAAATTCTTTTTTACCGGGTCGACTTTAGCTTTAATGATGTTGCCAGGAGTACTAATGAACATGGTGTGTTCAGTGAGACTAAACGTTCTAAGATTTACTTCTAGGTCCACCGAGCCTTTTATGCAGAAAAAGGTTAGATACACATCTGTCCTGCAAGGAAATTCGAGGAAAGAACGTAGTTTCTGGACATAAGACTCGTCGTAGTGAATGTGGAGTATGTAAAGATCCTCATTCAGTTCCGTGTCTATCTTGGCTGGAAGCAGCTTTCTAATGTGCTTCATGTCTATTTTCTGTAGATATTCGTCCATAATATAAATAAATGTTAGATAGTTCTAGCATGGGCTTAAATTTTCTTTTTTTCGTAAATTTAGCCAAATATGAAAATATTATATACAAAAATCAATCCATATAGTAAAATAAAGGCAACTTTTTTGTAGATTTTTCTACAGACTCGAAAAGCAATGTAATATATTCAAAATCCAACTATATGGAAAGAAGAAAGAAAAAGTCATATGCATCATAGCACTGCTAGCAATAGTATTCTCACTTGCCCTCGTAGGATATCTCGTATCCTATACAAAACCGCCTGTTACACAAGGAGAAGTCGAAGCCACGGAATATAGGGTTTCATGGAAAATCACGGTGAGGGCAGGAAGCTGTACCGTCATGACGAAGTCAAGGCAAAATACGATGCCGCAGTGGTTCAGCAGAAAGCAGCCAAAAGCCAGTATGACATGGCGGTAAACTTAGCAAGAGCCGAAGACGAAGCGGCAGCTGAGGCTCATATGAACCAAGGTGAAGGTGTCGTGGCTGAAGTCCAATCATGCGCCGACGAACTCCACCTTGTCGCCCCTGTTTACGGAGCCGTGACAAAGGTATTCGTACGCAAAGGCGAACATGTAGGACAGGTGACGTCATGAAAGTCTGGCAAAGATTACAAGCAGATTCTGGCCGACGAAGGCGTGATGATTATCTTCGTGGTCGTCGGCATCATGCCCATAATGATTCCGCAGATAATGTCTCATGGCATGTCGATACTAGCCGGGACAAATCGCGAGGATAATAAAAGTTTCGTCTCGCTCCCAGACAAGCTGGAGGGGCACGGCTGCGTCAGGATAGTACCGGGAAGTGGTGCGGCGTATTGGCTTCTGTTCATGGGAATCGGAACGTACATAGCCATAATATCTCCGACCATATTCAGGCACGCATAGAGAGGAAGCTTCCAAGACCTGTTTTCTTTCCTGTCGCTGTTCGTGCTTGATTGCGTGTTTTTCTCAATGATGCGAAGTCCTTTCATCACCAGGCGAGAAATCGTGTTCGTGCTTCTGCCGGTTGTGCCGATAGTGACGTTCTTCCTTACTGGCATAGCATGGCCGTATTACGCATTACCTAAGTTCTGGAAATACTTATCATACATATTTCCAACCACCTTCGTGACGAAGGCTTGCATCAGCCTGAGCGCTGCTGGAGGCGACATGTCTATAGCAAAGGAAATGATTGAATTCATCACTTTGCAGACGATGATATATTTTTTCTTCGCTTGTTCATGCGTGTACCTAGAGAACTGGGTGCTTCATCACAAGGAAAAGCTGAAGGAAAAACGCAACGATGCACGGTGCCGCAGGGGCATAAAATAGAAGGGAACATAAAAATGATTGAAGGCGGAAACGGGATACGAGCACGTTAGATGTCAAAAGGCGCAATCAATTTCGACTAATAGATATATTATAGCGGCATAATCAAATAATTACTGTATATTTTAGGCTAAATTTTTGCAAAAAGATATTTTTCTTGCGGTTAAAAATAATATAGTATTTTAATAAACTGAAAATAAACATTGAGAATAAAGATATGAGAAAGCAGTTCACGAGAATCTCAGTTCTGGCAGCATTGTCCATGATTTCTCTGGGATTGAACGCACAGCAGACCCTCTCTCTGGAAGAGTGCAGAGACATGGCTATCAAGAACAACAAGGATCTGATTCAGGCAAACACGAAAATCAAGATAGCTGGGTACGACCGCAAAATCGCCTTAGCGAATTATTTCCCTAATATATCGGCGACTGGAGCATACGTCTATAATCCGAACGATTTCGGACTCATAAGCGACGAGTCCACGGCAAGGCTGAACAATCTGGGTACGACTATCCATGGACAGACTCAGTCTTTCGCACAAGCTCTCATGACCGCCATAACTTCCAATCCTCAAGCTGCTGCAGAGTACATGCATAGCCCGATGTGGCAGACAGTGGTAGGAGCGATGTCGAAGACAGATCTGTCAGAGACGCTAAATGCGCTCGGCAAGGAAATAGCCGATGCCTTCCATCCTGACATCGAAAACATATTCCTTGGAACCGTTACGGCGCAGCAGCCGGTCTTCATGGGAGGGAAAATAGTTGCCGCCAACAAGATTGCCAAATTGGCAGAACAGCTGGCAGAAACGCAGTACGACCAGAAGTATCAGGAAATAGTAGTCGAAGTTGACCAGGCATATTGGCAGATAGTGTCAGTTGCCAACAAGCTTAAACTGTCAGAGGCTTATGCCGACTTGCTACACAAAATGGAGAGAGATGTGGACATCTCCGTTAAAGAAGGAGTCGCTACAGAATCTGACGCTCTTCAGATAAAGGTTAGAGCAAATGAAGCGGACATGCTCAAGACAAAGGCCAGCAATGGACTTGTGCTTTCAAAGATGCTGCTCTGCAAACTCATCGGCATAGACCTGAATTCTGAAATAACACTCTCTGACGAGAAACTCGAGGAGGTGCCTATGCCGCAGATGACCACCCAGAAGGATATGGAACAAATATATGCCGACAGGCCGGAGACAAGGAGCCTAGACTTGGCATCTCAGATATATGAAAAGAAAGTCGCGGTAGCGAGGGCCGATATGATGCCTAAGGTGGCATTGATGGCAGGATATTCAGTGACGAACCCTAATCTGAAACATGGATTCGAGAAAGACTGGGGTGGGATATTCAACGCAGGAGTCGTAGTGAACGTGCCTATCTTCCACGCATTCGAGGCCAACAACAAGACAAGGAAAGCCAAGGCAGAGGCGACTCTCTACAGGACGCAGCTGGAAGATGCGAAGAATCTCATAAATCTTCAGGTGACCCAGCTCAGAAAACAGCAGGACGAGGCTTTCGAGAAACATGTCATGGCCAAGAGCAATCTTGAAAGCGCCGAGGAAAACCTTAGGACTGCGACGATAGGCTTCGAGACTGGAGTGATTACGACAAACACTGCCCTGTCAGCCCAGACCGCATGGCTGCAAGCCCACTCTGAATACATCGACTCCGGAATCGAGCTTCAGATGCTGGCTGCCAACATAGCGAAGGCCGAAGCAGCTTATCATGCCGAAAAGTAAAAAAATAAAAAAGAGAAATAAATTATGGAAACGAAAAAGAAAAGCTACAATCTAGTAATAGGAATAGTAGCGTTGATCGTCATCATTCTCCTTATTGCGATAATCGGCTACTTTGTCTCTAAGCCGAAGCCGCTTGTAATACAAGGAGAGGCAGAGGCCACCGAATACAGGGTGTCAGGCAAAGTGACAGGCAGGATAGACGATATTTACGTAAGAGAGGGGCAGAGCGTTCAGAAAGGAGACACTATCGCCCATATCGACTCTCCTGAAGTGAGAGCGAAATTGGCGCAGGCCGATGCAGCGAAAGCCGCAGCTTCCGCCCAGAACCTGAAAGCCAGGAACGGTGCTCGCACCGAGCAGATTCAAGGTGCCTACCAACTTTACCAGCAAGCGCTCGTTCAGGAAGATGTCATGAAGAAGTCCTTCGAAAGGGTTCAGAAGCTATACGATCAGAAAGTGATTTCAGCTCAGAAATACGATGAGACCAAGGCTCAGTACGATGCCTCCATAGCCCAGACGAAGGCTGCCAAGAGCATGTACGACATGGCAGTGAATGGAGCAAGAAAAGAAGACAAAGAAGCGGCTAAGGCTCTGGTGGATCAAGCTAACGGTGCCGTGATGGAGGTTGAGTCATATCTAGGAGAGCTTTATCTGGTTTCCCCTGCTTCCGGAATCGTTTCGCAGGTCTATCCTCACAATGGCGAGCTGGTGGGAGCCGGCTCCCCGGTAGCGAGCGTGCTGGATCTGAGCGACATCTGGTTCTCGTTCAACGTGCGTGAGGATTATCTACACGGGCTGAAGCAGGGCGATAAAGTCAGAATCTTGATTCCGGCCCTCGACAGCAAGGAAATTTCTGCGACCGTGAATTACATAAGCGTCAGAGAGTCCTACGCCACATGGAAGGCTACAAAAGAAACCGGGATGTACGATGCCAAGACTTTCGAGGTCAGGGCCATTCCTGACGAGGCCATAGATGGCATACGTCCAGGCATGACCGGAATCATGAGACAATAATCCTTAGTAATATATTGATGAGTATCTGGCAGAATATTATTAAGGTCGCTCGGCGCGAGCTCAGGATAATCAGGAACCGTCCTCTCTATCTGCTGGGCTCGGTGGGGGTCATCACGTTCTGTGCGCTATTCTATCTCACGCTGATGAAAGACGGCCTGCCGCATGACATCCCAATCGGCGTCGTGGATCAAGACGAATCCACGACATCGAGGAATTTCTATCAGCAGCTCGATGCCACGCAACTGGGCAAGGTAGTGCATTACGACACCTACGAGTCTGCGCGGGCGGATCTGATGAGCGGGAAGGTACTTGCGATGTGCGTGCTTCCGAAAGGCATGAACGATGACATCCAGGCGTCCAGGCAGCCGAAGATAACAATGTACACGAACGGCCTGTACCTGGTCGGAGGTGCCCTTGCATGGAAGCAGCTGCTTTATATGGTAAACCTGACGAACGGGGCCGTGCAGAGGGAGGCACTGAGAATGCAAGGCTACGATGAGCAGCAGATAATGGGTCTCATACAGCCCGTGAACGTGGATTTCCACCAGATAGGCAACACGACGACGAACTACGGCTACTACCTCTCAAACATAATGCTTCCAGGAGTGGTCGAGATGATCGTCATAATAGTCTTGATATATTCGCTAGGCACGGAGCTGAAATACGGCACTTCTAGGCACCTGCTTAGGACAGCCGGAGATTCTATAACCTCTGCCCTTCTGGGGAAGCTCTTAGTGTGGACGTCGATTTTCTCCGCAATAGGATTCATCCTCATAGTGCTGCTGTACCATTGGCTGCACTTCCCTATCGCAGGCTCGATCTGGAACATGTTCTTAGACATGTTCCTTATGGTTCTGGCGAGCGAAAGCATTGGCATATTCATAGTGGAAATGCTGCCTGTGCCGCGGCTCGCTCTCAGCATCGGAGCCCTCTACAGCACGCTGGGCTTCTCTCTGGCAGGCTTCACCCTGCCTATCGAGACCATGCCTCCTTACATCCAGGGACTTGCCTCGGCTTTCCCTCTAAGACATTATTTCAACTTCTTCGTGCAAGAGGTGTTCTTCGGTACCGGATTCGCAGGCTGGTGGAAAGAAGCGGCATACCTTCTCATATTCCTGTTCCTGCCTGCGATAGGCCTCAACAGGCTGAAGCGCGCATATATCCATCAAAACTTTCCAAAGGAATAAAGGGCTATGGGGAAATTAAAGTCATATTTGAAAATTTGGTGCGCAGACTTCTGGCATATTCTTAACCACGAGCTGCATCAGGTACTCCATGACGGTGGGGTAATGCTGATCTTCGTAGTGGCTGGGCTGCTATACCCTCTGCTTTATAACCTCGTGTACCTGAATGGCATAGTGCATGAGACTCCTATCGCCGTCGTAGATAACGCCGACTGCAGCGACACCCATAGGATCATACGCGAGCTTGACGCAACGAAAGAAGTGAGCGTGGCATACACATGCATGAATATGGAGGAAGCGAAGAGGCTGATGCAGGAAAGAAAGGTGAAGGGAATAATCATGTTCCCGTCCGATTTCGGGAAAAAGCTCGCACACATGGAAACGGCCATTTTCTCTGCTTACGCCGACATGAGCAGCTTCCTCTATTATAAAAATGTCCTGTCTGCCACGAATTTCGTGATGCTGCACGAGGTGGGGAAAATCCAGATGGTCCGCTACACGTCTATGGGCATGACGGACCAAACAGCTTACGAGTCCGTCAAACCGATTCTGTACGACGACAATAATCCTTACAACAGGTCGTTCAGCTACAGCTATTTTTTAGTTTCAGCAATCCTTCTCATAATCATTCAGCAGACCATGTTCTATGGAATGTCTCTGCTTGCAGGAACACAGCGGGAACAAAACCGTAGCTTCGCTTCCATACCGTATGACTTGCAAGGAGGAAGAGGGATAGGCAGAATTGTGCTGGGAAGGGCAGGAGCATACTGGCTCATCTACATGGCCATAGGAACATACATAGCGTTCATAGTCCCTGCCATATTCGGTCTGCCACAGCGAGGCGATTTCAAGGACGTCCTCGCCATGCTGGTGTTCTTCGTCACAGATTGCGTTTTGTTCAGCATGACCTGGAGCACGATCATCACCAGGCGTGAATCCGTATTCGTGCTATTCCTGGCAATGTCACCTGTATGCCTGTTCCTCTCAGGCTGCTCATGGCCTACTTGCGCCTTCCCTAAATTCTGGAAATTCTTCTCTTACCTATTCCCTTCAACCTTCGGGTGCCAGGCTTACCTGAATATGAGCGTAGCGGGCGGGGACATGAGTGAAGCAACCGTCCAGATGAGCGGCATGATACTCCAGACAATCATCTATTTCTTTACGGCAAGCATGTGTATGCTTGGTGAACATTGGGTGATACGGCACAAGGAACGGATTAAGGCAATTCGCGACGTTAATGCCAGGAAGCTGGGCATTGACAGAGCCGAAGACGCTAGGATAATAGCCGGTGAGTAAAATGGTTTCTGGCAACCGTCTAATGGAGAATCCGGCATATTCTCCAAGCTCATCCCAACTCTCCGGAAATGGTGCATTATGCTTTTAATCACCAAATAGCACAATTCGACCTCGCAAACAATTACGTACCTTCCTACGGATCAGCGGAAGATACGTTTGGCATGATTATGAAAAAATCTATCCTGCTTTCTCAGGATGAACCTCGACTATGTAGTCAATCCTTAACAACTGCCTATTGCGCAGTTTGTAATTTATATTGAGGATCTCCGAAGAGGATTTGCAACAAGACAAATAAAGTCTTTGCGCTCTTCTTTGCAAGGTCCTTCATC
>JAQYTJ010000046.1 GCA_028724885.1 Bacteroidales bacterium | reverse complement strand
TTTCTTGTTGGTTCGTCTTGCCTGAATGAAGAATGATACTTTCAGTTTGTTTTCTTTCATTTTTCTGTCGTTTTTCTCAATTCCCTTTGCTTGCAAAGGTACAGTGAAACAGGTGCTTCTGAGCGATGCAGAACGATGAAAGATGATGAATAAAAAACTGTGGAGCAGTTGTTTAGCTTCAATTCGTAACCCCTCTTTGCTCTTTCTTCGATGGGTTACGATTTGGTAACGGAACTCCTGCCGTTTTATGCTCGTTTTCGCTTACCCTCAAAATAGCAAGAAAGCCTAAATGATACTATTCCAAATAGTTACATCCATTGCATATCCCGCTATTTCCCTTAATTCTTAACTGCCGATTATGCTTAACAAATATTTTGTATGATTTCAAAACAGTTTTTTAGCAAAAAATTTGATATTTGCAAAGAATATTGTAAATTTAAACGGTTAAAATCATAATTGCATATGAAAAAATTTATTAATCAAAGATTGTCAGAAGACAAAATGAGAGTTGTAATGGGTGGTAATAATGTCCGTGAGGAGGCAGGATGTTCTTGCTCTTGTCCGGGAGAGGATTCTACCAAGACTACTGGAATTCATTCAGTTGCCACTTTCAGAGGTGCGTCAACTATGCCAATTTTATAAAGCGATAAACTTTAATTCTTATTTTGATCGGAGCTATGTACTTTAGGTTTTACGGACATAATATGAAAATTTAAACGGCGATTATTATTAGCGAAAACCTAAAGTGCATAAGCCGGATTTTTTAAAACAGTAAAAAAAGTAATCTTTTTTGCTCTTATTTTAATTTACATTGAGAATTTTTCTTGTTTGCAAAAGTGATAGAATTAAATATGAAAAAATACATAGGACTCTTTCTCTGTCTTGCAATTGTCATTTCATGTGAGCATAGCTCTCAGCTAAGTTCTTTTGACTACAAAGACCTTAAGAAAGCTCCTGTGTTGTCGTTGGAAGATGTTTTTGAGCCGATAAAATTCATTCCTCTCAAGACGACGGATTCCCACAATATTTCAAACATTCTTAAAGTATGCATGACGGAAGACTCCTTTTATATTCTGACGGTCAATCCTTTTGGAATATTCCGTTTCGCGCTTGACGGCTCACTGATTTCTACAATATCGGTGGAGGGACGTGCCGAGGGTGAATATCTGATTCCGACAGACATCGCTTTCAGCAAAGCGGACAATGTCCTGTATGTCACGGACATTGCCAGGGGCATCATGAAGTTTTCAAGTGACGGCACATATCTTTCAACCGTTTCCTCGACGACGAAATACAAAAACAGACAGTTTGTGATTTCCGATTCCGGATCAATAATCGAGAATGTTTTGAACGTAAGCGGGAATGAGCGGGATGCCATAGTTGAGCTAAGCCAGGAAGGAGACACGCTCAATTATGTTCCAAACAAGCTCTTCTTTGACTGCGTGACCCCGGTCGCCCTTCCGAACCATCATTCTCTTCGAAAGTATGCAGGCGAGGTATTGTATAATCCGTCGTACTGCGACACAATATATTCCTACAAATCTGGGCAGCTGATTCCAAAATATGCATTCAACTTTCCTCACCATATTACAAAGGAAGACCTGAGGGACTTCTACAGCAACATCTCTGACAAGCAGTTTATCATGGAATTTGCGGAAGACAGCAAGAACCTTTATCTCAGCATCTTTGACAGGAGTTGGAATTATAGTCACTATGTCCTGAAAAAGACTGATGGGATTATTTACAGGGGGGATTTCAGACTGTCGGACAGCTTCGACACCGAATTCAGCCCGAGATGGCAAAATGAAGGCTGGCTGATAGATGTTCTTGACCCTTCGACCATAAACTATGGATACACAAGGGACATCACCGATGATGCCCGTCAGAGAGCATACTCCTATCTGTCATCTGTCGGCATCGAAGGAATCACGATGGAGTCGGATCCTATCATTATGCTTGCAAAAGCGAAATAGCTTATAAAAATAATCTGTGACTTTATTTTGGAAAAGTTTATTCTATTTAAGACAAAGCATGGAAATACATACTATTACAATGTTCCCATGCAAAGATTAATGTATTTACATCCCATTGAGGCTAGTCTGGCGGAGAATTTAACAAATCCTAAAGAAATATCTTTTGATAAATTGTCTTCTTTATTTGGAAAACATTATAATGAAGATGAAATAAATGGTTGTGTATTGCATTATTCACTTCTATACAAGAAAGGGTATTTCCAGTCCGATACGTACAGGATAAGTAATTATAGAGACGCTATCTCCGCTTCTGATGTTCAAAACTCACTCGCTAATTGTCCTGTCCTTGTTATTGAAACAACTGAGAGATGTAATCTTGAATGTAGATATTGTATTTATGGGAAGAACTATGCATCATTTAGTACGAGAAGCAATGTGGAGATCAGTCAAAAGATGGCTATTGCCATGGTTGATTATATGATCGAAAGATGGAATTCTTCGGAAAATCAATCACCGCTGGATACTAAGTATATAGGTTTCTATGGTGGAGAACCTCTCTTAAATTTCAAGCTAATAAAGGAAGTTGTCTTATATTTAGAAACTAAAAAACATAATCTTACATATAACATACAACATTCTATTACAACTAATGGCCTGTTATTACCTAAATATATCGATTTTTTAGTCGAACACAATTTTCAAGTCTTGATAAGCTTAGATGGAGGAAAAGAAGACAATGCAGCAAGAGTTTTCCCGAATGGAGAAGAGAGCTTCCCAAAATTGATAAATAATATCAAATCAGTAAAGAAGAAATATCCATCATTTTTTAAGAATAATGTTTCATTTAATGCTGTATATAATCATTATAGTAATTATTCTAGATTGGATTCTTTTTTTAGAACATACTCATACAAGTATAAATTATCAGAGTTAAACCCACAAGTTGATTCTGGAAGCGATAATTACTTTTATAAGAGCTTAGAGTCAACTCTGCCTAAATCTTCTTATGAAAAGTTTGTGTTCAATGACTATAACCGTGAGGTTTTTGACTCTTATATTTGTGATATTCATAACTCATTTTTAGATTTCACGTCTCCTAATAAAGGAGATATTCTATTGACAGGGACATGTATGCCATTCTCAAGAAAGATTTTTATCACGGCACAAGGGCTACTGTTACCATGTGAGACAATACCACATATGCATGCTTTAGGAAAGGTGACGCAAAAGGGAGAAATCAATATTGATTTCAATAGATGTGCTGAATATTATTCAGTATATTATCAAAGATTAGCAAAGTCATGTATGGAGTGTTACAGTATACGTAATTGCAGGATGTGCTTCTTTTTAAATATGAAAGAAGATACAAAGAGATGTCCACAGTTCATGACAAGAGTCTCATTCGTTAACTATCTTAGGAAAAACATAGAATATTATGAAGATCATAATACAGAATTATCTTCTGATGCAAATTCGGAAAATTTAAAATACTAAAATCTCATAATTATGAATAGACTGCTATATATTCATCCATACGTTTTCATTACATGTGGATATTCAAATATATTATTTTATGATACTTTACGCAAGAAACTCTTTCTATATAAATTTTCCGGAGTAATGGATTTGGATGGCTTAAATAGACTGGAGCATGAGCATAAAGTCATTCTCCAAGAATCAGATAAAATTTGGGCTGACCTTACATCATTTATAACTACAAATATTTTAGGAGGCGTAACTAATCCTGATAGTTCTCCTTTTATAAGCAAAGAAAAGTACATCATTAAGCATCAAAAAGATAATGATAATACATCGTACTATAATATTCTTTTATATATTTCTCAAATTTATATAGATTGTCGAGGTTCACTTGCTGAAAGTGTGTTCTCCGGTATATATTTTCGAGACAATATTATGGAATCAACAAGAAGATGGCTTAAAGACATGGACCTGTTTAAGCGTCTAAACTCAATACATCTCATTTGTGATTCCCAAACATCTATTGAGTTCTTGGAATTAATTAATAACTCAATTTCTAATAATATCAAGTTGGATATTATCTTCCATGGTGATACGATCGATAATATTTTTCTTAAAAGTATTCACCACCGTAAAAAGACTTTATCAATAGCAATAGATTGCAATTCCTATTATCCCAAATGTCTAGAAGATAACAACTTTAAGTATATAACTTATGTGGATAATGAAAATAGTTACACTCGTGCGTGTAAAATAAATGAAAAACTTGCAAATAAACTAGAAATTATCCCTGATGCTAATGCTGATATTTATATTCGAGACAAATGTAAATATTCAATTGCAGATCTTGAACAGAGAACTCATCGTTTAAAAGACTTTTACCTAAGGGAAAAGATAAATGTATTTTATTGGGGAAAGATTTTTATTAATCATAAAGGAGAGTATTTATCTTCTAAAAATAACACCACTAGAACTGCATTTAATACATCTCTTGTCGACTATTCTAAACTAGAGATGGAAAAAAAAGGGCTGTGGTTTTTTACAAGAGATATGGTTGTGCCTTGTAAAGGATGTGCATTTAGATACCTTTGCCCTTCTATTTCGACAATAGAAAGAAATTTTAATACATTTAATCTTTGCACATTTGGACCATGTTGATCATGCATTATTTTGTTAATTTCACAAATGTCTGTAATTTCCGGATTTGGGTTGACTGGAGGTGAGTCTATGCCCTGAAGATTGTTGACTCTGGTTTAACTTATAACTGATAGATATTGACTCGTAGAAGAATAGAATTTACTATATTCGCAATAATGAATCAATAATATGCTCCGTTGGAAGAAATATGCCCTTGTGATCATGGTTTTCGCACTGTTGGGAACCAATATCATGGCTCAGCAGATGACTCTTGAGGAAGCAATCGCGACGGCACGTGAGCGATCGGCGGAGGCTGTCGCTGCCAGGTCGAACTTCGTGTCCAGTTACTGGTCGTACAGGACGTACTTGGCCGACAGGCTGCCATCCCTGAACCTCTACGGCAACGTGGGACAGTTCAACAGGACTCTTGCCCAACTGCAGGACTACGACACCGGAGACCTGCATTACGTCAGCGTCTACAACCTGACGAACGACGTCGGGCTTTACATAAGGCAGAACGTGACGTTCACCGGAGGGACCGTGAGCCTGTTCTCTTCCCTATCCCGGACGGACCTGTACGGCAATAACAGAAGCACATCGTGGTATTCCCAGCCGGTCTACGTATCATACACTCAACCGCTCTTCTCGTACAATGAGTTCAGGTGGGCGAAGAAAATCTCGCCTAAGGAATATGAGCAGGCGAAAAGGGTCTACATTGAGTCGATGGAGAGCATAACGATAAACGCCGCTCAATATTTCTTCAGCCTCCTGCTTGCTCAAAGGGAATATGACAGGTCGGTCGCTAACTATAATAACACGAAACAAATGCTCTCTGTTGCCGAGGAGAGGACAAAGCTCGGTACGGTCACAAGGGATGAATATCTTCAGCTGGAGTTGCGAAACCTGAATGACAGCATGGCAATCAATGAAGCCGCCGTAGCGGTGAAGGAGGCGCAGATGGTTCTGAATTCGCTTTTGGGATTCGATGAGAAACGGGAGATCAAGCCCGTGTTCGAAAATACTTTGCCTGAGATTTGGATGGACTATGACATGGTGCTGGACAAGGCCTTGGAAAACTCTTCCTTCAATCTGGAGAATCAGATAAGGATACTCAATGCTGAGTCTGAAATCGCACAGGCGAAGGCTCGTAGAAGCCCATCGGTGTCAATTTCAGCGAAGTTCGGAGCGTCGAATTCCGGAGATTCCTTCCCGAATGCCTATCGTAATCTTGCCGACCAGGAAGTGTTCGGGGTTTCGTTCAATGTGCCAATCTTCGACTGGGGGCTTGGGACGGGACGGGTGAAACGGGCTCAGGCAAGGGCCGATGCAATCAAGGCACAGGTGCAGCAGAGCGAGAGCGACTACAAGTCTAGGATATTCAAGAACGTGAGCCAGTTCAACAACCAAAGGCAGCAGTGCAACGTCTCTAAAAAGGCATCTGAAATTGCCGAGGAAAGATATTCGCTTATGATGGAAAAATTCAGGAACGGCAACGCATCCGTGCTTGAGCTGAACACTGCCCAAAATGAATATGACACCGCCATGGACAAGTACGTGACGGATTTCAGCACGTTTTGGAGGCTTTATTTCACCCTTAGGCAGCTGACTCTTTACGATTTCATAGGCGGCAAGGACATAGATGTGGATCACGACGAACTGCTAAAATAAGATATGAGGGAATATATAAATATATTATTGATTGTCACGGCTTTAGCTGTCGTATCATGCAGCGGCGGAAAAGTTGGGGGCAAAAAAGAAGAAGACAAGCTGGAATACAGCCAGCAGGTGAATTTAGTGGACGTCATTGTCCTAGAAAAGACAGACTTTAACCATCAGCTTATCTCCAACGGAAAGCTGGAGGCACTGTCGGGAGCCACTCTAGTCTTCCCTGCCTCAGGAATAGTGGAATCCTTGAGATTCTCCGAAGGGCAGCATGTCAGCAAGGGGGACATCATCGCCACGCTGGTCTCAGATGACAAGAAACTGGCTCTGGAATCTGCTCAGATAACATTCCGAAAAGCAGAGCTGGACTTGTACAACGAGCTGGCAGGTTACGGTTACAAAGGACGGGACACGTCCGCCGTGTCAAAGGACATGCTTGCAATCGCGAAGCTGCGTTCTGGCTATGACGCTGCGAAGAACAGCCTGGAAAGGGCTAAGAATGACATGGCAGGATGCTCTCTGAGAGCTCCCATCTCTGGGAGAATAGCCTACATGAATCTCAAAGCCAACTCTCAGACGCCTACGGAGCCTGCCTGCAGAATCATAGACGACAGTCGTTTCAACGTAAGGTTCCCAGTCCTGGAGTCCGAATACCCTTTTGTCGAGAAAGGGCTTCAGGTTCTGGTGGTGCCATACGCTCAGGAGAGCGTTTTGGTCAAAGGCACCGTGACCAATGTCAATCCTGCAGTGGATAAGAACGGGCAGGTGATGGTTACTGCCATGATATCCAATCCCGGCAGGCTGATCGATGGAATGAACGTGAAAGTGAGCGTTCAAAGGTCAATCCCCGGGATGCTGGTCGTGCCAAAGAGTGCGGTAGTGATAAGAGACAACCAATATGTCCTGTTTAAATACAGTTCCGGGCGTGCCGGATGGACTTACGTGAACATCCTTGATTCCAATTCAGACAGCCATGCGGTGACAGCCAACGCCGACAGGGGCGCTATTCTCGAGGCCGGGGACACCGTCATAATTTCCGGAAACTTGAATCTGGCCGATGGTTCGGAAGTGACACTCAAGCAGTAAACCGATGCTGAAAATTCTGATAGACAGGCCGATCACCGTAACCATGGGGCTGCTGGTCATCATGGTCCTGGGCATCGTGTCTATTCGTCAGCTGCCTGTGTCGCTGATTCCTGAAATTGATGTTCCGAACATTACTGTACAGGTGAGCGCTCCGGACATGTCTTCTAAGGAGATTGACGAGGCCGTCCTGCGTCCTCTCAGGCAGAATCTGATGCAGATAAGCAATCTTGACGAGTTCAAGAGCGAAGCAAAGGACGGCTTGGGAATCATCTCGCTCAGCTTTACCGTAGGTTCCGACATGGACTATGCATTCATTGAGGTGAATGAGAAGATAGACCGCTCAATGTCGGCCCTCGGTGATGTCGAAAGACCGAAAGTCTACAAGTCAAGTGCTTCGGACATTCCTGCCTTCTACGTGAACCTGACTCTTAAAAACCAAGGCACGATTCCTCCGGACAAGGATCCTGAATTGTATCCTGTATCAGACGAATTCTCGCAGCTGAGCACATTCGCTTCCGAAGTCATCTCGAAGCGCATCGAGCAGCTTCCGGAAGTCGCCATGGTGGACGTGAGCGGGTGCGTAGAGCCAGAACTACTCATAATTCCCTACGAATCGGCATTGCGGGAGGCTGGCATGAGCCTGGCGGAATTCGAGTCTGCAATCCATGCAGCAGACGTAAGACTGGGAAGCCTCGCTATAAGAGATGGCGAATACAGGTACAACGTGAAGTTCCAGTCCATCGCTTCCACTAAGACGGACATCGAGAACATCAGCCTGAATTGCCACGACAGGATATTCAAAGTGAGGGATCTGTCCCAGGTCATAGAACATCCTGCCAAGCGCTCCGGACTGGTTAGGTCGGACGGCAAGGACGCAATATCGCTGGCCGTGATCAAGCAGAGCGATGCCAAGATGTCCTCCCTGAAATCCAAGATGAGCGAGCTTTCCGAGCAACTGGAAAAGGATTATCCGCAGATCGACTTCAAGGTCACGAGGGACCAGACAGAACTGCTGGAATATTCAATAAACAATTTGCTGCAGAACATCATCGTCGGAATCATCCTGGCATGCGTCATCATATTCCTTTTCATGCAGGACTTCCGCTCCCCTGCCCTCGTGGCGCTGACTATTCCTACGGCTCTCATTTTCTCCATGCTTGTCTTCCACGTCATGGGAATGACGATCAACATCATTTCCCTTTCCGGACTCATCTTGGGCGTGGGCATGATAGTGGACAACACCATAGTGCTGACTGACAACATCACAGCCAGATGGCAGCGCGGAGACGATTTGCGGACCGCCGTGCTGAGCGGCACAGCCGAGGTCAGGGGCCCGATGCTGAGTTCGGTGCTGACGACATGCGCAGTGTTCATCCCGCTGATTTTCGTGAGCGGGATAGCTGGTGCCATGTTCTATGACGAGGCCATGTCCGTGACGATAATCCTGCTTACCGCTTACCTAGTGACGATCATCGTGATGCCGGTGTATTACTGGACATGGTACAAGAAGCTGCCTGCCTTCAAGCCAAATCCTTTACTGTCGCGCTTCTCGTTCCATGGCTTCATGAAGTTATACGAGAATATCCTCACATGGCTGTTCAGGCACAGGTGGGCAGGATGGGCGATATTCGGATTTTCTGTCGTTGGAATATTCCTATGCTTCGCATTCATGGAGAGAACAAAACTTCCTGAAATTTCATATTCAGACACTCTGGTGAGGGTGGATTGGAATGCGCCTCTTTCTCTGGAGCAGAACACGGAAAGGGTGGCTGCACTGGAGGGCGCCGTGAACGATTTGTCAGAGCAGGTCACGTCCATGGTCGGCATGCAGCAGTTCATCCTCTCGCATGACTCCGAGAACGATGTTTCCGGCGCTACGATGTACATCAAGTGCAAGGATGCGCGGACACTTGGGAAGATGAAGGATAGAATAGCTTCCGAGCTGGCTTCCAGATGGCCTGACGCAGCATTTTCATTCGAATCTTCAGGGAATATATTTGACATGGTGTTCTCCGAGGACGAGCCGGAACTGGTCGCAAGGCTTAGGCCAGTGTCGGTTCCTTGGGTGGAAATAGGGCGTCTAGAGAGGCTGCTGGCTGAAATCAGGGTTGCAGAGCCTGATTTGGAAATACCAGAACCAAACCTTAAACGGAATATCCTCTATGTCGCTGATCCTGAGAAAATGGCGTTATACGGAGTTACATTAAATTCCCTGCTGGTCGCTCTGAAGAATTGCCTGAACGAGAACGAACTATTCACCATCGTTCAGGGGAACAGAAGCCTTCCTGTCGTAATGGGCGTTGACAGAAGAGGCATAAAGGCGATGATCGAAGGAAATTTCATAAAGGCTGGAGATAAGGAAATCCCGGTTTCCGCCCTCATGCAGCAAACCTGGGAACAGGGGTTGAAGAGCATCGTCTGTGGTGCGGAAGGCGTATATTATCCCCTGAAACTTGAACTTGAGGGCAAGAATGCGAAAGAAACCATGCAGGGAATCAGCGATGTGGTGAAGCGCAACGGAGACTTTGAAGCAAGCTATTCGGGAGCATATTTCTCGAACAATAAAATGGTGGAAGAACTGGCGCTCGTCCTGTTCATCGCCGTGATTCTTCTCTACCTGATTCTCGCTTCCCAGTTCGAGTCTCTGATGCAGCCGTTCATCATCTTGTCCGAGATCATCATAGACATATTCTTTTCGCTCCTCGTGCTATGGATTTGCGGCGTGTCTATAAACCTGATGTCCATGATAGGACTCGTGGTAGTCTGCGGCATCGTCATCAACGACTCCATCCTGAAAATCGACACCATCAACAAACTGCGGAAAGACGGGATGGCACTGGAACACTCCATCTACGAGGCAGGACATCGCAGGCTGAAGGCCATAGTGATGACCTCTCTCACGACCATCCTGTCAGTCTGCCCATTCCTTACCAGGGGCAGCATGGGTGATGATTTGCAATTTCCGATGGCGCTGGTGATCATCGCAGGCATGACCATCGGCACGCTCGTCAGCCTGTTCCTGGTCCCTGTCGTTTATTATGATGTCTACCGGAAGAAGAAATAGCGGCATCCCGGCATTCACCGTGATGCTCATAATGGTGACGATGTCATTCGTTGGCATGGTCATCATTCCGACTCTGGACGTTAGCTACGCTCCGGGGACATCTGAGCGTAACCTTAGCGTCAGCTTCAAATGGCCTGGGGTTTCCGAAAGGATTGTCGAGTACGAGGCCACGTCCAAGCTGGAGGGCGCCCTGTCCGGTATGCGGAATTGCACCAAGGTCACATCCTCTTCCACGGCTGGAGGCGGCAGGGTGAATCTCACGTTCAGGAAAAATACCGACATGCAGCCGGTTCGCTTCGAGGTGGCTTCCAGAATCAGGAATATTTATTCTTCGCTTCCGAAGGGAGTGAGTTATCCTTCCATATCGCTAGACATCAGAGGTGCGGCCTCAAGAACGGACCTGGTGTATACTTTCATCAGTCCCCTGCCCTCCTACGAAATAGACAAATACGTTTCCAGTCATGTGACAGGCAAACTGGCCGAGATTGACGGGGTGGAGGACGTGAGCCTGAACGGAGTTACATCCTACGAAATCGAAATCCTGTTCGATCCAGTGAAGGCCACAGCCTGCGGGATAAGCGCAGATGACATCGCAAGTGCGTTTCGCTCCTTTTATGCAGAACAGATCCTAGGGCTGACGGACACGGAGGAAGGGATTATGACGCTAAAACTGAGAGGCAGCGCCTACGACAGGGAAAGCTCGATCGAGAGCATGAACGAGATGCCCGTGAAAAATTCCGACGGCAGGCTGGTTCGTTTGTCGGACATAGCAACTTTCCGGTACAAAGAGGCTGTGTCCAGATCGTATTTCCGGGTGAACGGGCTGAACACCATCACGATGGACATAGGTGCGTCGCCCCAGGCGAATCTGCTCACGGTCGCAAGCAGCGTGAAGAAGAAGATGGCGCAGCTGCAGGAGTCTTTTCCGGAGGAAATCTCCGCGAAGGTAAGCTACGATTCTTCTGAATATATGGCAGGCGAACTGAAGAAAATAGTCATCAGGACTATTCTCTGCATACTGATTCTCCTGCTCTTCGTGCTGGCGGTTTATCGGTCATTCAAGTACCTCGCCATAATATTCACTACCCTCCTCGTAAACATATTCACTGCCATAGTGATTTACAAGCTGGCGGGGCTAGGCATCCACATTTATTCTCTGGCAGGTATCACCGTGTCGCTGGGCATAATCATTGACTCCACGATTGTGATGTGCGACCATTACTCCTACTATCATGACAGGAAGGTCTTTCCCGCCCTGTTCGGCGCAACAGCCACGACCATCGCCGCCCTGTGCGTGGTTTATCTTTTGCCGGAGGCTGACAGGAAGAATTTGGACGATTTTTCTAAAGTCATAATCATAAACCTCAGCGTCGCACTTGTCACGTCATATGCATTCGTGCCTTCTCTGCTGGACAGGTTTCCGATTCGTCGCTCCCGAACCGTCATCAAGGCAAGGCGGAACCGCATGACAATCCGCTTCAACAGGGCATATTCAAGATACATCAGCTTTGGTCAGAGACACAAATGGCTGCCCACAGTCATATTCATAATTGGCTTCGGAATTCCGCTCTGCCTCCTGCCTGACCAGCTGGGGAAGGGTGTTCCCGAAGAGAGCAGGACAGCTTTTCAGAATTTCTACAACAAAGTCATGTCCTGGAAGCCATATTCGGAGAACAAGTCGAAGATAGACAAGATTGCGGGCACTTCTTTCGCTCTTTTCGACAGGGCTTTGGGCAGGAGCAATTTCTACCGCACTCCCGAGAGGAAACAGTTGTACGTAGAGGCCGGGATGCCTGATGGCTGCACTATCGAGCAACTGAACGACGTAGTCCGGAGCATGGAGAATTACCTGAGCCAATTCGACGAGATTGAGACTTTCATGACCAGCATCTACTCCAGCGAGAGCGCCAGGATACAGATAACCTTCAAACCCGAATATGAGAAGACGTTTTTCCCCTCGCAGCTGAAAGCTCTCGTCACGGAATCGGCGATAAACTTCGGTGGGGCAAACTGGAGGGTCTACGGGGTGGATGACAACAACTTCAACAACAACGTTGTCTCGGACTACAGGAGCAACAGACTCATTTTGAAGGGGTACGATTATGACAAGCTTTATGAATATGCGGAAGCACTCATCGATGACATCTCGAAGAACAAGCGCGTTTCTAAGCCAGATATGATGGCAGGATATTACACCCTTGCAGGTAACGAGATGAACATGAATTTCGACTTCTCAGCCCTGGCTGTGCGCGGGATCAATCCATACCGTTATTTCAATTCTCTCCAGACCAGACTTTATGATGGGACTATAGGGGCTCTGATGCACAATGTCGGCTACACGCCGGTGGAACTTAGGTCGGCAGACTTGACGACGTTCGACCTGTGGCACCTGAATAATGTTGGCTTGGACGTTAACGGCAAGAGCGTGAAACTGTCCGAATTCGGCAAGATTCAGAAGAAACGCACCGGTTTGGACATCCAGAGGGAGGATCAGTCTTATTCAATCACCGTGGGTTTCGATTTCATAGGCGCTTTTCAGCTGTCCAAGGCATTTCAGGACAAGACCATCGACAGGTGGAACTCGGAAGTGCTGCCCGTAGGTTATAAGATATCCTCCTCCGATTTTCGCTTCAGGTCTCCGGACAAGAAAATATATTCATTGCTCATCCTGCTGGTCATTGCCATCATCTACGTCATCTGCAGCATGATATTCGAGTCGCTGCGGATGCCGTTCGCCGTGATTCTGATGATCCCCATCTCCTTCATCGGGGTTTTCCTGACATTCGGCTTCACCGACTTCACTTTCGACCAAGGGGGATTCGCCGCCCTGGTGATGCTTTCGGGGATAGTCGTGAATGCTGGAATATACCTTGTGAATGAATATATCGGGAGGCGCAAGGCTCGCATCGATCAAGGGAGGAAACTTGAAGGCACGAAGACGAACGACTATGTGAAATCTTTCAACCATAAGATTCATCCTATAATGCTCACTATAATCTCTACCGTGCTGGGCCTCGTGCCGTTCCTGTTCGACGGTCCTTCCGAGGTCTTCTGGTTCCCGTTCGCAGTCGGCACCATAAGCGGCCTCTTCTTCTCCCTCATCGCCCTTGTATTCTACATGCCACTCTTCTGCTTCAAGGAGAAGTCAAGGAGAGTGACGAAAACCTAATAAGTATGGGACGGCCTATATGAACATACAATTATAGACAGGAATCATTGTCAGTTGTTCGTCCTTTCGTATGTCTTTCGTATACACAAGATATCTCAGCCCGACGTGCTGCGAAAATTTCTTGCAGAACACGTCCATTGATTTGTGCATCTTGTAACCTGATGATTTGACTTCCACAGGGCAGATTTTAAAGCCGCGAGAGAGTAGGAAGTCTATCTCATAGTTGTGCTTGCCACTTGCAGTAGGCCAGGTGTGATAGAAGAGCCTTTCCCCACGGGCACGTAGCATCTGGGCTACAACGTTTTCGTAAACATAGCCAAGGTCGGTGGCCAACTTGTCGCTGAGAAGTTTCTGATAGATGATATTATCCGTGACTGCATTGTCCCAAAATGCCATTGTGATGAAAAGACCGGTGTCTCCGACATACATCTTATACTGCTCGATGTTCCTGTGTTGGGACAGGCCTACGGACGGATCGTTGGCGTGGTAGGAGAAATTGACGGCCATACTGTCTTCCATATCCTGGATTAGTTCGTCCATGTCTTCCTTATTCTGGCTGCGGCCCAGAACGCTGGTAACTTGATAGCGGGAGGCGTTGCCGGTGAGTTGGGACGGTGCCGCCATGAACAGGCGCGTGGCACGACCGGTGGGATCGAGCTTCCGAAAATCATCGGCGTAGAGTTCTACAATCTCCCGTTTCGTGGCATCGACAGCACTCAGGTTCTTCGTGTCGAGATATGCGTTGACGGACTGTGGCATTCCGCCTACCAACATATAGAGACGGAAATCCCGCATCAGTTTGCGGCATGTGGCATCGCCTACTCCCTGGCGCTTCTCGAAGGTGTACTTCATGAGCGGAACTGTGGCGGTGTCGTCCAGAGCCCAGCGAAACTCTTCGTAGTCCATCGGATACATTTCGATGCGGGTCTCCTCACTTGGGATGACGATGTCTTGGGTGTTCTTCTTGATGGAAAAAAGGGAGCCGGTCTCAATGTAATCGTATCTGTGGTCTTTCACCAGATATTTGATAGCCTCTCTGACCTTGGGCGCCTTCTGGATCTCGTTGAAGATTATGACGGACTTGCGTTCCTTAAGGCGGACGTTGTAGATGAACTGAAGTTGGAGGAAGAAACTGTCACGGTCGTTGATGTGAGCGACGGCTTCCCAAAGGGCATCGGGAGCATCGGCAAAATCTACCTTTATGTAGGACGAGTACTCGTTCTTGGCAAATTCTTCGGCGATGGTTGACTTGCCAACACGGCGGGCGCCTTTGATAAGAAGAGCGGTGCTGCCGTCTTTGATTCGCTTCCATTCCAGGATTTTTTCGTAAATCTTACGTTTGAATATGCGTTCTGGATATTCCATTTTCCTCACATAAAAGTCGTTATTCGGAGGCAAAAATAGTTTAATTTGTCGGAATCTCAAGATACTTTTCGGTAATTATGTATGGAATCTCAATATTTTTGTCTTTACATAGAGAATAGGTCCCCAGGCTGCTGTAATGGCGATTTGGAGACTTTTTGCGTTCCGGAACTTTGTTGCTTCAAGGAGAAATAATCAGGAAGCATTTGAAAAACGAATATACCAATGATAGTTTCTTCACTCAATTTTTCCTGTTTTCCGCACTTTTTCTCTTCTCTGCCCCAAACCTGCCCCACAACAGTGTGAGAGGCCGATCGCTTTCTAAATTTGGGTGTCCCGCATCGAATTGCTACCTTCGTGGTATGTTCGTCCGGCGGAAGCATAACA